>NZ_QTQM01000002.1:0-410576 GCF_003854225.1 Burkholderia sp. Bp8986 | reverse complement strand
GCCAAGCGCGATGCGAAGCGCGGGCTGGCGTCGCTGTGCATCGGCGGCGGGATGGGCGTCGCGCTCGCGGTCGAGCGCGGTTGAGCAGAGTCTGACGATAGTGCACGCATGCGGCGCCGGCCAGCGCCGCACACACATGCAGCAAACTTCGCGCGCAACAAGCTGCCAACAACAAGCGTGATGTTCCGGTGCGCGCCACGTCCGCCCTGCGGGCGCCAGCGCATCGCAGCGGCGGGGCGGCAGCATGTGCCATGCCGTCGCCCCGCACCTTTGACTACTTTTCTTGTCGGTAACTCATAGGATGACTAAGCGAATTGCAGTTGTGACGGGTGGGATGGGTGGTCTCGGCGAAGCGATCAGCATCCGGTTGAACGATGCGGGCTGCCAGGTCGTCGTCACGTATTCGCCGAACAACACCGGCGCCGATCGCTGGCTGACCGAGATGCACGCGGCCGGTCGCGAATTCCACGCGTATCCGGTGGACGTGGCCGATTACGATTCGTGCCAGCAATGCGTCGAGAAAATCGTCCGGGACGTCGGCCCGGTCGACATCCTGGTGAACAACGCGGGCATCACGCGCGACATGACGCTGCGCAAGCTCGACAAGGTCAACTGGGATGCGGTGATCCGCACCAACCTCGATTCCGTGTTCAACATGACGAAGCCGGTCTGCGACGGCATGGTCGAGCGCGGCTGGGGACGCATCGTCAACATCGCGTCGGTCAACGGCTCGAAGGGCTCGGTCGGCCAGACCAACTACGCGGCCGCGAAGGCCGGCATGCACGGTTTCACGAAATCGCTCGCGCTCGAGACCGCGCGCAAGGGCGTGACGGTGAATACGGTGTCGCCGGGCTACCTCGCGACGAAGATGGTGACGGCGATCCCGCAGGACATCCTCGATACCAAGATCCTTCCGCAGATTCCGGCGGGACGGCTCGGGAAACCCGAGGAAGTCGCGGCGCTGGTCGCCTATCTGTGCTCGGAAGAGGCCGGTTTCGTGACGGGCTCCAACATCGCGATCAACGGCGGCCAGCACATGCATTGACGCGCGGCGGCCCGGGCGGCGTTCGCGCGCGCGTCCGGGCCGTGCTCCCGCTGTATCCAGCGCCGGGGCGGCGCGCACGCGCGCGGTGACGGAACACGGACGCAGGTTCGCCGCGCATGCGGCGGGCCGGGTGCGCCCGCGTGCCGGCTACCGCGTCACGGCACGCACGCCGCACCGGCCTCGCATTCCGGAGGAGGCATGGGTGACACCTGGATGGGACTCGCGATCGGCGGCTCGGCACTGGCCGTCGCGCTGACGATGGCGATCGCGCTTCACTGGCTCGAGCGGCGCCGCGCGCGGCTGCTGCGCAACTTCGATCATCGCGATTGCTGGCTGGTCGCGTACGGCAAGTGCTTCGCGCGCGGGCCGGCGCGTCGCACGCGCGGCGGCGCGCGCTGACGGCGGCAGTGCGGCACCGCCGCGTTCACGCGTCGTGCCGCGTCCCGCGCATCCGTCTGCGGTGCGCGGGACGTTCGCACTCAATCGCTCTTTCGCGCGCCTTCGCCTGAATCGTTCTTGTGGAAGATCCGCTTCGTCGTGCGCTTGGTGGCATCCCAGCCTTCGCGCGACGCGTGCGCGATGCCGTGGCCGACCGTCTTCGCGGCGCTCGCGGTCGCGTGGCCGAAACTGCGCGCGGCCTCGCCGGTCTTGTGCGCCGCTTCCTTCGAATCGCGCTTGATGTCCTGCTTCACTTCCGACATGTCCGCGTGCGCGATCGGGCTGATCAGCGCGAGAACGAACGCGGTGCAAATGAACTGACGTGCTTTCACGGCCTGGTTTCCTTGGGGCTGGTTCATCTAGGGTCCGCGCGGCCCGCGTGCGGCGCAACGCGCACGCCGGTTGCCGATGCATCGAGCATCACCGCGGCGCGGCCGCCGAGCAACACGCGCTCGCCGCAGCGCAGCGTGAAGCCGTACAGCACGGAGCGGTCGTCGCCGCCGATGCGTTCGGCGTCGACGATCAGCGGCAGCTCGCACGTGTCGAGCCGGTCGACGAACGCGTCGACGTTGCGCACGCTCGCAAGATAGCCGGCGCGCGGCCGCGCGGGTTCCGCCTGCGCCTGCTGCGCACCGAGCAGCGCGCCGTGCACGGCCATTGCCTGTGCCGCATATTCGATCCCGCAGACCGACGCAAGCCGGCCGCGCGAGCGCAGCGGGTTGTGCGGGTCACGGTGGCTCGTCGCGCTGCAGCGGATGCGCGCGGCGTCCCACGCTTCGACCCGATCGAGCAAGCACATCGCTCCGTCGTGCGGAATGTGCGCGGCGATCCATGCGCGGTCGAGCGTGGCCGGCGCCGGCGCAGGCATCGGCGTCGAAACGGGCGTCGTCATCGCGCGTGCCCCGCCGCGGCATTCGGCAGTGCGATATCGACCTGCACGCGCGTATCTTCCAGATAGTCGAGCACGACGCTCGCCGCGCGCCGCGCCGCGAGCGCGTCGAGCAGCGGCAGCGCGCGCGCGGCCGGATTGCCGGTGCGCAGCGCGTCGAGTTCGGGGTTCGCGAGCGTCGTCGCCGGCGCGTCGGTGAGCCGCACGTCGATGCGTGCGAGCGTGCGTTCGCTCGCGTCGGGCGCGAGCACGAGCGCGACGCCGAATGCGTCGACGATCGGCCGCACCGCGTGCAGCGGCTCCGGATAGTCGGTGTCGTAGGCGATCAGCAGGCTCGGCACGCGATCGACCATGACCTGGCACACGCTTTCGAGCAGGCCCGCGGCGAAGCTGCCGTCGTGCGCGCACAGCACGTTCGACGTCGCCATCGCGCGGGTCGCGATGCTCCAGTAGCCGGCCGGCGCGTTGTGCACCGAGTTGTGAAAGCGCGTGGGCGACAGGTGGCGATCGTCGCCGGCGAGGGTCTCGCAGATCGCGTGGCAGTTCTGGCCGTCGCCGCCGGACGCGCTGAACACGGTCGCGAGCGTGGCCGCATCGCGCCCGCTCGCGGCTGCCGCTTCGAGGCCGACCGCGAGCGCGACGCGCACGACGGGGCCGGTGCGGCGGCGTTCCGCCGGCGGCAGGCTGGCAGGCGGCGGCAGCACGGTGCGCGCGCCCGCATAGGCCTCGCGGCCCGCGAGCACGTCGGCCGCGTGCGGCCAGTCGTTCAGTCCCGGCCCGACGAGGCCGACACTTTCGATGAAGGCGGTGACGGTCATGTCGGCTCCCGGCGGCTCGCATGCCCGGCGCGGCCGAAGATCAGGCTGCAGTTCGTGCCGCCGAAGCCGAACGAATTCGACAGGACCGCACGCACGCGCGCATCGCGGCTCGCGAGCACGTAGTCGGCGGCCAGCGCCGGGTCGGGTTGCGTCGTGTTGACGCCGGCCGGCACGAACTGTTCGCGCAGCGCCAGCGCGGCGACGACCGCTTCGAGGGCGCCGGCCGCCCCGAGCGTGTGACCGGTCGCGCCCTTCGTCGAACTGCACGGCGTGCGCGCGAGCAGCGCGCCCACCGCGCGGCTTTCGGCGGCATCGTTGCTGGGCGTCGCGGTGCCGTGCAGGTTCACGTAGTCGATGTCGCTTGCAGCGAGGCCGGCCGACGCGAGCGCCTGTTCGATCGCGATGCGCGCGCCGAGTCCTTCCGGATGCGGCGACGACATGTGATGCGCATCGCTCGATTCGCCGATGCCGAGCAGCAGGATCGCGTCGCCGTCGAGCGCGGCGGGCGCGTCGGGCACGCGTTCGAGCAGCGCGAACGCCGCCGCTTCGCCGATCGAGATGCCGTCGCGCGCGACGTCGAACGGGCGGCACGGCCGGCGCGACAGCAGTTCGAGCGAATTGAAGCCGTACAGCGTCGTCAGGCACAGCGAATCGACGCCGCCGACGACGGCCGCATCGATCAGCCCCGCTTCGATCATCCGGCGCGCGGAGCCGAAGACCTTCGCGCCGGACGAGCACGCCGACGAGATCGCCATCGCGGGCCCGCGCAGCGCGAAATACGCGCGCACGAACGCAGCCGGCGAATACGGGTTGTGCGTGTGCGCGTAGCGGAATCCGGCGGGCAGGGCTCCGCTGGCCGGATCGCGCTGCTCGTACGCGCGCTCGGTCTCGAGGATGCCGGACGTGCTCGTGCCGACGAACACGCCGACGCGCGCGGCGCCGTGGCGCGACACGGCCGCCGCGACGCGCGCGTCGAAGCCGTCCTGGACGAGGCCGAGTTGCGCGAGGCGGTTGTTGCGGCAGTCGAAGTCGGCGAGATCCGCGCGCACGGGCTGCGCATCGACGCCGTCCACGGCGCCGATCCAGGTGTCGAGATCGGCGCGTTCGAAGTCGCACGGCGTGAGCCCGCCGCGTGCGTGGCGCAGCGCGTCGACGGTCGCGTCGAGGCCGCGGCCGATGCAGCTGGTGGCGGTGAAGTGCGAGAGCAGGAGAGGTTTCACGAGGGTCGTATCCGGTGGCCGGAACGGGCGCCGCAGCGGGGCTGGCGGGCGCGCCGGGCGTGGTCAGATTTTATCAAACGGGGGGGCCGGCGTGCCCGGCCCGGCGGGCGGATCGGACGGTTCGGGGGCGAGCGCGGCGCGCAGCGTGGTCCAGTGCAACTGCGCATCGGCGGCCGCGTGCAGCAGCGCGGGCAGCACGTCGAGCACGACCGGTTCGCCACGCGCGTCGCGCGCCGCGTGGCCGTCGTGCACGAGCAGGATGTCGCGTGCGGCCAGGCCGTTCAGCAGGCGGTGCGTGACGGTATCCGCATCGCGCGCGCGGGTGTCGAAGCCGCGGCGCGTCCAGCTGGCGAGCTGCAGGCCGAACTCGCACAGCACCGGCTCGAGAAACGGATTGCGCAGGCCGGCCGGCGCGCGGAAGAAGCGCGGGCGCGTGCCGGCGATCTCGGTCAGCGTCTGCTGCGCGGCCGCGATTTCACGGCGCAGCGCGGCGGGCCCCGACAGCGAGAACGTATGCCGGTGCCGCTGGCTGTGGTTCTCGACCGCGTGGCCGCGCGCGACGATCGCTTCGATCCACTGCGGATGGCGGCGCGCGAGATCGCCGATGCAGAAGAACGTCGCGCGCGCGTCGTGGCGATCGAGCAGGTCGAGCACGCGCGGCGTGACGTCGGGGTCCGGGCCGTCGTCGATCGTCAGCGCGATCCGGCGGCCGGCGCCGGCCGGCAGGCGCGTCCAATTCGGCCCGAGCAGCGCGCTGCGCGGCCACAGGCCGGCGGCGGTCAGTGCGAGATGCGACGCGACCACGCCACCGGCGGCCCACGGCCATGCGGCCGGTTGCGCGACGACGGCCGCGAGCGCGCCCGCGTGCAGCGCGGCCGTGCCCGCGATCAGCGGCGTCGGTTTCCAGCGGCGCGCATCGCCGGGCTGGCGAGGCGGAACGGACGACGGCGCGTTCATGCGCGACCTCCTGTCGGCTCACGATGAGGGCTGCCAGCGGCCACCGCCGCCGCGCGCGGCGCGAGAATCGCGGCGAACGCGAGCGCGAGCATCGCACCGGGGCCGACGGTCAGCCCGAAGGTTTCGAGCAGCGGCACCCGCGACAGCGCGAGCAGGCCGAAGCCGGCGACCGTCGCGAGGTTCGCGATCAGCAGCGACACGAGCGTGTGCGGCGTGACCGGTTGCGCGTCGTCGCGCTTGCAGAAGAACAGCGCATAGTTCGAGCCGACCGCGACGATCAGCAGCATCCCGACGAGGTGCAGGATCGTCAGCGGCACGCCGGCGAGCGCGAAGCCGGCCGTTACCACCAGCACGGCCGCGACCAGCGGCGCGAGCGCGCGTACGACGCGGCGCGGCGAGCGCAGCGCGATCAGCAGCAGCACGGCGATCGCCGCGAAACCCGCGAGCGACAGCCGGATGTCCTCGTGCACGTAGTTCACGTACAGGCGGTCGGCCTCGGCCTTCATGTCGACGAACAGCGCGTCGGGCACGCCGGCGCGCGCGACGGCCGCGCGAATCGGCGCGGCATCGAGCGCCGGAGCGGCCGGACCGGTGCGTGCGACGTCCGGCGCGCGCAGCGGCAGCATCGCGCGCCAGCGGCCCGCGCGCTCGGTCAGCAGCGCGTCGACGGCGAGCGCCATCGACGTGCCGCGCAGGTCCGCGTGCGTGAGCAGCGGCGCGTGGCGTGCGGCCTCGACATCGGCGATGAACGGAGCGAACAGCTCGGGCCTGACCGGGATCGGCTGGTTCGCGACGGCCGCGCGCATGCGTGCGGCAAGCGTGTCCTCGTCCGGCAGGCTCGCCTGGCGCGCGCGCTGCGCGGCGTCGCTCGGCAGGTAGCGCGCGGGACTTTCGAAGCCCGCGAGCGCGCCGCGCTCGACGAGCGGCTGCATTTGCGCGGCGACCCGTTCCGCGCGTTCGAGCGCGGCCTGTTCGGTCGGCGCGGAAATCACGACGAGATAGCGCACGTCCGGCGCGCCGAGATCGGCGCGCAGGCGTGCGTCGAGTGCCTGCGCGCCAGCGGGCACGGGGCTCAGTGCCGCAAGCTCGCGGCTCCACAGGCCGTCGCGATGCAGCATGAGCGTCGCGCACGCGGCGAGCACGAGCGCGGCGAGCGGCCAGCGCAGCCGCGGCGCGGCAGCGGCCGCGCGCGCGAGCACCGCGCCGACGCGCGACACGTCGCGAATCGCGACGTGCTCGCCGCGCAGGTGCGGCAGCACGAAGCGCGTGACGAGCGCGGCGGCCGTCAGCCCGGCGATCGAGTAGAGCCCGAGCTGCACGAGGCCCGGAAAACCGGAGAACAGCATCGACGCGAAGCCGCACACGGACGTCAGCACGCCGAGCCGGATCGTCGGCCAATAAGCGGCGATCCATGCCCGCGTCGCGTCGGCGGGCCGTGCGGTGCCGCGCGAGCCGGCCTGCGCCGATTGCACGAACAGGTAGATCGAATAGTCGACGGCTTCGCCGATCAGCGTCGTGCCGAAGCCGAGCGTCAGCCCGTGGACCGTGCCGAACGCGATGCCGACCGCCGCGATGCCGGCGGCGATGCCCGTCAGCACCGGCAGCAGCCCCAGCGCGAGCGTGCGCGGCGAGCGGTACAGCGTCAGCAGCAGCGCGACGATCAGCACGACGCTCGCCGTCGACAGCCGCTCGACGTCGTGCCGGATCGTGTCGCGCGTGTCGACCGAGAACACGCCTGGGCCGGTCATCGCGAGCGTGTACGCGGCCGGGTTCGGCAGCGCCTGCGTCGCGGCGGAGAACGCGCGGCGCACCGCGTCGATCGCGCGTGCCTGCGCATCGGTGTCGGAGCCGGGCGCGGCCGTCTGCACGACGAGCACCGCGCGCGTGCCGTCGCGCGACGCCCATACGCCGTCGCGGCTGGCGGGCTGCGCGCCGCTGTCGAGCTGGTCGACGAGCGCCGTCACTTCGCCGGTCGGGTCGCGCGGCAGCAGTGCCTTCGCGACGAGCCCCGCCGACGAACTCAACAGGTCGAGGCTGTCGCCGAGCGCCTGGTGCAGGCCGTCCGCGCTGAAGCGCTGCGGCGCGACGGCCGGGCTCAGCAGGTAGCGATGGTCGAACACGAACTGCCGGTCGTGTGTGTCGTCGACGGCTTCGCCGTTGTTGATCGAGGAGAATTGCCGGTCGGCGCGCAGCGTGCCGGCGACGCGCCGCGACAGCGCGGCACGCGTGGCCGCATCGCCGCCGTCGATCGCGACGAGGATCAGCCGCGACACGATGCCGTCGCGCAGTTGATCGACGAGCACGCGCTGCCCCGCGCTCGGTGCGCGCGGCAGGAACGCGGACAGGTCGGCCGTGAAGTTCGCGCGGGCGATCGCGATCCCGCATGCGACGAGCGCGAGCAGCCACACGAGCACCGCGCGTTGCCGCCACGCGGGCAGGCGGTGCGTGACGGGGGCGGGCGGCCGGGTGCGATCGTCCATCAGTTCGCCGGGACGGGTTGCAGGCGCATCGTCGAACGGTCGCCGTCGGCCTGCCGGATCGCGACGCTGCGCAACACGTCGCGCGAGCCTTCGAGCGTGATCGTGCTGACGACCTTCAGCATCCGCGAGTCGAGCGGCGTGAGCGTCAGCGTCCAGTCGTCGCCGCGACCGGCGAGCGCGACCTTGTAGACCTGCTCGAGCGCATAGCGGTTGCCGGCGAGCGTCGCACGGATGCTGTCGATGAACGCGCCGAGCTCCGGATAGCGCGCGAGCGCGAGCGTGTACTTGCGGTTGTTGCGCTCGACGGTGAGCATGTCGCCGTCGACCACGAGATGTTCGGGCTTCGGGTTCAGCGTGTGCTTCTCGAGATGGTCGGGTGCGACGAACACGAGCTCGCCCGACGATTCGAGCGGCTGCGTGGTGATCGACAGCGTCTTCGTCTCGGTGAACGTCGCGCGCCCCGACTTGTGCTGCGCGAGTGTCGACATCAGCCGGTCGAGGGTCCATGCCGAACCGGTGTCGGCCGCGTGCGCGGGCAGGGCGAGCGCGACGGCGGCCGTGACGGCGAACGTGCGTGCGGCGCGGCGCAGCGCGCGCGGGTGCGGCAGCGGGAACATCGGCAGCGACATCGGCGGAAAGCGGCGAACGGCGGTCATGCGTCGGAATCCCTCGTGGCGGACAGGCCGGCGCACGCGTGCGCCGCGTCGCGGCGCGCGGCGGCCGTGCCGGTCTGCCAGAAATCGAAATAGTTGAACCAGTTGTACGGCGCCGCGCGACAGTACCGGTCGAGCAGCGCGACGTAGCGCGCGAGCGCCGCGTCGACGGCCGCCGCGCGCGTGTCGCGGCGCACGTCGGAAAAATCAGCGAGCGTCTCGAAGTGCACATCGTAGCGATTGCCGTCGCGATAGAGGCCCGTCATGAACAGCACCGGACGCCGCAGCATCGCGGCCATGTACAGCGGCCCGAGCGGGAATGCCGCCGGCGCGCCGAGCAGCGGCAGCCACCGCAGCGACGCGGTCGCGTCGTCGAGCAGCGTGCGGTCGGCGAGCATCCCGACCATGCAGTTCGCGTCGAGGCGTTCGCGCACCTTCAGCATCGAGTCGACCTGCCCGAGCGGAATCACTTCCGGCTTCGCGGCCGGGTTGACGGCGGCGAGCGTCGCATTGATCTTGCGCGCGTTCTCTTCGAACATCGTGACGACGACGCGCAGGTCCGGGCGCGTGCGGCCGATCGCGCGCACGACTTCGAAGCTGCCGAGGTGCGCGCCCATCAGGAATGCGCCGCGCCCGCCGGCGAGCGCGGCGTCGACCCGTGTTTCGCCGTGCAGCCGGATGTCGAACAGGTCGAAGCGGCCGTTCATCAGGTAGATGCGGTCGTGGATCGTCGCCGCGAACGTGAACACGTGCCGGTACACGTCGCGCCAGCGCGCGGGACGGCCGAGCACGCGGCGCAGGTAGTCGCGCGACGCGGCGCACGCGACCGGCGAGAACAGCACGAAATAAGTCGCGACGGCATGCAGCACGATGCGCGATGGCCGACGGCCGAAACGCAGCGAGATCCAGGTCATCACGCGCAGCAACCCGGCGTTGCTGCGTTCCTGGCGCTCGGCCCATGCGGTGCGCTTCATCGCTGCGCGCCGTCCTGCGCGGCCGGCGGCGCGGACAGCACGCCGGTCGCGACGTCGCGCGCACCCGCGCGCAGCGTGAAGCGGATCGCGCCGCCGGCCGCTGCATCGAACGCGAGATCGAGCGCCTCGCCCGGCGCGACCGGGCTCAGGAATTTCGCGGAAGCCAGCCGCCACGTATCGAGCGGGCGATTCAGCGATGCGCCGAGTGCGGCGATCGCGTGATCGAGCAGCACGACGCCCGGCACGATCGGACGACCGGGGAAATGACCGGGCAGCGCCGGATGATCGGCGGGAATCGTGAACGCGAGCGGCGCATCGGGCGCGGCCGTCGCGGCGCGCTCGCGCACGTCGGCCCCGGCGGCGCGCGTGTGCCGTGCGACGAGCGCGGCGACCACGTCGCGCGGCAGCTTGCCCGTTTCGTTGCGCGGCAATGCGTCGACGAACACGAGCGGGCGCGGCATGAACGCCGGATCGATCCGTTCGCGCAGCGCGCGCTGCAGGTCGGCCGCGGCGAGCGTCGGCGCGACCACGAGCGCGACGAGGCGCGTGACCGGTTCGCGGGTCGCATCGGCGTCGGCCGGCGCGATGTCGTCCGGCATGAAGAACACGCCGTCGACGACGTCGGCAATCGCGTTCAGCTGATGGTTCAGGTAGGCGAGCGACGTGCGCTTGCCGGCGATGTTGACGAGGTCCGCCTTGCGGCCGTGCAGCAGGAACCGGCCGTCGCCGAGCAGCTCGAGCGCATCGCCCATCGGCACCGGGGTTTCGACGTGTCCGCCCGACACCCACACGGTCGGGCCGCTGTCGTCGCCCGCGGCATCGTGGTCCGACGCGTCGTGCGCCGCGCGCGCGTCGAGCCGGATGTCCGGGAACGGTTGCCACGCGGCGCCCTGCGACGTGCGGCGCGTCGCGATCTGGCCGGTTTCGGTGCTGCCGTAGATTTCGACGAGCGGCGCCTTGAGCGCGGCTTCGGCTTCGCACGCGAGTTTTTCCGACAGCGGCGCGGTGGCCGACAGCACGAGCGCGGCCGGCGGCAGCGCATGGCCGGCCGACAGCAGCGCGCGCAGGTGGATCGGCGACGTGACGAGCACGCGCGGCTGCGGGATCGCGGCGAGTTCGTCGCGAATGTCGACCGGGTAGAACGGCTGGCGGTTGCTGAACGCGAGGCCGCCGATCAGCGCGAGCAGCACCGTCGATTCGAAGCCGTACATGTGCTGCGCGGGCACGGTGCCGATCAGCGTGGCCGCGCGGCCGTCGAGCAGGCCGAGGCGCTCGGCCGCCGCGCGCACGCAGCCGACCAGGAAGCCCCAGGTCTTGCGGTGCGGCACCGGCGCGCCGGTCGAGCCGGACGTGAACACGTACGCCATGATCCGCGACGCGTCGATCTGCGGCACCACGCACGGTGCGTCGTCGGGGAGTTCGCCGGGTGCGGCGTCCGGATACGCGAAGCGCGGCAGGTCGATCGTGCAGTCCGGCGCGTCGTGCAGGCAGAACGCGTCCGGTGCGAACGACGCGAGCTGGCGCACCATCTCCGGCGTGTGCGTCGACGGCAGCAGGCTGATCCTGCCGGTGACGAGCGCCGCGCACAGGCTGACCGCGAAGCGGTAGCGGTCGCGGCACACGTTGAACACGTGGCGGCCGGCGGGCAGTGCGGCGGCCACGCGCGCGACATCGGCGACGAACGTGCGGACGGTGACGGGCGTGCCGTCGCGCCAGGCGATCGTCTGGTCCGGCGAGGAATGGAATACCAGCGGGTGAGTCGGCATAAATCGGTCAAAGCGGAAGGCGGTCACCGGCGCGGCCGCGATGCGGCGCCGCGACGGCCATGAATTCATCGTGACGGCTGCGTCGACGCGCGGTACGCGCGAACCGCGTCGACCATCCGCGGCCGCGCGTCGTGCGGCAGCGCGAAGCGCCGGCACGCATGCTCGGCGGCGAACATCACGGCGACGAGCGGCAGCGACAGGTAATTCGCGAATGTCGACCACGCGACGATCGGCGCGGTCGCGAACAGCAGCGTCGACACGGCGGCGATCGCGACGAAGAACAGCGTCCATGCGAGCGTGATGTGCCGCGTGTAGCGCGCGACGGCCGGCGTGATCGTGCCGTGGATCAGCGTCGCGAAGCGCGTGCACAGCGGCACCTGGCCGGCCGCGAGGGTGCGGCCGAACAGCAGCGCCATCGCGAGGTTGAAGCTCGCGTGCTCCAGATACAGGCCCCATTCGAAATGGCGCGCGAGCGGGATGCGCACGGCCCACAGCGCGACGGCGGCCAGCAGCCACGCCGGCACGAGCCAGGCGCGCCGCGGCGAGCGCAGTGCCGCGCCGAGCGCGAGCAGCAGCGGCGGCACGAGCGCCATCGCGAGGCCGAAGCCGTGCGCGCCGGGCGTCGCGGCCGCGTAGTGCGCGCCGATCTGGTACGCCGCCACCGCGGCGACCGCGCCGGCGCCGCGTACGATGCCGAGCGGCGTGCTCATCGCGGCGCTCCGGGCGCGCGGCGCGGGTGCGCGTGGCCGCCGGCTGCCGCGGCACGGCGGCAAACGGACGGACAAACCGGAGCGAGGGGAGCGGACGGGCGCGGCATGGTTGCTGGAAACATCGGGCGGATCGGGGCCGGACGCGTGCGTCGGGCCGTCAAACATCATATGAATGGCGGCCGGGACGCTAGTCCGGGCCGGCTGTCGTGCACGCACATTTTAGGGCCGCGGCGCGGCGGTTCGAGGCAGGTGCAGCCGGGTTTTGTAACCGAATGTATGGCAGCGCACTGAAGCTTTTGCGGCGACGATCCATTTCCATCCGAAGCGGCTCAAGCGTCTGCTGCGATCGGGTCCCGAAACCGGCCGCGGCGGGGGCCCTTCAGTCTGTAACCATTCCCCGTATACGTGCCGATACCCATCGTCTAGAATCCGCGTAACTTTTACAAACGATCCCCAATAACGCAGGCGGGGAAGCCGGCAGACGCCGGAGGGACGGAGATTCGCGCGCCTCGCACCGCGCCGGGCGTGCACGATGGCTGCCGTTTTCCGGGCGCCTCCCGCTGCCATGGGCCGCCTGCCCGCAAGCATGATGAACGCACTGGAACAAGAGCTCGCCACGCTGATCATCGGCGAACTGAATCTCGAAGACGTCCCGCTCGAAACGGTGACGGCCGGGACCCCGCTGTACGGCGAGGGCTTCGGGCTCGACTCCATCGACATCCTGGAAATCGCGCTGCTGATCTCGAAGAAGTACGGCTTCGAGCTGCGCTCGGACAATCCGGACAACCAGAAGATCTTCGCGACGCTCGGCGCGCTTGCCGCGTATGTCGCCGCGCATCGCACGAAGTGACGGCGGCGCGCGCGGGCGCGACGCGGCACGCAGAGGATGACGGCACGCGGCGGCGGCGGCTGGATGCACCGCCGCCGCGTCGATCGAGGAGGAACGCGATGAACGGAGCAATTCGATGCGGGCGCTCGTAACGGGCGGCAGCGGCGCACTCGGGCAGGCGATCTGCACGACGCTCGCGCAGGCCGGCCACGAAGTCTGGGTACACGCGAACCGGAATCTCGCGCAGGCGCAAGCCGTCGCGCAGCAGATCGTCGCGGCCGGCGGCATCGCGCATGCGATCGCATTCGACGTGACCGACGCGGATGCGACGCTCGCCGCGCTCGCACCGTTCGTCGACGACGCGCCGGTGCAGATCCTCGTCAACAACGCGGGCATTCACGACGACGCGCCGATGGCCGGCATGTCGCGCCAGCAATGGCACAGCGTGATCGACGTGACGCTCAACGGTTTTTTCAACGTGACGCAACCGCTCCTGCTGCCGATGATCCGCACGCGGCGCGGCCGGATCGTCAACATCGCGTCGGTCGCCGGCGTGACCGGCAACCGCGGACAGGTCAACTACGCGGCCGCGAAGGCGGGGCTGATCGGCGCGACGAAGTCGCTGTCGCTGGAGCTCGCGTCGCGCGGCATTACCGTGAACGCGGTCGCGCCCGGCATCATCGAGTCGCCGATGGCGGAACATGCGTTTCCCGCCGAACGGATCAAGCAGCTCGTGCCCGCGCAGCGCGCCGGCCGGCCCGACGAAGTCGCGGCGATGGTCGCGTATCTGGTATCCGATGCGGCCGCCTATGTGACGGGGCAAGTGCTGTCCGTCAACGGCGGCCTCGCATGACGACGCGCGCCGCGTCGGCTTGACGCGAAGCAACGGCGCGCAACGCGGCGCGTGGCCACGATGCCGCGAGCCCGCGCCGCATAGTGAGGAAATCGAAGTGTCAGTGCATCCAGTCGACGCCGAACGGCGAGCGTGTTCCCCGTCGTCCGCCACCAGCGCGGTCGCACGCGGACCCATGGCGGCCACGTCCACCGCGAACGGCGGCAATCGTGCGTTGCGGCTCGTCCAGATCGATCAGGCACGGCTGGCTGCGCTGCTGCACGATGCGCAGCAGCGGGGCGACGCATTCGACCGCGTGTTTCCGGGTGCGCTGGGCGCGGTCTGCATCGGCGCGGCCGGGGCGCCGGCCGATGCGATGGCGCGCATGCTCGCCGCCGCCGCGCCCGACCTGCCGCTCGCACCGGTGCAGATGGCGCTGCTCGATGCCGGCAGCCATGCACGCGCCGATGCGGTCTGCGAAATCTGGCAGTGCGACGCGCGCGACCTGCGCAGCGAGCGACGCGGCGCGCTGCAGTACCGCTACAGCGCAACGGCGGGGCTTGTGTTCGGCAGCATCGTCGTGCAGGAAGCGCAGGCAGCGCATGAAGCTCAGGAATCGGCCGATGCGGATCGCGACGGCGGCACGCCGCTCGAGCGCACGACGTACGACGCGTACCGCGCGCTGTTCGACGTACTCGATACGCTCGGCATCCCGCATCCGCTGCGGATCTGGAACACCGTGCCTGCGATCAACGCGCAGCAGTTCGGGATCGAACGCTATCGTCAGTTCAATATCGGCAGGCAGCGCGCGTTCGACGCGTGCCGCCGCGCGCTGACGGGCGGCGTGCCGGCCGCCTGCGCGCTCGGTTCCGTCGTGCCGGTCGCGGGTGACATGCCGCCGGCCGCGCCGCTCGCGATCCATTTCATCGCGAGCCGTGCGCCGGCCGATCCGGTCGAGAACCCGCGCCAGGTCAGCGCGTATCACTACCCGGCGGAGTACGGCCCGCGTGCGCCGACGTTCGCGCGCGCGGCCGCATGGCCGGGCGACGCTGCCGCGCCGCTGCTGTTCGTGTCGGGCACCGCCAGCATCGTCGGGCATCGCACCGTGCATCACGGCGACGTCGTCGCGCAAACGCGCGAGACGCTCGCGAACCTGGCCGCCGTGCTCGAGCAGGCCGCGCGGCAGGGGCACGGCCCGTTCACGCTTGCCGACTTGAGCTACCGCGTCTACGTGCGCGACGCCGGCGATGCCGCGGCGCTCGCCGCGATCGAACGCACGTTGCGCGATGCGGCCGGCCCCGGCGTGCGGCCGCTGTTCGTCCACGCGGACGTGTGCCGCGACGATCTGCTGGTCGAGATCGAGGCGAGCGCCGGCCATCCGCTGGAGCACCTGTCGTGAAGCGCGCGGGCCTGTCGCTGCGCGAACCGTCGCCGCACGCGGGCGGCGTCGACGAAGCCTGTCGGCAGTCGCCTGCAGGTCATAAACTTTTGTCAGGATCCTCGTCTTCGCAATCGGCCGTTCCCATGTCCACGCTGCAGGCCTCGTCCACCCATCTCGTACTGATTCCGAGCTACAACCCGGGCGTCAAGGTCGACACGACCGTGCGCAACGCCCGCGCGCAGTGGAATCCGGTGTGGGTCGTCGTCGACGGCAGCACCGACGGCAGCGCCGAGCGCCTGCAGGCGATGGCCGGGCGCGACCCCGGGCTGCGCGTGATCGTGCTGCCGGCGAACCGCGGCAAGGGCGCCGCGGTGCTGGCCGGGCTCGACGCGGCGGCCGCGAGCGGCTTCACGCACGTGCTGACGATGGATTCCGACGGCCAGCATCCGGCCGACCTGATTCCCGAATTCATGGCCGCGTCGCAGGGGGCGCCGGATGCGATGGTGCTGGGCCTGCCGAAGTTCGACGCGAGCGCGCCGCAGCTGCGCGTGCAGGGCCGGCGGCTGTCGAACGGATGGGCCGACCTCGAGACTCTGTGGGCCGGGATCGGCGATTCGCTATACGGCTTTCGCGTGTACCCGGTCGCGCCGCTCGCCGCGATCATGCATCGCCAGCCGTGGATGCGCGGCTTCGACTTCGATCCGGAAGCCGCCGTGCGGCTGTGCTGGGCCGGGGTGCGGCCGATCCGCATCGAAGCGCCGGTGCGTTACTTCGGCGCGCACGAGGGCGGCGTGTCGCATTTCCACTACGGCCGCGACAACGCGTTGCTCGCGTGGATGCACCTGCGGCTGTTCGCCGGTTTCCTGGTGCGGCTGCCGATGCTGGTCGCGCGGCGGCTGACGCGCCGGTCGCGTTCCGCGTTCGGCCGGTCGTCCGGCCGTGGCGATTGATGGCCCGATTGTCATCAATCGGCTGAGCAATCGCGCCGTTCATTCCGTATTTGTCAGTAATCAAACTGTCATTCGATGTAAACATCTGGTAATTTTCTGCCGGATTATGCAAAATCGCCGCTCCCAAATACAACTACCGAGGGATCCGGGATGCATATCAAGAAAGCGGCGGCCGCGTGCGGCATGGTTTTCCTGTTGAGCGCATGCGGTGGCGTGCAGAGTCTCGACGCGAACAGCCTGACGTCGGCGGGGACCAACCTGTTCAAGGCGGCGACGCTGTCGGACAGCGACATCGCGGCACTGTCGAACGAATCGTGCAAGGCGAGCGACGCCGAATCGAAGATCGCCGCGCCGAACAGCGCGTACGCGAAGCGCCTGACGAAGGTGATGAAGGGCTTCGGCGACATGACGCTGAACGGCCAGAAGATCAACTACAAGGTCTACATGACCAAGGACGTCAACGCGTGGGCGATGGGCAACGGCTGCGTGCGCGTGTACAGCGGCCTGATGGACATGATGAACGACGACGAGCTGCGCGGCGTGATCGGCCATGAAATGGGCCACGTCGCGCTGGGTCACTCGAAGAAAGCGATGCAGACTGCCTACGCGGTCAGCGCGGCACGCACGGCGGCCGGCGCGGCATCGCCGGGCGTCGCGGCCCTGACGAGCTCGCAGCTCGGCGACATCACCGAGAAGTTCATCAACGCGCAGTTCTCGCAGACGCAGGAAAGCGCGGCCGACGACTACTCGTTCGACCTGATGAAGCAGAAGAACATGAACCAGAAGGGCCTCGTCACCGCGTTCCAGAAGCTCGCGCAGCTCGATGGCGGCAAGAGCTCGATGATGAGCTCGCACCCGTCGTCGACGAGCCGTGCGCAGCACATCCAGGATCGCATCGCGAAGGGCAGCTGAGTGCCGCCGGATGGCGCCGGCCTCGTCCGGCGCCCGGGATGAACGAAACCCCACGCTCTTGCGGGCGTGGGGTTTTTGTTTTCCGGGGAAGCGGAAAGCGGCCGGAAAGCGGCCGCGCCGCGTGCTTACGGCACCATCCCCGGCAGCACGTACGCCTGCACGAGCGTGATCAGGCCGACGATCACCGCGAACAGCAGGCTGTGGCGCACGGTGAAGCGGAACAGCTCCGATTCCTTGCCGACCAGCCCCGTTGCCGCGCATGCCACCGCGATCGACTGCGGCGAGATCATCTTCGCGGTCACGCCGCCCGTCGTGTTCGCGGCGACCGCGAGCGTCTCGGGCACGCCGAGCTGGTGCGCGGTCGCTTGCTGCAGCGAGCAGAACAGCGCGTTCGACGACGTATCCGAGCCGGTCAGGAACACGCCGAGCCAGCCGAGGAATGGCGAGAAGAACGGAAACGCGGCGCCGGTCGCGGCGAGCATCAGCGCGAGCGTCGACGACATCCCCGAGTAGTTCGCGACGAACGCGAACGCGAGCACGAGGCCGATCGACAGGATCGGGCGCGTGAGCTCCTTCAGCGTTTCGCCGAACGTGACGAGCGCGTCGCGCGGTTTCATCCGCAGCAGCGCCATCGAGATCAGCGCGGTCACGAGGATCGCGCTGCCCACCGCCGACACGAGATCGAGCTTCAGCACCGCGTCGAGCGCTTTCGGCGTCGCGGCGATCGGCGCGGTCTTCACGACGAGCTGGTCGAGCCCGGCCACGTGGAACTTGAGGACGGTCGACGCGAGCACGCCGTGCGCGGCGAACAGCGCCTTGAACGGCGCGATGCTCCACACGGTGACGACGGCCGTCAGGATCAGGAACGGCGACCACGCGCGCACGGTCTGCGCGAGCGAGTACGGCGACGCCTGGCGGCTCGCGCCCGCACCGTTGCCGCCCGCACCGAACCCCGCGAGCGCCGCGCCACCGCCCGACGCGACGAGGCCGCCGGCCGTCTGCTTCGCGCTGCCCGGTTGCCAGACCTTCAGGAACGCGGCGAGCGAGACGAGGCTGACGAGCGACGACGTGATGTCCGGCAGCTCGGGCCCGATATGGTTCGACGTGAAGTACTGCGTGATCGCGAAGCTGCCGCCGGCGACGAGCGCGGCCGGCCAGGTCTGCCGCACGCCGCGCAGCCCGTCCATCATGAACACGAGCCAGAACGGCACCGCGAGCGACAGCAGCGGCAGCTGGCGGCCGGCCATCGCGCCGATGTGGAACGCGTCGATGCCGGTCACCTGTCCGGCGACGATGATCGGGATGCCCATCGCGCCGAACGCGACCGGCGCGGTGTTTGCAATCAGACACAATCCTGCCGCGTGCAGCGGCTTGAAGCCGAGGCCGACGAGCAGCGCGGCCGTGATCGCGACGGGCGCGCCGAAGCCGGCGGCGCCTTCGAGGAACGCGCCGAACGAGAAGCCGATCAGCAGCATCTGCAGCCGCTGGTCGTCGGTGATCGACAGCACCGACGCGCGGATGATCTCGAACTGGCCGGTCTTCACGACGATCTTGTACAGGAACACCGCCGCGACGATGATCCACGCGATCGGCCACAGGCCGTACGCGAAGCCGAAGCCGGCTGCGGCGAGCGCCTGCGGCACGGGCATGCCATACGCGAGGATCGCGACGCCGAGCGCCAGCAGCAGCGTGATCGCGGCGGCGACGTGCCCCTTCATCCGCAGTGCGGCGAGCGCGACGAAAAAGAAGATGATCGGGATCGCGGCGACGAACGCCGACAGCCCGAGGCTGCCGAGCGGGGTGTAGATCTGATGCCAAACCTGCATGGTTGTCTCCTCCATGGATTTCTATCGGTACGGGTTTGAAAGCGGGGTGGTCTATTCGGGTTGGCCGCGTGCGCGCAGCAGGTCGGACAGGCTGCGCGGCGCCGGCTCGAGCGGCGTGCGATGTTGGGTCCAGCCCATCTGCTTCGCGGGCGTCAGCGCGCGCAGCCGCGTCGCGCTCCAGCGGAACGCGCGATACGCGCGCGGATGCGCAAACGCGCCGGACCAGAAGCGCCACACGAGGTCTTCCGCGCGGTTGTAGTTCGCGCCCTGGCCGCGCAGCGGATGCGCGACGGGTTCGTCGGGCTTGCGGTTCGCCTCGGTACGCAGCCGCACCAGCAATTGCGGGATCGGAATCCGGACCGGGCACACCTCGCCGCACGCGCCGCACAGCGTCGATGCGGTCGGCAGGTCGGCCGTCGCGTCGAGGCCGAGCAGGTGCGGCGAGATGATCTTGCCGATCGGGCCCGGGTAGGTCGTCCCGTATGCGTGGCCGCCAATCCGCGTATAGACGGGGCAGTGGTTCATGCACGCGCCGCAGCGGATGCATTGCAGCGTCGCGCGCAGCTGCTCGTCGGCGTAGGCCTGTGTGCGGCCGTTGTCGAGCAGCACGAGATGCAGCTCGCGCGGGCCGTCGCGTTCGCCGTCGCGGCGCGGGCCCGAGATCAGGTTGAAGTAGGTCGTGATCGCCTGGCCGGTGGCCGAGCGCGTGAGCAGGCTCGACAGCGGCACGATGTGCTCGAGTTTCTCGACGACCTTCTCGATCCCCATGATCGCGACGTGCGTGTCGGGCACGGTGGTCGACAGCCGGCCGTTGCCCTCGTTCTCGACGAGCCACAGCGTGCCCGTGTCGGCCGCCGCGAAGTTCACGCCGGACAGGCCGATGTCGGCTTCCGCGAACGCGCGGCGCAGCGCACGCCGGCCGGTCTGGATCAGCTCGTCGACGTCCTCCGTGTAACGCGTGCCCGGGATGTGTTCCTCGAACAGCTCGGCGATGTCGCCGCGCGTCTTGTGGATCGCCGGCATCACGATGTGCGACGGCTTTTCGCCCGCGAGCTGCACGATGAACTCGCCCATGTCGGACTCGATGCAGTCGACGCCGTGATCCGCGAGGTAATGGTTCAGCTCGATTTCCTCGCTGGCCATCGACTTGCCCTTGATCACGCGGCGCGCCTTCTTCGCCTGCGCGATGCCGAGCACGATCGCGTTCGCGTCGGCGGCCGTCTCGGCCCAGTGCACGTGCACGCCGGCCGCGTTGAGCTTCGCCTCCAGCCGCTCGAGCAGCGCGGGCAGTTGCGCGAGCGCGTGCTGGCGCACCGCTTCGCCGAGATCGCGCAGCTGCTGCAGCTCGGTGTCGTCGGGGAACTGGGTCGCGCGCTTGCCCTGCAGGAAATCCATCGCGCCGCGAAAGCTGCGGCGCAGCGCGGGATCGTCGAGCGCGGCGCGCGCGCGGGCCTTGAAGTCGCCGGGGGCGACGAATTGCAGCGGTTGGTCGCTCATCGCGGCAGGTCCTGGCAGGCGGTTGCGGTCGGTTCGGTGACGATCACGACCCAGAGGTTGCGCGGGCCGTGTGCGCCATACGCGAGGGTCTGCTGGATGTCGGAGGTCTTCGACGGGCCCGACACCAGCACGACGTTGGTCGGCATGCCGGCGTGCCAGCGCTCCGCGTGCGCGGCCGCGTGAAGGTCCGCGTGCAGCGTGTTCGCATGCACGAGCGCGACGTGCAGCGGCGGCACCAGCGAGACCGTGCGCGGCGTGCCGGCATCGGGCGCGAGCACGACCGTGCCGGTCGCCGCGATGCCCGAGCGCGCAACCGTGAAGCCCGCGTCGATCGTGTCGAACAGCTCGGCTTTCCATGCGTCGATCGGCCGGTCGAACGGCACCGGCGCGACCGCGTCGGGCAGCGCCTGCGCGAGGGCCGCGGCTTCGGGGCGGGCCGGGTCGAGCAGCAGGCGGCGCACGCCGGCCTCGGCCAGGCGCGCGGCCAGCTGCGCGGGCCATGCGTCGGCGGTGGCGCACCAGACTTCGGCGTGCGACGCGGCGAGCGCGGCCTGCATCGTCTGCGCGAGGGCATCCGGATCGGGCGCGACTGCCGCGCGCCGCGCCGCGTAATGCGTGTCGATGCGCGCATCGAGCGCGGGCGCGGCGTTCACGGCGACGCCGGGGGCGGCGGCGCGCAGGCGCGCGAGGATGGCGTCGCGCGCGCTCATTGCGTGTCTCCGCGCAGCGAGCCGGCACCGGCCGTGCGGCGCCACAGGAAGCTCGCGAGATGCTCGACGGGCAGCGCCGCGCCGGCCTTGGCCGCAGCGTGGCCGATGTTCAGCAGGCAGCCGCAGTCCGCCGACACGAGCCGGTCGCAGCCCGTCGCGCAGGCCGATGCGACCTTGTCGCGCACCATCGCGCCGGAGATGTCGGGATGCTTCAGCGAGAACGTGCCGCCGAAGCCGCAGCATTCCGATTCGCGTTCATGTTCGATGCGCGTGACGCCCGGCAGCGCGTCGACGAGCGCGACGCCGTGCACGCGCGTGCCCATCTCGCGGCGGGCCGCGCACGACGTGTGCAGCACGACGCGCTCGTCCGGGCCGGCGTTGGCGGTGACGGCGTCGAGCCGCACGTCGAGCACATGGACGAGGAATTCGGCGAGTTCGTAGGTGCGCTCCGCGATCGCGCGTGCCTTCGGGCCGTGCACGGGATCGTCGGCGAACAGGGCGGGCCAATGGTGCCGGATCATGCCCGCGCACGAGCCGGACGGCACGATCACGGGCCACGGCTCGGCGAACAGGTCGAGCTGCGCGGCCGCGACGCGGCGCGCTTCGTCGGGATTGCCGCTGCTGTAGGCCGGCTGCCCGCAGCAGCTCTGGCCGCGCGGATAGTGGACGGTCAGGCCTTCGCGTCCCAGCAGGCGGACCGCGTCGAGCCCGGCTTCGGGGACGAACAGGTCGACCAGGCAGGTCGCGAACAGATAGACGTGCGCGGCGGCGGCGGCGGGGTAGTGCCTTTCGTTCATGTCTCGCTCCAGGGGTGCCGGCCCGGCATGCGAATGCGGGACGACGATTTCGCTGCATAATTCCCGCGACGGCGCCGCAGCTCAAATTGGTTGGGCCAATCGGCGTGACGGGTATTCCGGATGGGGAGACGGCGATGGCGGCGATGACGGCACGGGGCCGGACCGAAGTGGTGATGCGCAAGATCGAGACGGCGCTGCTCGACGGCACGTGGCCGGCCGGCGCGCGGCTGCCGGCCGAGCGCGTGCTCGCGCAGCAGTACGGCGTCGCGCGCAATACGGTGCGCGAGGCGACCCAGCGGCTCGTCGCGCGCGGGCTGCTGCAGAGCCGGCGCGGCGCGGGCGTCTACGTGACGGACCAGTTGCGCGCGGGCATCGCGTCGCCGTGGGGCCAACTGGTTGCCGACCATCCGGCGCTGCGCGACGACATACTCGAGTTTCGCCGCGTGCTCGAAGGCGCGACCGCGTATTTCGCCGCGCTGCGCGCCGACGCGCACGACCGGCGCCGGATCCGCGCGCTGCTGCGCGAGCTCGAGACCGCGCACGCGAACGACGACGCGGCCCTCGAGGCGTCGGCTGACGCGAAGCTGCACGAGGCGATCGCGCTCGCGTCGCACAACACGATGTTCCTGCACCTGCACACGAGCGTGCTCGGGATGCTGCGCGAGCACATCTCGATCAACGTCGCGGGGATGACCACGCACGACGAGCAGGCATCGGAGTTGCTGCTGCAGCAGCACCGGGTGGTCTGCGACGCGATCTGCGCGCACCGGCCCGAGGAGGCGCGCACGGCGATGCAGACCCATATCGACTACGTGCGCAGCCACTTCGAGCGAAGCGACGACGCGCCGTGAGATTGGTTGGACCATGGGCGCGGCGGGTCCGCCTGGCGGTCGAATCCGAGGACGCCCGCCGGCCGCGGTTCAGGGCCGCGGCCGCGCGCGGCATGCGTGGCGGCTCGGCGCCGCATGCGCCGGGCGCACGATTGACCGGTTCATCGGGCGCCCCCTAGAATCGATTGAACCCGCCCGTCAGCCGCGCGCCGCGGCGATTGCGGACCCGTTGATCCGCCTGTCGAGGGAGTTTCCGTGCTCACGTCCTTGATCCGGTGCGCGCCGGCCGCATTGTCGTTGCGCGCCGTCGGCCGCCCGGCCTGCGCGCTCGCCGTGTGCGCGCTGCTGTCGCTGGCCACCGCCTGCGCGACGCATCCGCCCGCCACCACGCTCGATCGTCCCGTCTCGCACGCGTTGCCGACCGATACCGCGACGCCGTTGCGCGCTGCGCTGGCCGCGCCGGAAGCCGCGCATCCGGGGCAGTCGGGCTTCCGGCTGCTGCCCGACGGCGCGACCGCGCTGCAGATGCGCATCGCGCTCGCACGCGCGGCGACGAAGACGCTCGACATGCAGTACTACATCGCGACCGAGGACACGACCGGCAAGCTGCTGCTGGGCGCGGCGCTGTATGCGGCCGATCGCGGCGTGCGCGTGCGGATGCTGGTCGACGACCTGAACTTCCACGACATCGATCGCGTCATGGCCGCGCTGAACACGCACACGAACATCGAGATTCGCGTGTTCAATCCGTTCGGCGCGTCGCAATACGGGATGGTCGAGCGCACGGCCAACTACTTCACGCGGATCGACAGCTTCACGCGGCGGATGCACAACAAGGCGATGATCGCGGACAACCAGCTCGCGATCGTCGGCGGCCGCAATCTCGGCGACGAATACTTCAGTGCGAGCCCGACGTTGCAGTTTCGCGATCTCGACGTGCTCGCCGCGGGCCCCGTGACGAACGATGTCTCGAAGAGCTTCGACGGCTACTGGGCGAGCGCGAGCAGCTATCCGTTGCGCGTGCTGAATCATCAGACGTTCGCTCCGAAGGATCTCGACGCGATGCGCGACGAGCTGCGCGACCACTGGCGCAAGAATGCCGACCCGTACAACGCGAAGCCGCTGAACGCGACACCGCTCGCGCAGCAGATCGCGCGCGACCAGCTCGCGCTCGTGTGGGCGCCGGCCGAATTCAAGGTCGATGCGCCGACCAAGGTCGCGCAGCCGACCGATGCATACGTGAGCCCGCCGATGCAGCGCCTCGTCGAACTGATGCGCGGCGCGCAGAAGGAATTCCTCGCGTTTTCGCCGTACTTCGTGCCGCACGATGCCGGCGTGAAGATCCTCGGCGACACGGTCGGGCGCGGCGTGCGCGTCGCGATCGTGACGAATTCGCTCGCGGCGACCGATGCGGTCGCGGTGCAGGCCGGCTACGCGCCGTACCGCGTGCCGTTGCTCGAGCGCGGCGTCGAGCTGTACGAGTTCAAGGCACAGCCGGGCCAGCAGTCCGCGCGGCTGTTCGGCTCGCGCTCGCGTGCAAGCCTGCACGCGAAGGCGTACGTGATCGACCGGCACATCCTGGTGATCGGCTCGCTGAATCTCGACCCGCGCTCGGCGCACCTCAACACCGAGCTCGCGCTCGTGATCCACAGCCCGGTGCTCGCGCAGCAGGCCGCGGAGATCTTCGCACGGGTGACGCAGCCTGATGAAAGCTATCGCGTCACGCTCGTGAAGCAAATGGACGGCGGGCCGCCGGCACTCGAATGGACGGGCGTCGACGGCGGCCAGTCGACCCTCTATCACGTCGATCCGCACGCCGGGTTGCTGCGCAACGTGATGACCGGCCTTTTCATGCTGCTGCCGGTCGACGACCAGTTGTAAGGGCCGGAACGGCTCGGGCCAAACCCGCGATACCGGTGCGCGGGGAAAGGTGATATGGTTGTGCGCGCAACGATATGCGTATCGTGAAGGGTGCCGCCGGACGGCTCGCGCAATGCGGGCCGCAGCGGTGCCGAACGACGCGCCGCACGCGCCATGTGCGCCAAGCACGCCGCGTGCGCCGCCAGGAGACGAGGGACGATACGCGCGCCGCCCGCGCGGCCGCGCAAGCCCGCAACCGGAGTGCCCCATGCAACGTGTACCCAACCAGCCGTTCACGCGTCCCGCCCGTTTTTCCGAAGCCGAGTGGCAGGCGCGCGTGCAGCTCGCGGCCGCCTACCGGATCTTCGACCATCTCGGCTGGACCGAGCTGATCTACAACCATATCTCGCTGCGCGTGCCGGGCGAGGACGGCCATTTCCTGATCAATCCGTTCGGGCTCCATTACCGCGAGGTGTGCGCGTCGAACCTCGTGAAGATCGACCTCGACGGCAACGTGATCGGCCATTCCGACTGGCCGATCAATCCGGCCGGCTTCACCTTCCACAGCGCGATCCATGCGGCGCTGGCCGACGCGCACTGCGTGATGCACGTGCATACGACGCCCACGATGGCCGTGTGCTGCTCGCGCGACGGGCTGTCGTTCTCGAACTTCTATTCGGCGCAGCTGTACGGGAAGATCGCGTATCACGATTTCGAGGGCATCACCGTGCATCTCGAGGAAGGGCGGCGCATCGTCGAGAGCGCCGGCGGGCGGCCCGTGCTGCTGCTGCGCAACCACGGGCCCGTGACGATCGGCGCGACGCTCGCGCAGACCTTCTCGTTGATGTGGCTGCTCAATCGCGCGTGCGAGGTGCAGGTCGCGACCCATGCGATCGGCGACGCACTGCCGATCGCGCCGCCGGTGCTGGAGGGCTGCGTGCGCGATTCGCTGAATTTCGATCCGAAGCACGGTGCGGGGCAGGACGCGTTCGACGCGTTGCAGCGCATCGTCGATCGCATCGATCCCGGCTATCGCGCGTGAGGCGCGGTGCCGGCGCGATGCCGGGCTAGACCGCCGCGGCGAAATCGATTCGCGACGCTTGATGGTGAGCGCAGCGGAATGTGCCGGACGATGCCCGTATGCCGTGCGGCACGCGCAAAAAAAACGCGGCCGGATGGCCGCGTGAATACTCGCAGACTCCTTCGGACGAAGGAAACAAGCAACTGTGAGACGAAGTGTAGCGAAAGGCCGCGCGCAGATTCAGGGCGCGTGCTGCAAAGGTCTCTTCCAGGTTCCGTCAGGCTGGCGCGCGACGCGCGGGCTGCCGGATCGGCGGCGATCGACTACCATCATGGAGCGTCCCCCGGCCGGGTGGCGTACCACGTCGTACAAGGAGAATTCATGCCGAAGCTGCGTTTGCTCCAGGTGGCGTTGCTCGCGGGCGTGCTGGCCGCCGGCAGCGCCGCTGCCGAAACGGTGCGCCTGTCCGCCAACCTGCAGCCGTCGAGCGAAGTGCCGCCCACCGCGACCAAGGGCGCCGGCGCCGTCGATGCGACCTACGACACGGCCAGCCACCTGCTGCAGTGGACGGTGACTTACGAACACCTCACGGGGCCGGCGACCGCCGCGCACTTCCACGGGCCCGCGCCGGTCGGCCAGAACGCCGGCGTGCAGGTGCCGATCCCGAAGGACGAGCTCGCGAGCCCGATCAAGGGATCGAAGGCGCTCACCGACGCGCAGGTGACCGACCTGATGAGCGGCAAGTGGTACTTCAACGTGCACACGAAGGAGCATCCGGCCGGCGAGATCCGCGGCCAGGTGATGCCGGCGAACTGAGGCCGGCGAACCTAGGCCGGCAAACCGAGGCTGGCGTTTGATGTAGAGGCTCCCGTCGAGCGGCGCGGCAACGATCGCACGTACCATCGTGACACTGCGATGACGGAGTAGGTTCGATGAGTTGGCAAAGCAAGTTCGCGTGCTGGCTGCTGCGCCGGCAGTTTCGTCCCGAGACCACGCGCCCGGTGCTCGATCCCGCCCGCGCGCGGCGCTTCACCGACCTGAGAATGGTCGTGCCGCGTCGCGCGCCGTCGGGCTACCGCCTGCGCGAATGCTACCGTCCCGGCGACGCGCCGCTGCGCGGCGAATGGCTCGAACGCACCGATGCGCTCGGCGCGCGCGGGCCCGGCCGCACGCTGCTGTACTTCCACGGCGGCGGCTACTACTTCTGTTCGACGAAAACCCATCGGCCGCTCGTGTTCGGCCTCACCAAGCGCGCGGGCGTGCGCTCGTTCTCGCTCGATTACCGGCTCGCCCCCGAGAACCGCTTCCCGGCCGCGCTCGACGACGCGCTGGCCGCGTACCGGCAATTGCTCGCGCTCGGCACGCCGCCCGAGTCGATCGTGTTCGGCGGCGATTCCGCGGGCGGCGGCCTCGCGCTCGCGACGCTCGTCGCGCTGCGCGATCGCGGCGAACCGTTGCCGGCCGGCGCGATCCTGTTCTCGCCCTGGACCGACCTGGCCGGAACCGGCGCGACGATGCGCAGCAACGACGGCCTCGACCCGATGTTCGCGGCCGCGGCGCTGCCGAAGGCGGCGCAGCTGTATCTGGGCGACGCATCGGCGACGCATCCGTACGCGTCGCCGCTCTATGCGGACTTGACCGGGCTGCCGCCGCTCTTCATCCAGGCCGGCAGCACCGAGGTGCTGCTCGACGACGTGCGCCGCGTCGCCGACAGCGCGAAAGCGGCCGGCGTGCCGGTGGAGATCGAGGTGTGGCCCGACATGCCGCACGTGTGGCAGCTGTACACGCCGATGGTGCCGGAGTCGCGCGCCGCGCTCGACCGGGCGGCCGCGTTCCTGCGCCGCGTCGCGGTCGAGCGGGCGGTTCAGCGCGCGGGCGAGCCGTCGATCGCCTGATACGCGGCCTGCACGGCCACCGAGCCGTACTTGCGCTCGAGCCGGCGCACGGTGAAATGGCCGTGCGCCATCTGCTGGAAGTGGTCGATGAACAGCGTGTTGACGGTCGCGCCGAGCACCGCGCCGATCGCCGGGATCGACTTCGCGGCCATCTGCTCGGTGACCTGCACCGAGAAGCGTGATGCGACCGTCTGCACGAGCTTGAACACCGCCGCCGAGCTGTGCGCGGCGATCCCTTTCGTCGTGATGTCCGACGACGCCTTCGAAATCGCCTGCGCGAGCGCGCCGCGCAGCACGAAATAGCCGAGATCGGCGTCCTCTTCCCGCTTGTCCGGGTTGCCGCCCATGCCGAGCACGGCCAGGCACTGCAGCTGCGTGTCCACCGAGCCCAGGTCCTCGCCCTCGCTGCGCGCGATGTCGCATACCGAGCGGAAGATCAGCGTGGTCGTGACCGGCAGCTCGACCGGCAGCGCGAGGAAGCCGAACGCGCCGCCCGCCGCGCCGGTCGTCGCGACCGCGAGCTTGTGCAGCAGGTTGCTCGGCTTGTCCGGCTCGGCATCGGGCGTCTGCGGCTTGCCGAGCGTGCGCAGCGCGATGTTCAGGCACTTGCGCAGCGCAAGCTGCGTCGCGTCGTTGATCTTGCCGGTCGCGAAGTCCGGCAGCCGCGCGATCATCTTCTCGACCGGCGCGCCCAGCACGCCGGTCAGCTTCATCGTCAGCGACGGGCTTTCCAGCACCTGTTTCGCGCGTCGCAACGCGTCCTGGTCTTCCGGCGACAGCGTCGCGGCAGGCGTGATTGAAATCGGTTCCATCTTTCTCCTTGGCGGTGGGGAGCGGGCCCCGCACCTTCGCCGGCCTAGATTACTCCGCCGTGCTAGAATTTTGAGATTGTTTGACTCGTCAAAAGTTGCATCAACAAAAAAATGGCCGTCCATACTGCCGCCCACCATTCGAGCGGGCAAGTCCTGCCGTTCCGCGAATCGCTGCTGGCGATGATCGGGATCTCGTTCGTCACCATGCTCGTCGCGCTCGACCAGACGGTCGTCGGCACCGCGTTGCCGACCATCGTCGCCGAGTTGAGGGGTTTCGACCTGTACGCGTGGGTCGCGACCTCGTACCTGCTCAGTTCCGTGATCACCGTGCCGATCTTCGGCCGCCTCGGCGACTACTACGGCCGCAAGTGGTTCGTGATCGCGTCGATCGTCGTGTTCACCGGCGCGTCGGTGCTGTGCGGGATGGCCAACGACATGTTGTTCCTGGTGCTCGCCCGCGGCCTGCAGGGGATCGGCGGCGGGATGCTGGTCGGTACCGCGTTCGCGTGCATTCCCGATTTGTTCCCCGATTCCGTCGTGCGGTTGCGCTGGCAGGTGCTGATGAGCTCCGCATTCGGCATCGCGAACGCGGTCGGACCGTCGCTCGGCGGGATCCTGACCCAGTCGTTCGGCTGGCGCTCGGTGTTCTACGTCAACCTGCCGGTCGGCCTGCTGTCGCTGTTCTTCGTGTGGCGCTACCTGCCGCACCTGCGGCACGTCGAGCACGACCGCAAGATGCGGCTCGACTGGCCCGGCGCGCTGCTGATCGCGGTCTCGCTCGGTGCGCTGCAGCTGTTCGTCGAATGGCTGCCGAAGTACGGCGTGATGAGCTGGGCCTCGCTGCTGCTGGTCGTCGCGGTCGGCGCCGGCATCGGCTTGTGGCATTGGGAAAAGCGCTGCGCGCAGCCGATTCTGCCGTTCGACATGTTCGGCAACCGCGCGCTGTCGGCGCTGTTCGTGCTCGCGATCCTGGCCGGCTTCTCGATGTTCTCGCTCTTGTTCTACGCGCCGCTCCTGTTCCAGGGCGGCTTCGGGATGTCGCCGAAGGCGGCGGGGCTCGTGATCACGCCGCTCGTCGTGTTCATCACGATCGGCAGCATCATGAACGGCCGCGTCGTCACGCGCATCCGCAATCCGAACGCGATGCTGCATGTCGGTTTCGTGCTGTTCGCGATCGCATGCGCGGGCATCGTCGTGTCGACGCACACGACGCCGACCTGGATGCTGATGGCGCTGATGGTCGCGGGCGGTATCGGCCTCGGCTTCGTGCTGCCGAACCTCACCGTGTTCGCGCAGCAGACGGCCGGCCGCGAGCACCTCGGCATCGCGACCGCGCTGCTGCAGTCGCTGCGCATGGTCGGCGGGATGATCGGCACCGCGCTCACGGGCACGCTGGTCAACCAGATGTATTCGAGCGGCGTGCGCGACGCGCTGTCGGGCGAGCACGCGCTGCAGTGGCACGCGCAGCTCGCCGATCCGCAGATCCTGATCGACCGCGCCGCGCAAGGCGGTCTGGTCGCGGAGCTGACCCGCGCCGGGCATAATGGCGCGCTGCTGCTGGAAACGGCCCGCGAATCGCTGGTCGGCGCGATTCACCTGGGTGTCGCGATGGCGGCCGTCGTCGCCGTGGTGTCGGTGTGGCAGTCCCGCCGCGTGCCGCCGATCGCGCTGCGGCACAAGATCGAGCCGCATGTCGCGGCCGATTGAACGATTCACCGATTGAACGAGTAGGCATCAGCGCATGGAAGAACAGGACCGCGTCGCGATCTTGCAGCAATTCGGACGCACGTATCGCGCGTTCATGACCGCGTTCGAAACGCACGTCGGGCAGCCGATGCCGCGCTGGCGCATCATGGTCGCGCTGCACACGATGGACGGGCATTCGTCGCAGAAGAAGCTCGTCGAGGTGCTGCGCATCGATCCGGGCGCGCTCACGCGCCAGTTGAAGTCGCTCGACGCGCTCGGCTGGATCGAGCGCGCGTCCGATGCGCGCGACAACCGCGTGACCAACGTCACGCTGACCGCCGAGGGCCGCGCCGCGTTCGACGCGTGCCTGCCGCGCCGCAAGGCGTTCCTCGACCAGACGATGGCGCAACTGCCGGACGACGTGCTGACCGCCTTGTCGGGCGCGCTGGCGATGCTGGAGTCGCGGATTGCGGATGTCGGCTCGACGCCGGCATCGCGCTGAAGGGCGGGGCGGGGAGCGGCGCGACGGGATGCGCCCCGTCGGCCGGTCTTGATCGGCACGGCATGCGGGCTGCGCGAACCCGCCGCCGGCCGGCGTTTCACTTCAATTCATTCCACCTCGTTCACAGCTCGATGCGCGTGCCGAGCAGCGCGAGGAACTGCGCGAGCCAGGCCGGATGCGCGGGCCACGCGGGCGCGGTGACGAACGGCGCGTCGGTCACGGCCGCGTCGACCGGGATGTCCGCATACTCGCCGCCCGCGAGCTTTACTTCGGGCGCGCAGGCCGGGTAGGCCGAGATGCGCTTGCCGCGGATCACGTCGGCGGCCGCGAGCAGCTGCGCCGCATGGCAGATCGCGGCGATCGGCTTGCCGGCTTCGGCGAACGCGCGCACCAGCGCGATCACCTTCGCATCGAGACGCAGGTATTCCGGCGCGCGGCCGCCCGCGATCGCGAGCGCGTCGTAGCCCGCCGCATCGACGTCGTCGAACGTCGCGTTCAGCGTGAAGTTGTGGCCGGGCTTCTCGGTGTAGGTCTGGTCGCCCTCGAAATCGTGGATCGCGGTCTTGACCTTGTCGCCCGCGCGCTTGCCCGGGCAGACTGCATCGACGTGATGGCCGACGGCCTGCAGCGCCTGGAACGGCACCATCGTTTCGTAGTCTTCGGCGAAATCACCGGTCAGGAACAGGATCTTCTTCGCGGCCATGGCTTTCTCCATTGAACAGCGTTGAGGGGCCGTTCGCGCCGGGCGCGGCAGGCATGCGCGGCGGCGGCGAAGCAGCCCCGAGGACGAAAGCGCAGTGTACTCCGGCAGATTGAAGCGCGCGTGACGGCCGCCCCGCGCTGCGGTGGGGCGGCGAGGCGGCGCGATGGCGCGCCAGGCGTCAGAAGAAGGTTTCGACGACTTCCGTCACGCGGAACTGCGGATCGAGCACGAGCAGCTGGCGCCACTTGTCGAACGTCAGGCACGGATGCGAGATATCGAACGCGACCATGTCGCCGACCTTCACGTCCGCGCCCGGCGGGATCTGCAGGTACGCGTGCTGGTCCATCATCCCGGTGACGGCCCAGCCTTCGCTCGCGGCGACGTCGCGCGGCGCGCTGTCGCGACCCGGGCGGAAATGGCGCGCCGGCTCGGGCAGGCCCGCGTCGAACGCCGCGTCGCGCTTGCCGAGCGCGATGATCGCGCGGTCGGCTTCCGGCACCGATTGCACGTACGCCCACAGCTGCAGCGCCGGCAGCAGCCCTTCGCCCATCCTGCGGGCGATCGGGTTGCGCGCGAACACGTCGGTCTGCGCCTTCTTGTAGATGCCGACGTCGTGCGTCAGGTAGCAGCCCGGACGCAGCACGACTTCCGCGAAACCGTCATCGGACGCCTTCGCGAATTCCTCCGCGACCACGTCGTACCACGCCGAGCCGGCACCCGACAGGATCGCCGGCGTGCGCGCGAAGCGGCCGGCTTCGGCCAGCTCGCGCGTGAACGCGACCGCGTCCTGCAGGAACGCGCGGATCTCGCCTTCCTCCTTCAACACGCCTTCGTAGAGCTCGATGCCGGCCAGCTTCAGCGTGTCCGGATAGCGCGCGATCGCGTCGAGCACGGCGGTGCGCTGCGCGGCGTCGCGCACGCCCGCGCGGCCGCCCGGCACGCCGAGTTCGATCAGCACGTTCAGCGTTTTCTTCGCATCGCCGAAGAAGCGGCCGAGCTGGTCGACGCTGTCGGCCGAATCGACGAGGCAGAAGAACTCGAAGTCGGGATCGGACAGCAGCCCCGCGATGATCGTCATGTTCTGGCGGCCGACCAGCTGGTTCGCGAGCAGCACGCGGCGCACGCCGCCGTGATACGCGGCCTGCGTCTGGTGCGCGGTCGCGAGCGTGATGCCCCACGCGCCGGCGGCGAGCTGGCGGCGGAACAGTTGCGGCGCCATCGTCGTCTTGCCGTGCGGCGCGAACTGCGCGCCGTACTGCTGGACGAACGCCTGCATCCAGTTCAGATTGTGTTCGATGCGATCCTCGTACAGCACCGCTGCCGGCAGGCTGACGTCTTCCGCGAGCAGGTTCCACTCGAGGCGGCCTGCGTCGTCGAGCGGCACGCTCGCGCTCGGCAGGTTGCCGAGGCCCTTGCCCAACGGATTGATTGTCGGTTCCTGATAGTTTGTAACTTTCATGTCATCCCGCTCCATCATCACTATGCATTGCACTGAAGTTGACATGCAGATGGTACAGAAAGTAGCATCGGCGCGGTGATGTTATTTAGTAACATAAGGCGCCACGCCCTTTTCCGCAGATGAATTCGTCCGCCACTCCGTCCGTTCCGTTCACCGCCGAGCAACCGGTTGCCCAGCCGGTCCTCGACATCGTCGCGCGGATCGCCGAATGCGCGCCCGAGCTGCGCGAGGCCGAACGCAAGGTCGCGGCCTTCATCCTCGCCGATCTCGCGCGCGCCGCGCATGCGAGCATCGGCGCGCTCGCGCGCGACGCGGAAGTCAGCGTCGCGACGGTCACGCGGTTCGCGAAGGCCGTCGGCTGCCGCGACGTGCGCGAACTGAAGGTGCTCGTCGCGCAGGCGGCGGCGGTCGGCCAGCGCTTTCTCGTGCCGTCCGGCGAGCCTGCGCAAGAGGACGCGAGCCCGGCATCGGTCGTCTACGACGAGATCCGCGTGGCGCTCGCGCACAACCACCAGCTGCTGCGCAACACGTCGTTCGATGCCGCGACCGATCTCCTCGCCGGCGCGAAGATGGTCTACGTGTACGGGCAGGGCGGCGGCTCGACCGCGCTCGCCGACGAACTGCGCTTCCGGCTCGTGCGCTTCGGCCGGCCGGTCGCGAGCTACCAGGACAGCCTGCTGCAGCGGATGGTATCGGCGACGCTGTCGCGCGACACCGTGGTCGTCGCGCTGTCGGTGAGCGGGCGCGTGCCCGAGCTGCTCGAGAGCTGCCGCCTCGCGAAGCGCTACGGCGCGAAGCTGATCGCGATCACCGCGCCGGCTTCGCCGCTCGCGAAGCTCGCCGACCACCTGATCCCGGTCGTCGCGTTCGAAACCGATTTCATCTACAAGCCTTCGACATCGCGCTACGCGATGATGATGGCGATCGACGTGCTCGTCACCGGAGTCGCGCTGCGGCTCGGCGATGCGGGCCGAGAATCGCTGCGCCGCATCAAGCATGCGCTCGATGCGCACCGCGGCGGCGGAGACCGTCAACCGGTAGGAGACTGACCATGCATTCGCATCCCGAAGCCGCCGATACGCTGATCGTCGGCGCGCAGCTGTACGACGGCACGGGCGCACCGCCCGTCACGCGCGACGTCGCGATCCGCAACGGCGTGATCGCGGCGATCGGCAACCTGTCGAACTGGCTCGCCGAGACCGTCGTCGATGCGAACGGCCGCGCGCTCGCGCCGGGCTTCGTCGACGTGCACACGCACGACGACACGCACGTGATCCGCGCGCCGCAGATGCTGCCGAAGGTCTCGCAAGGCGTGACGACCGTGATCGTCGGCAACTGCGGGATCAGCGCGTCGCCGGTGACGCTCGCGGGCGATCCGCCCGACCCGATGAACCTGCTCGGCGATCGTGACGCGTTCCGCTATCCGACCTTCGCTGCCTATGTCGCGGCCGTCAACGACGCGCGTCCGGCCGTGAACGTCGCGGCGCTCGTCGGGCACACCGCGCTGCGCAACAACCAGATGGACCGCCTCGACCGCGCGGCGACCGACGGCGAGATCGCCGGGATGCGCACGCAACTCGAGGAAGCGCTCGCGAACGGCGCGCTCGGGCTGTCGTCGGGCCTTGCGTACGGCTCCGCGTTCGCGGCGCCGGCCGAGGAAGTGATGGCGCTCGCCGAGCCGCTCGCGAACGCGGGCGCGCTCTACACGACGCACATGCGCACCGAATTCGACGCGATCCTCGACGCGATGGACGAGGCCTACCGCGTCGGCCGCCACGCGCAGGTGCCGGTCGTGATCTCGCATCTGAAGTGCGCGGGCCCGTCGAACTGGGGGCGCAGCACCGAGGTGCTCGCATCGCTCGAAGGCGCGCGCCGCTACCAGCCGGTCGGCTGCGACTGCTATCCGTACAGCCGCAGCTCGTCGACGCTCGACCTGAAGCAGGTGACGGGCGACATCGACATCACGATCACGTGGTCGGAACCGCATCCGGAAGTCGCCGGCAAGCTGCTGAAGGCGATCGCGGCCGACTGGGGCGTGACCGAGCAGGAGGCCGCGCAGCGGATCCGCCCGGCCGGCGCCGTGTACCACAACATGTCCGAGGACGACGTGCGCCGCATCCTGTCGCATCCGGCGACGATGGTCGGCTCGGACGGCCTGCCGAACGATCCGCTGCCGCACCCGCGGCTGTGGGGCGCGTTCCCGCGCGTGCTCGGGCACTACGTGCGCGACACGAACCTGCTGCCGCTCGAGGAGGCGATCCGCAAGATGACGTCGCTGTCCGCGCGCCGCTACGGGATCGCGCGGCGCGGCGAAGTGCACGTCGGCTACCACGCGGATCTCGTGCTGTTCGATCCGGCGCGCGTGATCGATGCGGCGACGTTCGAGAAGCCGCAACAGCCCGCGCACGGGATCGACGCGGTGTGGGTGAACGGCGTGCTGACCTACGAGAACGGCCAGCCGACCGGCGAGCGCGCCGGCGGTTTCGTCGCGCGCGGCGAGCGCGTGGCGGCGAGTGCCGACGCCGCGTTCTGAACGCGGTTCTGATCCGATTTGCCGCGTGCGCCATGCCGGCGCGCGCATCCGCAACCGTGTGTTGCATGGGACCGGCGCCGGCGCTTGCGCGCCGAGGCCGGTCGACCAACCAGGAGTGAAACGATGAAGCGATATGGCGTGGGCGAAGCGAAGGGTACCGGCGGGCAGGTGATGCCGTTTGCACGCGCGGTCGAGGCCGACGGCTGGCTGTACGTGTCGGGCCAGACGCCGATGGTGAACGGCGAGGTCGTCGAAGGCGGGATCGTCACGCAGTCGAAGCAGACGATCGAGAACGTGATCGCGATCCTGAAGGAAGCCGGCTACGGCCTCGAGCACGTCGTGCGCTGCGGCGTGTGGCTCGACGACGCACGCGATTTCGCGTCGTTCAACAAGGTGTTCGTGTCGTACTTCGGCGAGCATCCGCCGGCACGCGCGTGCGTGCAGTCGAGCATGGTCATCGATTGCAAGGTCGAGGTCGATTGCATCGCTTACAAGGCGCCGGTGAAGTAACGCGGGCGGGCCAATTGTCGTGTCACAGGGCCGGCGCAGTAACATGCGCCGGCCTCGTTGCGTTTTGGCGGAATAGAAGTGTCGCGGGCGGTTGGTATCGGGAGCACTTGTCTTCTGGCAAGCGCAATAATTCGGTGGGGATCGCAATCATGAGTGACCTGAGTAGCGCCGAATTTTTACACTCTGAATGAAATCCTTGTGACTCGAGCGTGACTCGATATGCCGCGTCTGGCGGGCGGCTCCGGTAATGGACGCGCAATACGCCAGCGGCGTCGATGAATCTCGATAGAGCAAATTGGGTGGATCGCTGGGTATGGTCGTCATTCCAATCAACGATTTCGTGAAATCGAATCATGACGAGCACTACATACCGCTATGGCGTTCATTCGGATCTCACGCCCGCCGAACTTTTCTTTTTCGTTGCCGTGGAAGAGACGTGCGCACGGGTCGGGATCGACGATGTCGAAGCAGTGGTCCTGATTCTAGCTGGCTGGCCCGTTTTGCCGACGCGGCAAAAATTCGGTGGTGCGACGAAAGGAACATCCGTCGCGTCCGTGATGGCGCGTTCGATTTTTCGCTACCAGCTGAACAGGAAGGTTTTGCCAACCGTCACGCTTCAAAGCATCAAGTCATTTCGGATCATCCTGACCCGGAAGCTCAGCGTATTCGTCGGGCGCGCCGTTCCGGGCGCGGGTTGGGCGCTGCTGGCGCGCGACGTGTTCGGGATCGTTCATGGCACGGTCTCAAGGTACAACAGCCTCGTCAAACCTGAGGATAAGGTGTTCTGATGGAAAACGTGCGTTGGGACGAGATCGAAGCCTTTGTCAGGTCAGAGGTCGGGCTCGGTCCATCGAAGCCGCTCTCCGCCGGCACTCGGCTCTGGGAAGACCTTGGGCAGACCGGTGACGAAGCCAACGACTTCATGGGGCATTTTTTTGAGCGATTTGCCGTCGACACCGGCGATTTCGATTTCCACCGGTATTTTTTGATGGAAGGCGAGGGGTTGCTCTATTCGCTATTCCAGCGGTGGGTGCGACGAAAGCCCCACGACTTCAAGCGGGAATCGATTACGCTCGCGATGCTGCATCGTGCAGCCGTAGAAAGAAAATGGAACGCTGCGCGATTGGCCGCAATGCAGTGAAAGGCCGGGTCTCCACGCGTGTCGGACCGGATTTCAAAGAACGGGATCGGGATCGATGGCAGGCCCAAAACGCCTGCTAGTACCCCCCCTCCAGGCTACAGCCTCGAGCTTGTCGTGCACTGCGGCGTGTGGCATCGACGACGCGCGCGATTTCGCGTCGTTCAACAAGGTGTTCGTTTCGTACTTCGGCGAGCATCCGCTGGCACGCGCGTGCGTGCAGTCGAGCATGGTCATCGATTGCAAGGTCGAGGTCGATTGCATCGCTTACAAGCCGCCGGTGAAGTAATGCGGGCGGGCATCCCCCTGCGCACAGTGAAACAGCCCCGTCGGCGCGAGCCGGCGGGGCTGTTTCGTGACAGGCGGGCCGCTATTACTGCCGCGCCGTCCGCGCGTTGTCCGGCATCGGCTGGTTGTAATTCGTGCGGAACGGATTGATGTCGAGCCCGCCGCGCCGCGTGTAGCGCGCATACACCGCGAGCTTCACCGGTTTGCACGCATGCAGGATGTCGAGGAAGATCCGCTCGACGCACTGCTCGTGAAAGCCCGTGTGATTGCGGAACGAGATGATGTAGCGCAGCAGCCCTGCATGATCGATCTGCGGCCCGACGTAGTGAATCTGCACGCTGCCCCAGTCCGGCTGGCCGGTGACCGGGCAGTTCGAGCGCAGCAGGTCGGACACGAGCGTTTCCTCGACCGGCGCTTCGTCCTCGGCGTCGGCGGCCGACAGCAGCGACGGATCGGGTTCGTACACGTCGGTGTCGAGGTCGAGCCGATCGAGCGACAGCCCGTCGAGCTCCTCCATCTCGAGCTTGCCGAAATCGTGCGGCGACACCAGCTGCACCGACACGCTCGCGCCGCACGCGGCCGACACGTCGCGCTTCAGCACGTCGCGCACCGCGTCGAGCGAGTCGAACTTCGATTGCGCGAACGAGCCGAGGTACAGCTTGAACGACTTCGATTCGACGATGTTCGGCGATTCGGCCGGCACGTAGAACGTCGCGACCGCGAGCTGCGGCTTGCCGCGTGCGTTGAGCCACGACAGTTCGTACGCGTTCCAGATGTCGGTGCCGAAGAACGGCAGCGCCGACGTGATGCCGAGCTGCTCGCGCGCCCCGGCGCGCGGGATCGGGAACAGCAGCGACGCGTCGTACTGCGCTGCGTAGACGGTCGCCTTGCCGAGCGGGGAATGTTCGGGATTCATTGCACGAAGCCTTTACGACAGGAAGAGGCGGTACGCGGGATTGGCGCTCTCTTCGACATACGGATAGCCGAGCGCCGCGAGGAAGCGTTCGAACTCGGCGCGATCGGCCTGCGGCACCTGCAGCCCGACGAGGATCGAGCTGTAGTCCGCGCCCTGGTTGCGGTAGTGGAACAGGCTGATGTTCCAGTCCGGCGCCATCGACGACAGGAACTTCATCAGCGCGCCCGGCCGTTCCGGGAATTCGAAGCGGAACAGGCGCTCTTCGAGCGCGAGCGGCGAGCGGCCGCCCACCATGTAGCGGATATGCTCCTTCGACAGCTCGTCGTGCGTGAGGTCGACGGTCTTGAAGCCGTGCGACTCGAAGTTCGCGGCGATCTCCTCCGACTCGCCGCGCCGCTTGATCTGCACGCCGACGAAGATGTGCGCGGACTGCGCATCGGCGATCCGGTAATTGAACTCGGTCACGTTGCGATCGCCGACGAGCGAGCAGAAGCGCTTGAAGCTGCCGCGCTCCTCGGGGATCGTGACGGCGAACACGGCTTCGCGCGCCTCGCCCACTTCCGCGCGTTCGGCGACGAAGCGCATCCGGTCGAAGTTCATGTTCGCGCCGGACGTGACCGCGACGAGCGTCTGGTTCTCGATGCCTTCGCGCTCCGCATACTGTTTCGCGCCCGCGACCGCGAGCGCGCCGGACGGCTCGAGCACGCTGCGCGTATCCTGGAACACGTCCTTGATCGCCGCGCACAGCGCGTCGGTGTCGACCGTCAGCACGCCGTCGAGGAATTCGCGGCACAGCCGGAAGGTTTCCTCGCCGACGAGCTTTACCGCCGTGCCGTCCGCGAACAGGCCGACCTCGCTCAGTTCGACGCGCTCGCCCTTCTGCAGCGACTGCGCCATCGCGCACGAATCCTCGGCCTGCACGCCGAACACCTTGATCTCCGGCCGCACCGCCTTGACGTAGGCCGCCACGCCGGACGCGAGCCCGCCGCCGCCGATCGGCACGAAGATCGCGTGAATCGGACCCTGGTGCTGACGCAGGATTTCCATCGCGATCGTGCCCTGGCCGGCGATCACGTACGGATCGTCGAACGGGTGGACGAACGTGAGGTCGCGCTCCGCCTGCACCTTGACCGCGTGCGCGTATGCATCGCTGTACGACTCGCCCGCCTGGATCACCTCGACGCTCGGGCCGCCGTGCGCGCGTACCGCATCGACTTTCACCTGCGGCGTCGTGACCGGCACGACGATCACGGCCTTCACGCCCATCCGGGCCGCCGAGAATGCGACGCCCTGCGCATGATTGCCGGCCGATGCCGTGATCACGCCGCGCGCGAGCGCGTCGGCCGGAATGTGCGCCATCTTGTTGTACGCGCCGCGCAGCTTGAACGAGAACACCGGCTGGTTGTCCTCGCGCTTCAGGTAAACAGGGTTGTGCAGCCGGGCCGACAGGTTGCGGGCGGGTTCGAGTTCCGTCTCGAGCGCGACGTCGTAGACGCGCGCGGTGAGGATTTTCTTCAGGTAATCGTGGGATGCCATGGGCGCTCGCGTGCAGTGCGGAAGCAGACGGTAAAGGATCAATGATAGCGCCAAGGGTCGGTCCGCACGCAAGCGGCATGCCGGGCGCACGGTCGCGGAACCGCGCCGGCGGGCGTGTTGGCCGCATGAGGCGTCCCTTTTTACCGGTTTAACCGCATGGTTACCGACCGGACGGACGGCGAATTCCGGCGCGAAAACGTGCCGAGCCAAGCCCGGCGCGGCTTGCGGCGATAGCCCCACGACCTGTCCGGCGTGTCACGCGTGGCCCGATCATGGGTTAGAATTCCGTTTTGAATCAAGGATCGGAAGATGCAGAGGCACCCTCGGATCGCCCCGTTGAAGCCGACGCCGCGCGCAGCCAGCCCCGCGGCGGAGCGGCATGCGCGCCGCGCGCGATCGTGCTGATGGCTCCGAGTGCCGCCAGGCCCCACCCGTCGGGAACGGTGAGTTCAGTCCCGTTCCGGCCCCATGCGAGTTAGTCGCACGCCTGGCAACAGAACAGATTTCCCCAAGATTGCGCCCACGCGCTTGCCGACGCCCCTGCACGGTGTATCGGCCCTCCGAGTCGTCCGAACATGAACGCACCACAAGTTTTCGATCCGCATGGCGCGGCCGCCGCCGTCGCCGCCGACCCCGCGCCCCGTCTGCGCGAGATTCCCTACAACTACACGTCCTTCTCCGACCGCGAGATCGTGATCCGCCTGCTCGGCGCGGAGGCGTGGTCGGTGCTCGACGAACTGCGCGCCGAACGCCGCACGGGCCGCTCGGCACGGATGCTGTATGAGGTGCTCGGCGATATCTGGGTCGTGCGCCGCAACCCGTACCTGCAGGACGACCTGCTCGACAACCCGAAGCGCCGCGCGCTGCTGATCGAGGCGCTGAACCACCGCCTGACCGAGATCGGCAAGCGCCGCCGCGCCGACCTGAGCGCGCACCACGACGACGCGGGCCGTGAACGCGCCGAGCGCGTCGAGATGCTCGAGGCCGCCGCGCAGCGCGCGGTCGACGAGTTCGCCGACGAATTCGACAAGATGGCCGACCTGCGCCGCCGCGCGACCAAGGCGCTCGGCCGCTGCACGCAGAAGGACAACATCCGTTTCGACGGGCTGTCGCGCGTGTCGCACGTGACCGACGCGACCGACTGGCGCGTCGAATACCCGTTCGTCGTGCTGACCCCCGATACCGAAGCCGAGATCGCGGGCCTGATCAAGGCGTGCTTCGAGCTTGGCCTGACCGTGATCCCGCGTGGCGGCGGCACCGGCTACACGGGCGGCGCGGTGCCGCTCACGCCGTTCTCCGCGGTAATCAACACCGAGAAGCTCGAACAGCTCGGCGCGGTCGAGCTGACCGAACTGCCGGGCGTCGCGCACAAGGTGCCGACGATCTTCTCCGGCGCGGGCGTCGTCACGCGCCGCGTGACGGAAGCGGCGGAGGCGGCCGGCTACGTGTTCGCGGTCGACCCGACCTCGCTCGACGCATCGTGCATCGGCGGCAACGTCGCGATGAACGCCGGCGGCAAGAAGGCCGTGCTGTGGGGCACCGCGCTCGACAACCTGGCCTGGTGGCGGATGGTCGACCCGGACGGCAACTGGCTCGAAGTCACGCGCCACGAGCACAACCAGGGCAAGATCCACGACATCGCGGTCGCGCGGTTCGAGCTGAAGTGGTTCGACGGCGCGTATGCGCCGGGCGAGAAACTGCTGAAGACCGAGATGCTCGAGATCGAAGGCCGCCGGTTCCGCAAGGAAGGCCTCGGCAAGGACGTGACCGACAAGTTCCTCGCCGGCCTGCCGGGCGTGCAGAAGGAAGGCTGCGACGGGCTGATCACGTCCGCGCGCTGGGTGCTGCACAAGATGCCCGCGCACACGCGCACCGTCTGTCTCGAATTCTTCGGCCAGGCGCGCGAGGCGATCCCGAGCATCGTCGAGATCAAGGACTACCTGTTCGAAACGTCGAAGCAGGGCGGCGCGATCCTCGCGGGCCTCGAGCACCTCGACGAGCGCTACCTGCGCGCGGTCGGCTATGCGACGAAGAGCAAGCGCAACGCATTCCCCAAGATGGTGCTGATCGGCGATATCGTCGGCGATGACGCCGACGCGGTCGCGCACGCGACGTCCGAAGTGATCCGGATGGCGAACGGCAAGAGCGGCGAAGGCTTCGTCGCGATCAGCGCGGAGGCGCGCAAGCGCTTCTGGCTCGACCGCAGCCGCACGGCCGCGATCGCGAAGCATACCAACGCGTTCAAGATCAACGAGGACGTCGTCATCCCGCTGAACCGGATGGGCGAGTACACCGACGGCATCGAGCGGATCAACATCGAGCTGTCGCTGAAGAACAAGCTGCAGCTGGTCGATGCGCTCGAAGCGTTCTTCCGCGCCGGCAACCTGCCGCTCGGCAAGACCGACGACGCGAACGAGATCCCGAGCGCCGAGCTGCTCGAGGATCGCGTGCAGCAGGCGCTGGAGCTGCTCAAGCGCGTGCGCGCACGCTGGGAATTCGTGCGCGACCGGCTCGACCAGCCGCTGCGCGAGGCGCAGCACTACCTGGTGCAGCTCGGCTACGAGGCGCTTGCCGAGAAGTTCGCCGATCGCGCGGACGAGCAGCCGGGCGCGACCGTGTTCCACGTCACGCAGGACCGCACGGTCCGCATCTCGTGGAAGCAGGAGATCCGCGCCGAGCTGCGCGCGATCTTCAACGGCGGCGCGTTCAAGCAGATCCTCGATGAGGCGCAGGCGATCCACAAGCAGGTGCTGCGCGGCCGCGTGTTCGTCGCGCTGCACATGCACGCGGGCGACGGCAACGTCCACACCAACATCCCGGTCAACTCCGACAACTACGAGATGCTGCAGGACGCGCACGCGGCGGTCGCGCGCATCATGACGCTCGCACGTTCGCTCGACGGCGTGATCTCCGGCGAACACGGGATCGGCATCACGAAGCTCGAGTTCCTGACCGACGACGAGATCGCCGAATTCCGCGCGTACAAGCAGCGCGTCGACCCGAACGGCCGCTTCAACAAGGGCAAGCTGCTCGACGGCGCCGACCTGCGCAACGCGTACACGCCGAGCTTCGGGCTGATGGGCTACGAGTCGCTGATCATGCAGCAGTCCGACATCGGCGCGATCGCCGATTCGGTGAAGGACTGCCTGCGCTGCGGCAAGTGCAAGCCGGTGTGCGCGACCCACGTGCCGCGCGCGAACCTGCTTTACAGCCCGCGCAACAAGATCCTCGCGACCTCGCTGCTGGTCGAGGCGTTCCTGTACGAGGAGCAGACGCGCCGCGGCGTGTCGATCAAGCACTGGGACGAGTTCAACGACGTGGCCGACCACTGCACGGTGTGCCACAAGTGCGCGACGCCGTGCCCGGTGAAGATCGACTTCGGCGACGTCACGATGAACATGCGCAACCTGTTGCGCAAGATGGGCAAGAAGAAGTTCAACGCCGGCAATGCGGCGGGCATGTTCTTCCTGAACGCGACCAATCCGCAGACGATCAACGCCGCGCGCGGCGTGATGATGGGCGTCGGCTACAAGGTGCAGCGCTTCGCGAACGACATGCTGAAGAAGGTCGTGACGAAGCAGACCCAGCATCCGCCCGCGACGGTCGGCAAGCCGCCCGTGGTCGAGCAGGTGATCCACTTCGTCAACAAGAAGATGCCGGGCAACCTGCCGAAGAAGACGGCGCGCGCGCTGCTCGACATCGAGGACAACAAGATCGTGCCGATCATCCGCAACCCGAAGTCGACGACCGTCGATTCGGAAGCGGTGTTCTACTTCCCGGGCTGCGGCTCCGAGCGCCTGTTCTCGCAGGTCGGCCTCGCGACGCAGGCGATGCTGTGGGAAGCGGGCGTGCAGACCGTGCTGCCACCGGGCTACCTGTGCTGCGGTTATCCGCAGCGCGGCTCGGGCCAGTACGACAAGGCCGAGAAGATCGTCACCGACAACCGCGTGCTGTTCCACCGGGTCGCGAACACGCTGAACTACCTCGACATCAAGACGGTGGTCGTGTCGTGCGGCACCTGCTACGACCAGCTCGCAGGCTACGAATTCGACAAGATCTTCCCGGGCTGCAGGATCATCGACATTCACGAGTTCCTGCTCGAGAAGGGGATGAAGCTCGACGGCGTGACGGGCACGCGCTACATGTATCACGACCCGTGCCACACGCCGATCAAGACGATGGACCCGGTGAAGCTCGTCAACGAGCTGATGGGGGCGGAGAAGGACGGCTACAAGATCGAGAAGAACGAGCGCTGCTGCGGTGAATCGGGCACGCTGGCGGTCACGCGTCCGGACATCTCCACCCAGGTCCGCTTCCGCAAGGAAGAGGAAATCCGCAAGGGCGCCGCGAAGCTGCGCAGCATCCCGGTCGTGGCCGGCAACGCGCCCGCGCCGGCCGCCGCGAGCGCGAACGGCCCGGACGTGAAGATCCTGACGAGCTGCCCGTCGTGCCTGCAGGGCCTGTCGCGCTACAACGAGGATGCGAACCTCGAGGCCGACTACATCGTGGTCGAGATCGCGCGCCAGGTGCTCGGCGAGAACTGGATGGCCGACTATGTCGCACACGCGAACAATGGCGGGATCGAGCGCGTGCTGGTCTAATGCGGGCATGACGACCGCCCGAGCGGGCCAGGAATGAGCGGGCGCCGGCGCAGATGCGCCGGCGCCCGTCCACATGGGAGCGACGATGGAATGCGTGTTTTGCCGTGAAGACGGCGGCGAGGTGCTCTGGCAGGACGATGCGCTGCGCGTCGTGCTCGCGACGGGCGAGCACGATTACCCTGGCTTCTGCCGGGTGATCTGGGGCACGCACGTGGCCGAGTTTTCCGATCTCGGCGAGCCCGAGCGGGCACATCTGATGCGCGTGGTGTATGCGGTGGAGCGCGCCGTGCGCCGCGTGATGCAGCCGAACAAGGTGAATCTCGCGAGCCTCGGCAACATGGTGCCGCACGTGCACTGGCACGTGATCCCGCGCTTCTCCAACGACGCCCATTTTCCGCAGCCCGTCTGGGCGCCGCGCCAGCGCAGCGTGTCCGAGGCGCTGCTGCGCACGCGCGCGGCGCAGGCCTCGCTGCTGCACAATGCGGTGCGCGAGGAAATTCAACGCATGACCGATTCGAGGCAGCCATGAGCGGTTTGACTTCCACGACGCCGATTCCGTCCGGCGTCGTCGTGCACGCGGTGTCGCGCGTGCTCGAATTGCAGTACCCGAACGGCGAAAATTACCGGATTCCGTTCGAGCTGATGCGCGTCTATTCGCCGTCGGCCGAGGTGCGCGGCCACGGGCCGGGCCAGGAGACGCTGCAGACCGGCAAGCGCGAGGTGACGATCACCGCGCTCGAGGGCGTGGGCAACTACGCGCTGCAGCCGACGTTCTCCGACGGTCATTCGACCGGCATCTACTCATGGGATCTGCTGTACGAACTGGCGACGCAGCAGGACGCGCTGTGGCGCGACTATTTCGACAAACTGCTGGCGGCGGGCGTCGAGCGCGACGCGCCGATGCCGGCGGCTCCCGCGCCGCACGGCCACTGCCACTGAAATCGACGGCGCCCGCTCGGCGCCGTCTTGCCATTTACTGAGGATCAACGCGATGAGCAAAACCCACTTCGGCTTCGAAAGCGTCGAGGAAACCGAAAAAGCGAAGAAAGTGGCGGGCGTGTTCCATTCGGTCGCGAGCAACTACGATCTGATGAACGACCTGATGTCGGCCGGCATGCACCGCGCGTGGAAGGCGTTCACGATCGCGCAGGCGAACGTGCGCCCCGGCTTCAAGGTGCTCGACATCGCGGCCGGCACCGGCGACCTGACCAAGGCGTTCGCGAAGGCGGCCGGGCCGACCGGCGAGGTCTGGCACACCGACATCAACGAATCGATGCTGCGCGTGGGCCGCGACCGGCTGCTCGACAAGGGCATCGTGACGCCGTCGCTGCTGTGCGATGCCGAGAAAATCCCCTTTCCGGACAACTACTTCGATGTGGTCACGGTCGCGTTCGGGCTGCGCAACATGACGCACAAGGATGCGGCGCTGGCCGAGATGCGCCGCGTGGCGAAGCCGGGCGGCCGCGTGATGGTGCTGGAATTCTCGAAAGTCTGGGATCCGCTGAAAAAAGCGTACGATCTGTATTCTTTCAAAGTATTACCGTGGCTTGGCGACAAGTTCGCGAAAGATGCTGAAAGTTACCGGTATCTTGCTGAATCTATCCGGATGCACCCCGATCAGGACACGCTGAAGACGATGATGGAACAAGCGGGCCTCGATGCCGTCAAATATTACAATTTGTCAGGTGGCGTGGTAGCTTTACACCTAGGAACCAAGTACTAAGGGGTTCTTCCCATACATTCGCCTTACATCTGGAGAAGCTGATGTCCGAATCGCGTTCGTTGTTCAACCGTAGCAAGCCGTCGAAGCCGTGGGCTCGACGGGTCGGCACGCTGCTGATGGTCGGCCTGCTCACGGCCGGCACGTTCGCATCGCTCGACGCCGAAGCCAGACGTATGGGCGGCGGGCGCAGCATCGGCCGCCAGAGTTCCACTGTCACGCAGCGCCAGGCCACGCCGCCCGCGCAGCAGCCGATGCAGCAGGCCGCGCCGGCGCAGGCGCAGCGCGCGAACCCGGCCGCACCGGCACCGGCCGCGCAGCCGAACCGCTCGCGCTGGCTCGGGCCGATCGCCGGTCTCGCGGCCGGCCTCGGCATCGCGGCGCTGCTGTCGCACTTCGGCCTCGGCGGCGCGTTCGCGAGCATGATGGCGAACGTCATCGTGATCGCGCTGCTGGCGATGGTCGGCATCTGGCTGATCCGCAAGTTCATGAACCGTCGCCGTCCGCAGGAACCGGCGTACTCGGTGGGCGGCTCGGCCTCGTCGTCGGGCGGCTACTCGCAGAGCCCGTCGTTCCAGCAAGGCAGCACCGGCAGCAACTATGCCGGCAGCGGCAGCAGCTACGCGAACGAAGCGCAGGGCGTGTTCGGCGGCGGCGCAGCGGCCGCGGGCGCGGCGGGCGCGATGGCGGCCGCACCGCTGCAGGTGCCGGCCGGCTTCGACACCGAAGCGTTCCTGCGCAGCGCGAAGGTCTACTTCGTGCGCCTGCAGGCGGCGTGGGACCAGGGCAACCTGGCCGACATCCGCGAGTTCACGACGCCGGAAATGTTCGCCGAGATCAAGATCGACCTCGATTCGCGCGGCAACGAGGCGAACCAGACCGATGTCGTGCAGCTCGACGCGGAACTGGTCGCGATCGAGGATCGCGGCATCGAGCAGTCGGCGAGCGTGCGCTTCCACGGGCTGATCCGCGAATCGGCGAATGCGTCGGCGGCGCCGTTCGACGAGGTGTGGAACCTGTCGAAGTCGGGCGGCCAGGGCTGGCTGCTCGCGGGTATCCAGCAGATCAACACGCACTGAGCGTGACCGGCGGCCGGCTTGCCGGCTGCCCGGGCGACGGCCGCCGCACTGCGACCGCTTGCCGCCCGGGTGTGCGGTTGGCCGCGGGCTGCCGACGATCCGACGTTACAATAGAAACCCGCGTGGGCGCCCGGCCTGCGCGGGTTTTTTCTTTCCCAGCCCGATGACCTTTGCCGCCAAGCCTTTTGCTGCTGCTGTCAATCACCTGCTCGCGCGCGAATCGTGGGCGCGCGATCGCCTGATCCCCTACGCGGGCAAGACCGCCCGGCTCGACGTGCCGCCCGTCACGCTCACGCTGCTCGTGCAGCCCGATGGCTACCTGTCCGCGGTGGAAGCGCACGATGCGCAGCACGTCGACGTGTCGATCGCGCTCGCGGGCGACACGGTCGCCGCATTCCTGCAGGGCGGCCAGGCGGCCGTGATGAAGCACGTGAAGATCGAGGGCGACGCCGAGTTCGCGACCCAGATCGCGAAGCTGGCCGAGCACCTGCGCTGGGAACCTGAGGAAGATCTCGCGAAGCTGGTCGGCGACGCGGCGGCGTACCGGATCGCGACGGTCGTGCGCGACGCCGGCGCGCGCGCGCGCCGCACCGGCCGCAACGTGCTCGATTCCGTCGCCGAGTACTTGCTCGACGAGAACCCGCAAGTCGTCCGACGCACGGTGCTCGGCGGCTTCGACGCCGAACTGGCGCGGGCGCGCGATGCGCTCGCGCGGGTCGAAAAGCGGGTCGAGCGACTCGAACAAAAAATCGGCGCGCGCACGGGCTCCGGCCCGCGCGGCGCGCACTGAGGGCCGCAGGGCATGCGCATTTTCCGTTTCATCAAGATTGTCTACACCGTCATCCGCTTTGGCCTCGACGAAGTGATGCTGTCCCGGATCGACGACCGGCGCGTGAAGCTGCTGCTGCGGATCACGACGATCGGCCGCCGCTTTTCCGATCCGCCCGCCGTACGGCTGCGTCACGCGCTCGAAAGCCTCGGCCCGATCTTCGTGAAGTTCGGCCAAGTGCTGTCGACGCGCCGCGACCTGCTGTCGGTCGATTTCGCGAACGAACTCGCGAAGCTGCAGGACCAGGTGCCGCCGTTCGATTCCGCGGTGGCGATCGCGATCATCGAGAAGTCGCTCGGCGCGCCGGTCGACGAGCTGTTCGACGAATTCGAGCGCGAGCCGGTCGCGAGCGCGTCGATCGCGCAGGTGCATTTCGCGAAGCTGAAGCAGGGCGTGCACGCGGGCAAGGCCGTCGCGGTCAAGGTGCTGCGCCCGAACATGCTGCCGGTGATCGATTCCGACCTCGCGCTGATGCGCGACATCGCGACGTGGACGGAGCGCATGTGGGCCGACGGCCGGCGCCTGAAGCCGCGCGAAGTCGTCGCCGAATTCGACAAGTACCTGCACGACGAGCTCGACCTGATGCGCGAGGCCGCGAACGGCAGCCAGCTGCGCCGCAACTTCGCGGGCCTCGACCTGCTGCTCGTGCCCGAGATGTTCTGGGATTTCTCGACGTCGCAGGTGCTCGTGATGGAGCGCATGACCGGCGTGCCGATCAGCCAGGTCGAGACGCTGCGCGCGGCCGGCGTCGACATCAAGAAGCTCGCGCGCGAAGGCGTCGAGATCTTCTTCACGCAGGTGTTTCGCGATGGTTTCTTTCACGCGGACATGCACCCGGGCAACATCCAGGTGAGCCTCGATCCGAACACGTTCGGCCGCTATATCGCGCTCGATTTCGGGATCGTCGGCGCGTTGTCGGATTTCGACAAGAACTACCTCGCGCAGAACTTCCTCGCGTTCTTCAAGCGCGATTACCACCGCGTCGCGACGCTGCACCTCGAATCGGGCTGGGTGCCGCCCGAGACGCGCGTCGAGGAACTCGAGAGCGCGATCCGCGCGGTGTGCGAGCCGTATTTCGACCGCGCGCTGAAGGACATCTCGCTCGGCCAGGTGCTGATGCGCCTGTTCTCGACGTCGCGCCGCTTCAACGTCGAGATCCAGCCGCAGCTCGTGCTGCTGCAGAAGACGATGCTGAACGTCGAAGGGCTCGGCCGTTCGCTCGATCCCGAACTCGACCTGTGGAAGACCGCGAAGCCGTATCTCGAGCGCTGGATGACCGAGCAGATCGGCCTGCGCGGCTGGTACGAGCGCTTCAAGGTCGAGGCGCCGCAGTGGAGCAAGACGCTGCCGCAACTGCCGCGGCTGATCCACCACGCGATGGCGGCGCGCCACGATGCGCCGCGCGCGGCGAGCGAGGACCTGATGCGCCAGATCCTCATCGAGCAGAAACGAACCAACCGGCTGATGCAGGCATTGCTGATCTTCGGTCTTGCCGTCGGCGTCGGGGCGCTCGTCGCGCGCGTGCTGCTCGCGCTCGCGTACGGCGCGTGACCGAAGGGGCCGGAGCGATGTCCGAACCGAAACAACCGTCCGCGCCGAGCGCCGCCGATTTCGCGACGCGCGACCCCGGCAGTGCCGCGTTCTGGGACGAGCGTTTCGTGCGCGGCGTGACGCCGTGGGAATTCGGCGGCGTGCCGGACGGGTTTCGCGCGTTTGCGCAGCGGCACGAGCCGTGCGCGGTGCTGATCCCCGGCTGCGGCAGTGCGCAGGAAGCCGGCTGGCTCGCGCAGGCCGGCTGGCCCGTGCGCGCGATCGATTTCGCCGCGCAGGCGGTGGCGGCTGCGAAGGCGCAGCTCGGCGCGCACGCGGACGTCGTCGAGCAGGCCGATTTCTTCACGTACCGGCCGCCGTTCGACGTGCAGTGGGTGTACGAGCGCGCGTTCCTGTGCGCGCTGCCGCCGAGCCTGCGCGCCCGTTACGCGACGCGGATGGCCGAACTGCTGCCCGCCGGTGCGCTGCTGGCCGGGTATTTCTTCGTGACGAAGAAACCGAAAGGGCCGCCGTTCGGCATCGAGCGGGCCGAACTCGATGCGCTGCTCGCGCCGCACTTCGAGCTGATCGATGATCTGCCGGTGACCGATTCGCTGGCCGTGTTCGACGGAAACGAGCGCTGGCTCACATGGCGCCGTCGCTGAAGCCCGCGCGTCGCGGCCGTTGCCGGAGTGCGCCGGGGTTTCGGATATAATTCAAGGTTTTGCAAGCCGTTTCCAGTTTCTGCGGGAAAAATATCATGCCGATCTACGCCTATCGATGCGAAGCGTGCGGTTTCGCGAAGGACGTGCTCCAGAAGATGAGCGACGCGCCGCTGTCGCAGTGCCCCGAATGCGGGAAGGATGCTTTTCGCAAGCAGGTTACCGCCGCCGGCTTCCAGCTGAAGGGCTCCGGCTGGTATGTCACCGATTTCCGCGGTGGCTCGGGCGGCACCAGCGCGCCGGCGACGGCGTCCGGCGACACGGGCACGGCAGCACCGGCCGCCGCGGCGCCGGCGGCAGCCGCGCCCGCTGCGTCGGGTTCCGAAAGTACGACGACGAGCGCCGCGCCGGCCCCGGCCGCAGCGCCCGCCGCCGGCAGTTGACCGTCGCGGCCCGGCCGGGTCGCGACCAACCCGCGCTTCCGGCGCGGTTCATTGACGGCAGATGATGAAAAAGACGACCCTGAAAACGGTGTTTCTGACCGGCCTGCTGGTTCTCGTCCCGCTCGCGATCACGCTGTGGGTGCTCGGCCTCATCATCGGTACGATGGATCAGACGCTGCTGCTCCTGCCCGAATCGTGGCAGCCGGAGCGGATGCTCGGCTTCCATCTGCCGGGGATCGGCGCGGTGCTGACGCTCGCGTTCATCTTCGTCGTCGGGCTGGCGACGCAGAACTTCATCGGCCAGAAGCTCGTCACGTGGTGGAATGCGGTCGTGCGTCACATCCCGGTCGTCGGGCCGATCTACACGAGCGTCAAGCAGGTGTCGGACACGCTGCTGTCGAGCAGCGGCAATGCGTTCCGCAAGGCGCTCCTGATCGAATACCCGCGCCGCGGCTCGTATACGATCGCGTTTCTGACCGGCGCGCCCGGCGGCGACGTGGTCAACCATCTGACGGAAGAGTACGTGAGCGTGTACGTGCCCACGACGCCGAACCCGACGTCGGGCTTCTTCCTGATGCTGCCGAAGAGCGAAGTCATCGAACTCGACATGTCGGTCGATGCCGCGCTCAAGTACATCGTCTCGATGGGCGTCGTGGCGCCTTCGGCGCCGGCTCCGGCGCCCGCCCGCCGTCCCGTCGAGCCGCCGCTGTAAGTAAAGAATCATCGCCCGGGCCGCGCGTTGCGGCGCCCGTTGATCAAACCGAACGAAAGCAAACATCATGTCGATGCGTACTGAATACTGCGGTCTCGTGACCGAACACCTGCTGGGCCAAACCGTGTCGCTGTGCGGCTGGGTGCAGCGCCGCCGCGATCACGGCGGTGTGATCTTCATCGACCTGCGCGATCGTGAAGGCCTCGTGCAGGTGGTGTGCGACCCCGATCGCGCGGAAATGTTCGCGACCGCCGAAGGCGTGCGCAACGAGTTCTGCGTGCAGATCAAGGGTCTCGTGCGCAACCGTCCGGAAGGCACGGTCAACGCCGGCCTGAAGAGCGGCAAGATCGAAGTGCTGTGTCATGAGCTGATCGTGCTGAACGCGTCGGTCACGCCGCCGTTCCAGCTCGACGACGACAACCTGTCGGAAACGACGCGCCTCACGCACCGCGTGCTCGACCTGCGCCGTCCGCAGATGCAGCACAACCTGCGCCTGCGCTACCGTGTCGCGATCGAAGCGCGCAAGTACCTCGACGAGCAGGGCTTCATCGACATCGAAACGCCGATGCTGACGAAGAGCACGCCGGAAGGCGCGCGCGACTACCTCGTGCCGTCGCGCGTGAACGCGGGCCAGTTCTTCGCGCTGCCGCAGTCGCCGCAGCTGTTCAAGCAGCTGCTGATGGTCGCGAACTTCGACCGTTACTACCAGATCACCAAGTGCTTCCGCGACGAAGACCTCCGCGCCGATCGTCAGCCGGAATTCACGCAGATCGACTGCGAAACGTCGTTCCTCGGCGAGCAGGAAATCCGTGACCTGTTCGAAGACATGATCCGTCACATCTTCAAGACGACGATCGACGTCGAACTCGACGCGAAATTCCCGCTGATGCCGTACTCGGAAGCGATGGCGCGCTTCGGCTCGGACAAGCCGGACCTGCGCGTGCAGCTCGAATTCACCGAGCTGACCGACGCGATGAAGGACGTCGACTTCAAGGTGTTCAGCACGCCGGCCAACGCGAAGGACGGCCGTGTCGCGGCGCTGCGCGTGCCGAAGGGCGGCGAGCTGTCGCGCGGCGACATCGACGGCTACACGGAATTCGTGCGCATCTACGGCGCGAAGGGCCTCGCGTGGATCAAGGTCAACGAAAAGGCGAAGGGCCGCGACGGCCTGCAAAGCCCGATCGTCAAGAACCTGCACGACGCCTCGATCGCGGCGATCCTCGAGCGCACCGGCGCTGAAGACGGCGACATCATCTTCTTCGCGGCCGACCGCGCGAAGGTCGTCAACGACAGCCTCGGCGCGCTGCGCCTGAAGATCGGCCATTCGGAATTCGGCAAGGCGAACGGTCTCGTCCAGGCCGGCTGGAAGCCGCTGTGGGTCGTCGACTTCCCGATGTTCGAATACGACGACGAAGACGCGCGCTACGTCGCGGCACACCACCCGTTCACCAGCCCGAAGGACGAACACCTCGAGTACCTCGAGACCGACCCGGGCCGTTGCCTCGCGAAGGCCTACGACATGGTGCTGAACGGCTGGGAAATCGGCGGCGGCTCGGTGCGTATCCACCGCGAGGAAGTGCAGAGCAAGGTGTTCCGCGCGCTGAAGATCGGCGCGGAGGAAGCGCAACTGAAGTTCGGCTTCCTGCTCGACGCGCTGCAGTACGGCGCGCCGCCGCACGGCGGTATCGCGTTCGGTCTCGACCGCATCGTCACGATGATGGCCGGTGCCGACTCGATCCGCGACGTGATCGCGTTCCCGAAGACGCAGCGTGCGCAGGATCTGCTCACGCAGGCGCCGAGCCCGGTCGACGAGCGTCAGCTGCGCGAACTGCACATCCGTCTGCGTCAGCCGGAACAGCCGAAGGCGTAACGCTTGTCAACGATCGTGTGCGCGGCGACGCGCGCACGACGCCCAACGAAGAAGGCGCCTGGTGCGCCTTTTTCGCTTTTTGCGGTACAGTCGCAGCACTTGCCGCACGTTCGGGCACAGGCCCGACGCACGGCCCTGTGCCGCATGAAACCAAGATGACGAAGCCGCCGAAAATCCCCGAATCCGTTCTCGTCGTGATCTACACGCCCGAACTCGACGTGCTGGTGATCAAGCGTGCCGACCAGCCCGATTTCTGGCAATCGGTGACCGGGTCGAAGGACGCGCCCGACGAGCCGCTCGCGCTCACGGCCGCACGCGAAGTCGCCGAGGAAACCGGCATCGCGGTCGGGTCGCACGACGTGCCGGCCACCGCGCTGGTCGACTGGCACCACCGGATCGAATACGCGATCTATCCGCAATACCTGCATCGCTATGCGCCGGGCGTCACGCGCAACGTCGAGCACTGGTTCGGCCTGTGCGTGCCGCATCGCGTCGACGTGACGCTGTCGCCGCGCGAGCACGTCGACTACGCGTGGCTGCCGTTCCGCGAAGCGGCCGCGCGCTGCTTCTCGCCGTCGAATGCCGAGGCGATCCTGCAATTGCCCGTGCGCGTGTCGCTCGCGCGGGCACCGCACGGCTCGTCCGCATGAATGCGGAAACCCGCAAGCGCTTCGCGCAATTGCGGCAGATGTTCCTGCAGGAGCGCGGCTCCGCGTCGCGGCTCGCGTTCACGGCCGGCAACACGGTACGGCTCTGCGAGACCGGCAACGAATTCTTCCACGCGCTGATCGAACGGATCGATGCGGCGCGCGAGCAGGTGATGCTCGAAACCTACATCTTCTGCGACGATGCGGCCGGCCGGCCGGTGTCGGATGCGCTGATCCGCGCGGCGCAGCGCGGCGTGCGCGTGCGCGTGATCACCGACGGCATCGGCACCGCGCGCCTGCCGCTGTTCGACACGTGGGCCGAGGCCGGCGTCGAGCATTGCATCTACAACCGCTACCTGTTCGGCCGCTTCGGCTTCTCGCGCACGCACCGCAAGCTCGCGGTGATCGATCATGCGGTCGCGTTCTGCGGTGGCATCAACATCGTCGACGACTTCACGCAGGGCAGCGCAACGCTGCCGTTTCCGCGCTGGGATTTCGCGGTCGAGATGGCGGGGCCGGCGGTGTCGGACGTGCGCGCCGCGTTCGAGCTGCAGTGGCACCGGATCCAGTTCGGCCACAAGCCGTACGCGCAGTACGCGGCGGGGCTGCACGGCGGCGAGGCGTTTCCGGACATGTTCCGGCGCTGGATGCGCAGCCACCGCTGGATCAAGGCCGGTGCGCTGCGGGTCGTGACCGAGCCGAGCGTCGCGTTCGTCGCGCGCGACAACGTCGTGAACCGCCGCGCGATCGAGAAGGCGTATCTCGCCGCGATTGGCCAGGCGCGCCAGCGGATCCTGCTCGCGAATCCGTACTTCATGCCGGGCCGCAAGCTGCGCCGCGCGCTGACCGGCGCGGCACGTCGCGGCGTCGACGTGCGGATCCTGATCGGCCGCAAGGAATTCGCGGCGCTCGATACGGCCGTGCCGTTCCTGTATCACGCGCTGCTGCGCGCGGGCGTGCGCGTGGCGGAATACGACAAGACGATGCTGCACGGCAAGGTGGCCGTGATCGACGACAACTGGGCGACCGTCGGCTCGTCGAACCTGGACGCGCTGAGCCTGATGCTGAACAATGAGGCGAACGTCGTGCTGGTGCGCTACGATGCGGTCACGAACCAGCTGCGCGACGCGATCGCGGCCGCCTTCTCCGAAGGCCGCGAAATCGATGCCGCCCGGTACGCCGCACGGCCGCGCATCGAGCGTATGCTGAACTGGCTCGCATACAACACGTACCGCCTCGTGATGAAGGCGCTGACGGTCGGCGGTTACGACTGACACGGATTCAGCATCCGCTTCATCAATCTGTCCGCACGTTCGTGCGGAAAAGCCGCTCCGGTCCTCCGGAATCGCGCAAAATAGCGGCTCGGTTAGACACCGGTTTCTAATAATTTCCTTGTTTTCGCGAGCGGCCGCACTCAATAATAGTACGGCCGTTCGATTTTATTCGAACCCCCGAACGGTTACAGAAATAGCTATGCGAAAAGGCGAACAGACGCGTGCCGCGATACTCGAAGCTGCTTTGGACCTCGCCAGCCGTGACGGGCTGGAGGGGCTGACGATCGGCCTGCTGGCCGAGCGCATGCAGATGAGCAAGAGCGGTGTGTTCGCGCACTTCGGATCGCGCGAGGACCTGCAGGTCGAGGTCGTCCGCGAGTATCACCATCGTTTCGAGAACGAGGTGTTCTTTCCGAGTCTGCGCGAGCCGCGAGGCTTGCCGCGCCTTCGGGCGATGCTGGCCCGCTGGACGGAGAAGCGCATCCAGGAGGTGACGACCGGATGCATCTACATCAGCGGTGCGGTCGAGTACGACGACCGGCCTGACAGCCCGGTACGCGAGCAGTTGATCGCGAGCGTGACGGCCTGGCGTGCCGCGATGCTGCGTGCCATTTCGCAGGCGAAGGAAGAAGGCCATCTGCGTGCGGATACCGATCCGGACCTGATGCTCTTCGAGCTGTACAGCTTCACGCTCGGCCTGCATCACGACGCACGATTCCTGCATTCGCCGGATGCCGTGCGCCTCACGTGGGCCGCGCTGGAAAAGACGATCGTTTCGTATCAGAGCGAGAGCCGTTAGCGGCGCGTGATCCGCCCGCCAGGAGCTCGAGCCGTTTGCCCACCTTTGGAGAGAGTCATGGGACAGTACGCCGCGCCGCTGCGCGACATGCAATTCGTGTTGCACGAGCTTCTGAATGTCGAGGCCGAGGTCAAGCAAATGCCGCGGCATGCGGACCTCGACGCCGACACGATCAACCAGGTCCTCGAGGAGGCGGGCAAGTTCTGCTCCGAGGTACTGTTCCCGCTGAACCAGGTCGGCGACCGCGAAGGCTGCACGTATGAAGGCGACGGCGTCGTGAAGACCCCGACCGGCTTCAAGGAAGCGTATCGGCAGTACGTCGAGGCCGGCTGGCCGGCGCTCGGCTGCGATCCGGACTACGGCGGCCAGGGCCTGCCCGCGTTCGTGAACAACGCGCTCTACGAAATGCTGAACTCGGCGAACCAGGCATGGACGATGTATCCGGGCCTGTCGCACGGCGCGTACGAATGCCTGCACGCGCACGGCGCGCCGGAACTCCAGAAACAGTATCTGCCGAAGCTCGTGTCGGGCGAATGGACGGGCACGATGTGCCTGACCGAGCCGCACTGCGGCACCGACCTCGGCATCCTGCGCACCAAGGCCGAACCGAACGGCGACGGCTCGTACTCGATCAGCGGCACGAAGATCTTCATCTCGAGCGGCGAGCACGACATGTCGAAGAACATCGTCCACCTCGTGCTCGCGCGCCTGCCGGACGCGCCGCAAGGTACGAAGGGGATCTCGCTGTTCATCGTGCCGAAGTTCATTCCGGACGCCGCGGGCGAGCCGGGCGAGCGCAACGGCATCAAGTGCGGCTCGATCGAACACAAGATGGGCATCCACGGCAACTCGACGTGCGTGATGAACCTCGACAACGCGAAGGGCTGGATGGTCGGCGAGCCGAACAAGGGCTTGAACGCGATGTTCGTGATGATGAACGCCGCGCGTCTGGGCGTCGGCATGCAGGGCCTGGGCCTCACGGAAGTCGCGTACCAGAACTCGCTGACGTACGCGAAGGAACGCCTGCAGATGCGCTCGCTGACGGGCCCGAAGGCACCGGACAAGCCGGCCGATCCGATCATCGTGCACCCGGACGTGCGCCGCATGCTGCTCACGCAGAAGGCCTACGCGGAAGGCGCGCGCGCGTTCACTTACTGGTCCGCGCTGCAGATCGACAAGGAGCTGTCGCACGGTGACGAAGCGGTGCGCAAGGAAGCGGCCGACCTCGTCGCGCTGCTCACGCCGATCATCAAGGCGTTCCTGACCGACAACGCGTTCGAGTCGACCAACCACGCGATGCAGATCTACGGCGGCCACGGCTTCATCTCCGAGTGGGGCATGGAGCAGTACGTGCGCGACGCGCGGATCAACATGATCTACGAAGGCACGAACTCGATCCAGTCGCTCGACCTGCTGGGCCGCAAGGTGCTCGGCGACATGGGCGCGAAGCTGAAGAAGTTCGGCAAGCTCGTCACCGAATTCGCGGAAGCCGAAGGCGTGAAGCCGGAGATGGCCGAGTTCATCAACCCGCTCGCCGACATCGGCGACAAGGTGCAGAAGCTGACGATGGAAATCGGCATGAAGGCGATGCAGAACCCGGACGAAGTCGGCGCCGCCGCCGTGCCGTACCTGCGCACCGTCGGCCACCTGGTGTTCTCGTACTTCTGGGCGCGCATGGCGCGTCTTGCGCTCGACAAGGAAGCGTCGGGCGACCCGTTCTACAAGTCGAAGCTCGCGACGGCCCGCTTCTATTTCGCGCGTCTGCTGCCCGAAACGGCCGCGACGATCCGCGCCGCGCGCGCCGGTTCGAAGACGCTGATGGAAGTCGACGAATCGCTGTTCTGACGCGAGTCCGGGCGGTGCGCGCCGCGCGCCGCCCGAACCCAACGGTTCCTGGTACTCACTTCGCCGTGCAGCCCTCACAACCCGCGCTGCACGACACTATCCGGAGACATCCCGTGAGCAATTTCCTGATTCGCAAGGTCGCCGTGCTGGGCGCCGGCGTGATGGGCGCGCAGATCGCCGCGCACCTCGTCAACGCGCGCGTGCCGGTGCTGCTGTTCGACCTGCCGGCCAAGGAAGGCCCGAAAAACGCGATCGCGCTGAAGGCGATCGAAAACCTGAAGAAGCTGTCGCCCGCGCCGTTCGGCGTGAAGGACGACGCGAAATACCTCGAAGCCGCGAACTACGAGGACGACATCGCGAAGCTCGCCGAGTGCGACGTCGTGATCGAAGCGATCGCCGAGCGGATGGACTGGAAGCACGACCTGTACAAGAAGGTCGCGCCGCACATCGCTTCGCACGCGATCTTCGCGACCAACACGTCTGGCCTGTCGATCACCAAGCTGTCCGAAGGATTCTCGGACGAGCTGAAGTCGCGCTTCTGCGGCGTGCACTTCTTCAACCCGCCGCGCTACATGCACCTCGTCGAGCTGATCCCGACCGCGCACACGCGTCCGGAGATCCTCGACCAGCTCGAAACCTTCCTGACGAGCATCGTCGGCAAGGGCGTCGTGCGCGCGAAGGACACGCCGAACTTCATCGCGAACCGCGTCGGCATCTTCTCGATCCTCGCGGTGATCACCGAGGCCGCGAAGTTCGGCCTGCGTTTCGACGAGGTCGACGACCTGACGGGCAGCCGCCTCGGCCGCGCGAAGTCGGCGACGTTCCGCACCGCGGACGTGGTCGGCCTCGACACGATGGCGCACGTGATCAAGACGATGCAGGACAACCTTGCCGACGATCCGTTCTTCCCGGTCTACCAGACGCCCGCCGTGCTCGCCGAACTGGTGAAGCAGGGCGCGCTCGGCCAGAAGACGGGCGGCGGTTTCTACAAGAAGGAAGGCAAGGCGATCAAGGTGCTCGACGCGAAGACGGGCACCTACGTGGATTCGGGCGCGAAGGCGGACGAAACCGTCGGCCGCATCCTGAAGCGCCCGCCGGCGGAACGCCTGAAGCTGCTGCGCGAGACGGACCATCCGCATGCGCAGTTCCTGTGGTCGATCTTCCGCGACGTGTTCCACTACATCGGCGTGCATCTCGAGTCGATTGCCGACAACGCGCGCGACGTCGACCTCGCGATCCGCTGGGGCTTCGGCTGGAACGAAGGCCCCTTCGAAGGCTGGCAGGCCGCCGGCTGGAAGCAGGTCGCCGAATGGGTGCAGGAAGACATCGCGGCCGGCAAGGCGCTCGCGAACGTGCCGCTGCCGTCGTGGGTGCTCGAAGGCGCGGTTGCGGAGAAGGGCGGCGTGCACACGGCCGAAGGCTCGTGGGCGCCGGCGTCGAAGCGCTTCGTGCCGCGCTCGGACCTGGCCGTCTACGGCAAGCAGGTGTTCCGCGCGCCGCTCGTCGGCGAAGCCGGCGCCGATCCGAAGACGTACGGCAAGACGCTGTTCGAAACCGACGCGGTGCGCGCATGGGTCGATGATCGCGCAGGCGAGGACGACGTCGTGATCGTGTCGTTCAAGTCGAAGATGAACACGATCGGACCGAGCGTGATCGACGGCCTCGTGCAGGCGATCGAACTCGCGGAGAAGGATTACAAGGGCGTGGTGATCTGGCAGCCGACGTCGCTGAAGCTCGGCACGCCGGGCGGCCCGTTCTCGGCCGGCGCGAACCTCGAGGAGGCGATGCCCGCGTTCATGATGGGCGGCGCGAAGGGCATCGAGCCGTTCGTGAAGAAGTTCCAGGAAGGCATGCTGCGCGTGAAGTACGCTAACGTGCCGGTCGTCGCGGCCGTGTCGGGCATCGCGCTCGGCGGCGGGTGCGAGCTGATGCTGCACAGCGCGAAGCGCGTCGTGCACGTCGAGAGCTACATCGGTCTCGTCGAAGTGGGCGTCGGCCTCGTGCCGGCAGGCGGCGGCCTGAAGGAAGCGGCACTGCGCGCAGCGGACGCCGCAACGGCCGCGAACGCGACCACCGACATCCTGAAGTTCGTCACGAAGTCGTTCGAGAACGCGGCGATGGCGAAGGTGTCGTCGTCGGCGCACGATGCGCGTGCGATGGGCTACCTGAAGCCGTCCGACACGATCGTCTTCAACGTGTTCGAACTGCTCGACGCCGCGAAGAAGGAAGCGCGTGCGCTGGCCGCCGTCGGCTACCGCGCGCCGCTGCGCGCGAAGGACGTGCCGGTCGCAGGCCGCTCGGCGATCGCGACGATCAAGGCATCGCTCGTCAACATGCGTGACGGCCGCTTCATCAGCGACCACGACTACCTGATCGCGAGCCGCATCGCCGAAGCCGTGTGCGGCGGCGACGTCGAAGCCGGCAGCCTCGTCGACGAAGAGTGGCTGCTCGCGCTCGAGCGCCGCGCGTTCGTCGAGCTGCTCGGCACGCAGAAGACGCAGGAACGGATCATGGGCATGTTGCAGACCGGCAAGCCGGTGCGTAACTGAGCGAGCAGACGACAAGGAGTCTGAAATGAGCAAACAACTGCAAGACGCATACATCGTCGCCGCCAGCCGCACCCCGATCGGCAAGGCCCCGCGCGGTGTCTTCAAGAACACGCGCCCCGACGAGCTGCTGGTTCATGCGATCAAGTCGGCAGTCGCGCAGGTGCCCGGCCTCGACACGAAAGTGATCGAGGACGCGATCATCGGCTGTGCGATCCCGGAAGCCGAGCAGGGCCTGAACGTCGCCCGCATGGGCGCGCTGCTCGCCGGCCTGCCGCAGACGGTCGGCGGCGTGACGGTCAACCGCTTCTGCGCGTCGGGCATCACGGCGCTGGCGATGGCGGCGGACCGCATCCGCGTCGGCGAATCGGACGCGATCTTCGCGGGCGGCTGCGAATCGATGAGCATGGTGCCGATGATGGGCAACAAGCCGTCGATGTCGCCGCATATCTTCGATCGCAGCGAGGATTTCGGCATTGCGTACGGGATGGGCCTGACCGCCGAGCGCGTCGCCGAGCAGTGGAAGGTGAGCCGCGAAGACCAGGACGCATTCTCGGTCGAATCGCACCGCAAGGCGCTCGCCGCGCAGCAGGCCGGCGAGTTCGGCGACGAAATCGCCGCGTACACGATCACCGAGCGTTTCCCGAACCTCGCGACCGGTGAAATCGACGTGAAGATGCGCGAGATCAAGCTGGACGAAGGTCCGCGCGCGGATACGACGCTCGAAGGCCTCGCGAAGCTGCGCACGGTGTTCGCGAACAAGGGCTCGGTCACGGCCGGCAACAGCTCGCAGACGTCGGACGGCGCGGGCGCGCTGCTCGTCGTGTCGGAGAAGGTGCTCAAGGAATTCAACCTGACGCCGCTCGCGCGCTTCGTGAGCTTCGCGGTGCGCGGCGTGCCGCCGGAAATCATGGGCATCGGGCCGAAGGAAGCGATTCCGGCCGCGCTGAAGGCTGCCGGCTTGAAGCAGGACGATCTCGACTGGATCGAGCTGAACGAGGCATTCGCCGCGCAGTCGCTGGCGGTGATCCGCGATCTCGGCCTCGACCCGTCGAAGGTCAACCCGGTTGGCGGCGCGATCGCGCTCGGCCATCCGCTCGGCGCGACCGGCGCGATCCGCGCGGCGACCGTCGTGCACGGCCTGCGCCGCCGCAACCTGAAGTACGGGATGGTCACGATGTGCGTCGGCACCGGCATGGGTGCGGCGGGCATCATCGAACGCCTGTAAGCGGAGCGGGACAGTAGCGATCACGGTGCGCGAGCCACGAGCTTGCGCACCGTTTTTCATTCCGGAAGAGGAAAGTCAAAGGAGACGGTTGTGGCCGAAATTCAAGTGGAACGCGCCGACGGCGTGCTGACGATCACGATCGCGCGCCCGGCGAAGAAGAACGCGCTGACGGCGGCGATGTACCAGACGATGGCCGATGCGCTCGCCGACGCGCAGGAAGACAAGGCGATCCGCGTGATCCTGCTGCGCGGCAGCGACGGCAACTTCAGCGCGGGGAACGATCTCGAGGATTTCCTGAAGACGCCGCCGAAGGACGAGAACGCTTCGGTATTCCAGTTCCTCGCGCGGATCAGCGGCGCGACCAAGCCGATCGTGGCCGCGGTGCCGGGCGTCGCGGTCGGCGTCGGCGTGACGATGCTGCTGCACTGCGATCTCGTCTACGCGGCCGACACCGCGACGTTCTCGCTGCCGTTCGCGCAGCTCGGGCTGTGCCCGGAAGCCGCATCGAGCGTGCTGCTGCCGCGGCTGGCCGGCCATCAGGTCGCCGCTGAAAAGCTGCTGCTCGGAGAAGCGTTCGACGCGCTGGAAGCGCATCGCATCGGCATCGTCAATCGCGTGCTGCCGGCCGCCGAACTCGACGCATTCGCGGCGAAGCAGGCCGCGAAGCTCGCGGCACTGCCGGCGTCGTCGCTGCGCGTGACGAAGGCGCTGCTGAAGGAGACGGGCGGGGTGGCCGTGGCCGCGCGGATGAGCGAGGAAGCCGGCCATTTCTCCGCGATGCTGCGTGCGCCGGAAGCGCGCGAGGCGATGACGGCGTTCTTCGAGAAGCGCAAGCCGGATTTCCGTCAGTTCGACTGATACGGGGCGCAGACGCTCCGTCGCGCCGGACGCCTTGGCCGTCTGGCGCGACAACGCTTGCGTCTGTGCGCCGCTCGTCGCTCGTCGCGTGGCGTGCGTTTGGTCCTCGTGGCCGACGCATCAATCGGCGGGTCGGCTCGATTCTGAATCGCCATGCGTTCGCGTGGTGTTCCTCGTTCCCCGCATCCGCTGCAGTTCCGCCGCCGAGACAGCCTCGCAATTCGCGCCGGCGCCCCTCATGTTGCGGCGCAGCGCCGTCATGCTTTCCGTCCCGTTAGTGCCTGCTATCCGCGACGCTTGAGGGAAGGCCCGGTGACCGTTTTGCCGCAGGCCATCGCCAGCCCTCAGCCCCAGCCTCAGCCTCAGCCTCAGCCTCAGCCTCAGCCTCAGCCCAGCCCAGCCCAGCCCAGCCTAGCCTAGCCTAGCCTAGCCTAGCCTAGCCCCAGCGCCCACCCCTCCGGGCAGTTCCGACTCACCTCGGCAAACCTTGTCCCCCGTCAAGTTGCACTGCGGCAATTTTCCGTACAGTTCGCGCACAGGTCGCCGCGGCCGGATGCGTCGCGCGATGGCGGCGTGCGGCCAGCGGTTCTTCTCAACGACAATCAGGCGAACGAACAATGATCGGACGAATCACCGGCGGGGCGCGTGCGGCACCCGTCATCGGGCTGCTGGCTGGACTCGCCGGATGCAGCGACCTTCACGTGCTCGATCCGAAGGGCGCGGTGGGCGTCGCGGAAAAATCGCTGATCGCGACAGCGACGTGGGCGATGCTGATCGTCGTCATTCCGGTGATCCTGCTCACGCTGTGGTTCGCATGGCGCTACCGCGCATCGAACCGCAACGCCGCCTACGCGCCGAACTGGTCGCATTCGACCGCGATCGAGGTCGTGATCTGGACGGTGCCGACGCTGATCATCCTGTTCCTCGGCGTGCTCACGTGGCGGACGACGCAGGAGCTCGACCCGTACAAGCCGATCGAATCGTCGGTCAAGCCGATCAATGTCGAGGTCGTCGCGCTCGACTGGAAGTGGCTGTTCATCTATCCGGAACTCGGCATCGCGTCGGTGAACCAGCTCGCGATTCCGGTCGGCACGCCGGTGAATTTCCGCATCACGTCCGACTCGGTGATGAACTCGTTCTTCATCCCGCAGCTTGGCAGCCAGGTCTATGCGATGGCCGGCATGCAGACGCGCCTGCACCTGATCGCCGACGAGGCGGGCGACTACGCAGGCGTGTCCGCCAACTACAGCGGCCGCGGCTTCTCCGACATGAAGTTCCGCACGCTCGCCGAGCCGCGCGAGCAGTTCGACGCGTGGGTGCGGAAGGTGAAGGCGTCGTCCGACCGGCTCGACATGACCGCGTACGGCACGGTCGCGCAGCCGGGCGAGAAGGCGCCCGTGCGCTATTTCTCGTCGGTCGACCCGAAGCTGTTCCACAACATCATCGCGAAATACAACAACGGCCACGTCCTCGACCCGAAGGACGCCGCCTGCACGACGAAGGGGTAACGCATGTTCGGAAAACTGACTCTTTCGGCGATCCCGTTCGATCAGCCCATCATCATGGGGGCGAGCGCCTTCATGGGGCTCGTCGTGCTGGGCATCGTCGCCGCGCTGACGGTCGCGGGCCGGTGGAAATGGCTGTGGAGCGAATGGCTGACGTCCGTCGATCACAAGAAGATCGGCGTGATGTACCTGGTCGTCGCGGTGCTGATGCTGCTGCGCGGCTTCGCGGACGCCGTGATGATGCGCCTGCAGCTCGCGCTCGCGTACAACGGTCCCGGCTACCTGCCGCCGCATCACTACGACCAGGTCTTCACCGCGCACGGCGTGATCATGATCTTCTTCATGGCGATGGCGCTGCTGGTCGCGTTCTTCAACCTGATCGTGCCGCTGCAGATCGGCGCGCGCGACGTCGCGTTCCCGTTCCTGAACTCGCTCTCCTTCTGGATGACGGCGGTCGCCGCGATCCTGATGAACGTTTCGCTCGTGATCGGCGAATTCGCGCAGACGGGCTGGCTCGCGTATCCGCCGCTGTCGGAGCTGCAGTTCAGCCCGGGCGTCGGGGTCGACTACTACCTGTGGGCGCTGCAGATCTCGGGCGTCGGGACGCTGATCACGTCGATCAACTTCTTCGTGACGATCATCAAGATGCGCGCGCCGGGCATGACGCTGATGAAGATGCCGGTGTTCACGTGGACCGCGCTCTGCTCGAACGTGCTGATCATGGCGACGTTCCCGATCCTGACCGTCGCGCTCGCGCTGCTCGGCCTCGATCGCTACCTCGACATGCATTTCTTCACCAACGAAGCCGGCGGCAACGCGATGCTGTACCTGAACCTGATCTGGGCGTGGGGGCATCCGGAGGTGTACATCCTCGTGCTGCCCGCGTTCGGCATCTATTCGGAAGTCATCGCGACGTTCGCGAAGAAGCCGCTGTTCGGCTACCGGACGATGGTCTATGCATCGTGCGTGATCATGGTGCTCGCGTTCCTCGTGTGGCTGCATCACTTCTTCACGATGGGCTCGGGGGCCGACGTCAACGCATTTTTCGGGATCATGACGATGGTCATCGCGATCCCGACCGGCGTGAAGATCTTCAACTGGCTGTTCACGATGTATCGCGGCCGCATCGAATTCACGGCGCCGGTGCTGTGGACGATCGGTTTCATGGTCACGTTCACGCTCGGCGGGATGACCGGCGTGATGATGGCGATTCCGGGCGCGGATTTCGTGCTGCACAACAGCCTGTTCCTGATCGCGCACTTCCACAACGCGATCATCGGCGGCGTCGTGTTCGGCTACTTCGCGGGCGTTCACTACTGGTTCCCGAAGGTGTTCGGCTTCCGGCTCGACGAGAAGTTCGGCAAGCGCGCGTTCTGGTGCTGGTTCCTCGGCTTCTACGCGTCGTTCGTGCCGCTGTACGTGCTCGGCTTCATGGGCATGACGCGCCGCCTGAACCACTACGACAACCCGGCATGGCATCCGTGGCTGGTCGCCGCCGCGTTCGGCGTCGCGCTGATCGCGATCGGCGTACTGTGCCAGGTCGCATCGGTGTGGGTCGGCTGGCGCAATCGCAACCAGCCGCAGTATCGCGACGCGACGGGCGACCCGTGGAACGGCCGCACGCTCGAATGGGCGACGTCGTCGCCGCCTGCCGTCTACAACTTCGCGGTGCTCCCGAACGTGCACGAACTCGACGAACTCGCGTATCGCAAGGCGAAGGGCCTCGGGCTCGGCCTCGGCAAGAACGTCAGGTACGAAGACATCCACATGCCGTCGAACACGAGCGCGGGCTTCTTCGTCGGCATCTTCAGCCTGCTGCTCGGCTTCGCGCTCGTCTGGCACATCTGGTGGCTCGCGATCGCCGCGCTCGTCGGCATCGTCGCGACGGTGGTGCTGTACAGCGCACAGGACAACGACGGCTATTACATTCCGGCGGATACCGTCCGCAAGATCGAGGAACAACGCGCGGGCGTGCGGATCGGCACGCCGGCGCCGGAAGTCGAACTGGAGACGAACTGATGTCGTATCAATCTCTCGCGGGCGCCGCCCGTCATCCGGCCGCGCACCACCATCCGCCGTCGCATTCGGTGTTCGGCTTCTGGCTGTACCTGATGACCGACTGCGTGATCTTCGCGTCGCTGTTCGCGACGTTCGCGGTGCTCGGCAACCAGTTCGCCGGCGGTCCGACCGCGAAGGACCTGTTCGACATTCCGGGTGTCGCGCTCGAGACGGCGGCGCTGCTGCTGTCGAGCATCACGTACGGGTTCGCGATGCTCGGCGCGCAGCGCCGCCGGCGCGGCGCGGTGTTCGTGTGGCTCGCGGTGACGTTCGTGCTGGGCGCCGCGTTCCTCGCGATGGAACTGCGCGAGTTCTCGCACCTGATCGCCCAGGGTGCGGGCCCGCAGCGCAGCGCATTCCTGTCGGCGTTCTTCGCGCTCGTCGGCACGCACGGGCTGCACGTGGCGGTCGGCCTGTTGTGGATGGTCGTGCTCGTCGTGCAGATCGCCCGCGGCCCCGGCATGACGGAGCGCGACGTCCGGCGCCTCACCTGCCTGAGCCTCTTCTGGCACTTCCTCGACATCGTCTGGATCTGCGTGTTCTCCTTCGTCTATCTCGCGAGCGTGATCTAAATGGCCCATTCGGAACTCATCCACCACGATGACGCGCACGGCACGGCCGGCGGCTACCTCGTCGGTTTCGTGCTGTCGGTGCTGCTGACGGCCGCGTCGTTCGGCCTCGTGATGGGCGGCATGCTGGCGCCGAAGGCGGCGATCATCGCGCTCGCGGGGCTCGCATTCGTGCAGATCGTCGTGCATCTCGTCTGCTTCCTGCACATGAACGCGTCGTCCAGCCAGCGCTGGAACGTGATGGCGTTCAGCTATACGGTGCTGACCGCGCTGATCCTGATCGTCGGGACGCTGTGGGTGATGCACAACGTCAGCATGAACATGATGTCGCGATAACCGGCCCGGGGCGCGGTTCGTCCCGTCCCGCTGCGCCGTGCGTGCCGCACGGCTCCTTTTCTTTCGGGCGTGCGAATCGCATGCCTTTCTGCATCATGGTCAACAACGATTCCCAGACACCGGTTCGCGCCGACGAGCCGATCCCGCACCGCAAGGTCATCCGCGCATGGCTCGTGCCGTTCGCCACGCGCGAGATCGTGCGCCCGATCCTGCTGCTCGTGCTCGACTACCTGTTGCTGTTCGCGGCGTTCGCCGGCGCGCTGCTGATTCCGTCGACGGTCGGCAAGATCGCCTGCGGGATGGCCGCCGGGTTCATCACCGGGCGACTGTTCATCATCGGGCACGATGCGTGCCATCAGAGCCTGACGCCCGACCGCCGGCTGAACCGCTGGCTCGGCCGCATCGCCTTCCTGCCGTCGCTGACGCCTTACAGCCTGTGGGAAGTCGGGCACAACGTCGTGCATCACGGCTATACGAACCTGAAGGGCTTCGATTTCGTGTGGGCGCCGCATACGCCGGCGGAATTCGCCGCGCTGTCGCCGGCGCGGCGGTGGCTGGATCGCATCTACCGGAGCGGATGGGCGCCGGGCCTCTACTATCTCGTCGAGATCTGGTGGCTGCGGATGTATTTCCCGACCCGGGGCTATATCGGTGCGTCGCGGCCGGTATTCCGGCGCGACTGCCTGCTGGTGACGGGCTTCGCGGCCGTGTGGATCGCCGCCGTCGTCGGGGTGGCGATCGAGACGCAGCAATCCGTCGCGCTGCTGCTCGCGACCGGCGTGCTCGTGCCGTTCCTGTTCTGGTGCTCGATGATCGGCTTCGTCGTGTATGTCCACCATACCGACCCGCGCATCGCATGGCACGCGAACCGCGCCGAATGGTCCAATGCTGCACCGTTCGTGTCGACCACGCTGCACCTGACGTTTCCGTTCGGTATCGGCGGCCTGCTGCACCACATCATGGAGCACACGGCGCATCACGTCGACATGAGCGTGCCGCTGTACCGGCTCAAGCCGGCGCAGGCGAAGCTGGAGGACATGCTGCCCGGGCGGATCGTCGTGCAGCGCTTCGGCTGGCGCTGGTACTTCGACACGGCCCGCCGCTGCAAGCTCTATGACACCGACCGCAAGCTCTGGACCGACTATCGCGGAAACGTGACGAGCGAGGCGGCGCCCGAGGTGCGCGCGCCGGCCGCGGCGGGCGCGCGGCAGGGGGCGGTTCCCGAAGCCGCGGGCAACGCGCCCGCTGCGACCGCTCAGGCGGTGCCGTAATCGACGTGGCCGGTTTCGCGGCAGAAGCTGACGAGCCGCAGGCCGGCCGCCTTTGCGATCTCGATCGCGAGCGACGACGGCGCGGAGATCGTCGCGACCATCGGAATGCCGACCCGCGCCGACTTGCGCACGAGCTCGTAGCTCGCGCGGCTCGACAGGAACACGAAGCCGTCGGTCGCGTCGGCGCGCGCCAGCACGAGCGCGCCGATCAGCTTGTCGAGCGCGTTGTGGCGGCCGACGTCCTCGAACGCCATTCGGATCGCGCCTGTTGCGTCGCACCACGCGGCCGCATGCAGGCCGCCGGTGAGCTGCGTGAGCGCCTGGTGCGCCGGCAGCCCGTGGGCCGCGCGCGCGAGCGCGTCGGGCGCGAGGCGCGTGAGAAAACCGGTGTCGGGTACGCGTTCGGGCGCGAGGTCGAGCAGGTCGATGCTTTCGATGCCGCACACGCCGCAGCCGGTACGCCCCGCGAGCGCGCGGCGCCGGTCCTTCAGCGCGGCGAACGCCTGCTGGACGACTTCCAGATGCACCTCCGCGTGCGGCAGCGGCGCGTCGGCGTGCAGGATCACGTCGATGTCCTTGATGTCGCTGCCGCGCTCGACGATCCCTTCCGAGATCGCGAAGCCGACCGCGAACGCCTCGAGGTCGCGCGGCGTGCACATCATCACCGCGTGCGAGATGCCGTTGAAGACCAGCGCGACCGGCCATTCCTGGCCGACGTAGTCGTGCGCGGTTTCGACGGCTCCGCCGCGCGTGCGGCGCACGGACAGCTCGATCGCGCCGCGCGGCTCTTCTGTTTCGGTCGGATTCACGAGCACTCCCGTTGATTCGAGGCAGGGGCGGCGGCGATCGGGTCCGCCGCTCGCGCGCAGAGGTTCTAAAATACCTCAGGCAGGCCGGCCGCGCCGGCATCCGCCACTCAGGTAACGACCATGGGACTCAGCGACGCTCCGCTGCTATTCAATTTCGAACACGATTCGTCGGAAAACCTCACGTACATCCCGATGATCGTGCGTTTCAATCTCGACCGTTTCGGTCTGCGGATTTCGCTGGAGCAGTGGCAACTGCTGCCGCTCGAGGACCGCAAGCTGCTCGCGCGCTTTCCGGCCGACGACGACACCGCGATCGAGCCCAATTTCGATCACGCGCTGTTCGAAATGCTGCGCACGCATGCCGACCTCGAACCGTCGTGGTTTCAGCCGGACGAGCAGCCGAGCTGGCGCGCGACCGACTCGGTGCCGGACGCGCTCGTGCAGCAGAGCGCGCTGGCCGGGCTGCCGGCACCCGCGCTCGCGCAGTGGCAGCGGCTCGCGCCGTTCCAGCGCTACGTGCTGGTGAAGCTGTCGCGCAAGCCGAAGCTCAATCACGACTTCGTGCCCGCGATGCGGGAGTTCGGGCTGACGGCCACGCACTGACGGGCCGGATGCGGCGCCGCCGCGCGGCGCGCATGCGTCGTTACAGCGGCGGCAGCTGACGCGGCTTGCGGTCGGGGCCGGTCGCGACGTAGGTGAGCGTCGCTTCGGTGACCTTCACGATTTCGCCCATCAGGCGCATGCGCTGCGCGTACACCTCGACGTCGACCGTGATCGACGTGTTGCCGGTGCGCATGATGGTCGCGTAGAAGCTCAGCAGGTCGCCGACGAACACCGGCTGCTTGAATACGAACGAATTGACCGCGACCGTCGCGACGCGGCCGTTCGCGCGCTGGCTCGCGGGGATCGAGCCGGCGATGTCGACCTGCGACATGATCCAGCCGCCGAACACGTCGCCGTGGACGTTCGCGTCGTGCGGTTGCGGGACGACGCGCAGCGCGGGCTGCTTTTGCGGGAGTTCGAGGGTCGAATCGGTCATGGCGGAGGCTTTCATCCTGTAATAAATGCGCCGCCGCGCGCAGGCCGGCCGGCGAGGGCGCCGGCAGCGGCGCGTAGCGGCTTCTGCGACAATACAACGTTCGCAAATTGTACGAGAAAGCGGGCGAGTCGGCCGCCGCGGCACGCGTGCGGCACCGCCGCCGATCCTGATCCCCATGCGCCGATATTCCGCTTCCGGCGAGCCCGCGCCGGCTCCGACCGGGCCCCGCAACGACTGGCAGACCATCCGGTCGCTGCTGCCGTACCTCGCTACCTACAAATGGCGCGTCGCGCTCGCGCTCGGCTGCCTGATCGGCGCGAAGGTCGCGAACCTCGGCGTGCCGGTCGTGATGAAGCGCATCGTCGATCACCTGTCCGCCGTGCAGCAGCTCACCGCGCTCGGCCGCGCGGAGCAGTCGGCCGGCATCGTGCTCGCCGGCGGCGTCGGTTTGCTGGTCATCGCCTATGCGCTCGTGCGGCTGTCGACGTCGCTGTTCACCGAGCTGCGCGAGATCCTGTTCTCGAAGGTCACCGAGAGCGCGGTGCGCCAGCTCGCGCTGCGGGTGTTCCGGCATCTGCACGGGCTGTCGCTGCGCTTCCATCTCGAACGCCAGACGGGCGGCATGTCGCGCGACATCGAGCGCGGCACGCGCGGCATCCAGCAACTGATTTCCTATTCGCTGTACAGCATCCTGCCGACGCTCGTCGAGGTCGGGCTCGTGCTCGGCTTCTTCGTGGTCAAGTACGAGGCGTATTACGCGTACGTGACGTTCGCGGCGCTGGTCACGTACATCGTGTTCACCGTGAAGGTCACCAACTGGCGCACGCACTTTCGCCGCACGATGAACGAGCTCGATTCGCGCGCGAACTCGCGGGCGATCGATTCGCTGATCAACTACGAGACGGTGAAGTACTTCGGCAACGAGGAGTGGGAGGCGCAGCGCTACGACGAGAACCTGAAGCGTTACCGCAAGGCCGCGATCCGTTCGCAGAACTCGTTGTCGGTGCTGAACTTCGGCCAGCAGGCGATCATCGGCACCGGGCTCGTGTTCATCCTGTGGCGCGCGACGCAGGGCGTGCTGGCCGGCAAGCTGACGCTCGGCGATCTCGTGCTGATCAACACGTTCATGCTGCAGCTCTACATTCCGCTGAATTTTCTCGGCGTCGTGTATCGCGAGCTGAAGCAGAGCCTCACCGACATGGACCGGATGTTCGGGTTGCTGTCGGCCGCGAAGGAAGTCGCGGATGCGCCCGACGCGAGGCCGCTTGCGGTGGCCGGCGCGCAGGTGCGCTTCGAGCACGTGAACTTCTCGTACGAAGCGTCGCGGCAGATCCTGCACGACGTGACGTTTACGATCGACGCGGGCACGACGACCGCGGTGGTCGGCCACAGCGGGTCCGGCAAGTCGACGCTGTCGCGGCTGCTGTTCCGCTTCTACGATCTCGACCGGCAGGCGGGCGGCGCGATCCGGATCGACGGCCAGGACATTCGCGACGTCACGCAGGACTCGCTGCGCGCGTCGATCGGGATCGTGCCGCAGGACACCGTGCTGTTCAACGACTCGATCTACTACAACATCGCGTACGGCCGGCCGACCGCGAGCCGCGACGAAGTGATCGCGGCCGCGCGCGCCGCGCACATCCACGACTTCATCGAGACCTTGCCGAAGGGCTATGACACGCCGGTCGGCGAGCGCGGGCTGAAACTGTCGGGCGGCGAGAAGCAGCGCGTCGCGATCGCGCGCACGCTGCTGAAGGATCCGCCGGTGCTGCTGTTCGACGAGGCGACGTCGGCGCTCGATTCGCGCTCGGAGCGCGCGATCCAGCACGAGCTCGACCAGATCGCGCGGCATCGCACGACGCTCGTGATCGCGCACCGGCTGTCGACGGTCGTGCACGCGCAGCAGATTCTCGTGATGGACCACGGGCGGATCGTCGAGCGCGGCACGCACGACGAACTCGTGCGCGCGGACGGGCTGTATGCGCAGATGTGGGCGCTGCAGCAGCAGCGCGCGGCGGCGGGCGGGGAAGCGGCCGAGGCCGCGTGAGCGTGGCTGCCGCGCCGGGTGGCCCGGGCGCGGTCAGCCGCGAAACGATCAGCCCGCGGCGGCGCGCAGCCGCGCGTCGAGTTCGCCGAGCTGCGCGGGCGTGCCGACGTTCTCCCAGATTCCTTCATACAATTCGCCGCTCGCGCGGCCGGCCTCGATGGTCGCCTTGAAGTAGGGCGTGAGCGGCCGGTGCGTGCCGGGCACGATGTCGCGGAACATCCGCGTGTCGTACACGCCGATGCTGCCGAACGTGACGCGCGGGGCGCCGGCGAGCGCCAGCCGGCCGTCGTCGCGGAGCACGAAATCGCCGTCCGGATGGAACGGCGGGTTCGGCACCATCACGAGATGCATCGCGGGCGCATCGAGCGCGGCCATCTGCGCGGCGCGCGGCGCGAGCGTCCGGTAGTCGAACGCGCAGTACACGTCGCCCGCGACCGCCGCGAACACCGTCGGCCGGCCATCGCGCTCGATGAGCGGCAGCGCCTGCGCGATCCCGCCGGCGGTTTCCAGCGCGTCGCCTTCGGCCGAGTACGCGAGCCGCACGCCCCAGCGCGAACCGTCGCCGAGCGTTGCCTCGAGCTGTTCGCCGAGCCACGCGTGGTTGATCACGATCGTCTCGATGCCCGCACGCGCGAGCGCCTCGATCTGCCAGACGATCAGCGGCTTGCCGCCGGCTTCGAGCAGCGGTTTCGGGCGGGTATCGGTCAGCGGGCGCATCCGGTCGCCGCGGCCGGCGGCGAAGATCATCGCCGTGGTCAGGGTAGTGCTCATGTTCGGCTGAGGGGAAGGACGGTGAGGGCGGTCAGAACGTATAGCCGACGTCGGCCGCGCCCTTGCCCTCGAGTTCGTCGAGCAGCTTCGCGAACGGCACGAGCGGGCGGTAGCGCAGCGCGACCTTGCGCGCGTAATTCAGGAAGCGCGGCAGGTCGTTCAGGTAGTGCGGCTTGCCGTCGCGGTAGTTGATGCGCGCGAACAGCCCCAGGATCTTGATGTGGCGCTGCAGCCCCATCCATTCGAGCTGGCGGTAGAACTCGCCGAAGTCCGGATCGACCGGCAGGCCGGCCTTCTTCGCCTTTTCCCAGTAGTACGCGAAGCAGTCGAGCTCGAACTCCTCGTCCCAGCTGATGAACGCGTCGCGCAACAGCGACACGACGTCGTACGTCAGCGGCCCGTACACGGCGTCCTGGAAGTCGAGCACGCCCGGGTTCGGCGCGCACACCATCAGGTTGCGCGGCATGAAATCGCGCAGCATGAAGCCCTGCGGCTGCGCATGGGCGCTCGCGACCAGCAGCGCGAAGGTACGGTCGAGCGTGCCGCGCATCGCGTCGGTGACCGGCTTGCCGAGATGGCGGCCGACGAACCACTCGGGCAGCAGCTCCATCTCGCGGCGCAGGAACGCCTCGTCGAACGGCGGCAGCACGTCCGGCTTCGAGCTGAGCTGGAAGCGGATCAGCGCGTCGAGCGCATCGCGCATCAGCGGGCGGGCGGCGACCGGGTCGGCCGGATCGAGCACCGAGATGTACGACGTGCGGCCGAGGTCGGTCACGAGCATGAAGCCGGCGTCGAAATCGTGGGCCAGCACGTCCGGCACGTGGTTGCCGGCCGCGGCGAGCAGCTGCGCGACCTGGACGAATTCGCGGCACTTCTCGGGCGGCGGCGCGTCGACCGCGACCAGCGTGCCGCCGGGGCTCGTGGCCGACGCGACACGGAAATAGCGGCGGAAACTGGCGTCCGACGACGCGGGCGCGAGGGTCGTCAGGTCGAGGGCGAAGCGCTCGGCGAGCGGGCGCAGCCACGCGGTCAGGGCTTCGAGGCGGGCGTCGGGCTGGGATGCGGCGGATGGGGGCGTCATGAAACTCGGCGGAGGGGGGAACGTCTTGCCATATAATACCCCACGACTTTTTTGACGCGCCCCGCGTCAGCTTCCGCCGTGCAGGCCCGCCGCCTGTCGCGCCGTCCGCCCGATCGCCTCCCCGGTTTGCGCTCAGCCGCAGTCGCGGTGCGACGGTGCGGCCCGCCGCGCGCGAATGTGCCGTGCAGCTGCGGTTGACAAGGGGCGATTCGCCAAACGATAGATGCCGCCCAAACCGCTATTCCCGAATGTCTTCCCCGGTGACGGGGCGCCGCGCAAACGGCGGCTCGCGCTCGCGCTCCTGGCCGTGCCCGGCCTCGTGCCGGCCGTGTCGCACGCGCAGCTGTCGGGCGCGGCCGCGCAGCCGCAGCCGCTCGACTCGCCGTGGGACCTGCGTCTCGCCCCGCAGCTCGAGGATCATCCGCTGAAGGACGGCGCGAAGCCGGCCACCTTCGTGATTGCCGATCATACGAGCGGCACGGCCGATCAGGACCTCGCCGCGAAGGGCTCGGCCGAGCTGCGCCGCGGCGACGCGGTCGTGAAGGCCGACGCGCTCCACTACGATCAGGATACCGACATGGCCGACGCGTACGGCCAGGTCAAGGTGGTCAACGGCGGCACGTCGTTCGCGGGCCCCGAGGCGCATCTGAAGGTCGAGGCGAACCAGGGCTTCATGACGGCGCCGAAGTACCACTTCAACGTGACGGGCGGCTCCGGCAGCGCGGAGCGCGTCGACCTGCTCGACAGCGAGCGCTCGGTGTTCGTCAACGGCACCTACACCGCGTGCCAGTGCGCGACGAACCCCGCGTGGTACATCAAGGGCAGCCGCTTCGACTTCGATACGGGCGCCGACGAAGGCACCGCGCGCAACGGCGTGCTGTTCTTCCAGGGCGTGCCGATCTTCGCGAGCCCGTGGATGACGTTCCCGCTCTCGGGCGAGCGGCGCAGCGGCCTGCTGCCGCCGACGTTCTCGATGAACTCGAACAACGGGTTCGAGCTGTCGCTGCCGTACTACTTCAACATCGCGCCGAACCGCGACCTGACGATCACGCCGCGCATCATCTCGCGGCGCGGCGTGCAGACCGAAGCGACGTTCCGCTACCTGTCGCCGTCGTATTCGGGCACGTTTACGGCCAATTACCTGCCGGATGACCGGCTCGCGCACCGCAACCGCTACGCGATCTACTGGCAGCACCAGCAGAACTTCGGCGGCGGTTTCGGCGGCTACGTCTACTACAACAAGGTCTCGGACAACACGTATCCCGAAGACCTTGGGTCGATGAACCAGTTCATCAACGGGACGCAGACGCTGTACCAGCAGGAAGCCGGCCTCACGTACAACAACGGCCCGTGGTCGGTGCTCGCGCGCTACCAGCACTGGCAGACGCTGCCGCCGTCGATCGCGCCGTACAGCCGCGAGCCGCAGTTGAACGTGAAGTACACGAAGTACAACGTCGGCGGCTTCGACTTCGGCGCGGAAGCCGACTATTCGCGGTTCCGCATCACGACCGCCGACATGACCGAAGGCGACCGGATCGTCTTCAACCCGTATATCGCGTACGGTGTGTACGGCCCCGGCTACTTCGCCGTGCCGAAGGTCCAGTACCACTTCGCGTCGTACGACCTGAACCACCTGTCGTCGAGCACGCCGAACAGCCCGAAGCACTTCACCGAGTCGATCCCGACCGTGAGCTTCGACTCGGGCCTGATCTTCGACCGCTCGGTGCGCCTGTTCGGCCAGGACTTCATCCAGACCCTCGAGCCTCGCCTGTACTACGTGTACACGCCGTATCGCGACCAGTCGAACGCGCCGCTGTTCGACACCGCGGAATCGGACTTCGGCCTCGCGGAGATCTACCAGCCGAACACGTTCGTCGGCAACGACCGGATCGCCGATGCGAACCGGATCACCGCCGGCCTGACGTCGCGCTTCATCGATCCGCGCACCGGTGACGAGCGCGCGCGCTTCGTGGTCGCGCAGCAGTACTATTTCGCCGACCAGCGCGTGACGCTGAACTCCGGCCAGAGCGCCGTGCTGGCGCGCCACTCCGACCTGATCGTCGGCGCCGCGCTGAAACTCGGCTCCGGCTTCATGTCGGAGACGGCGTTCCAGTACAACCAGAACAACAACCAGCTCGTGAAGTCGAGCATCGGTTTCGGTTTCAGCCCGGGCGAGCGCCGCGTGATCAACGTCGGCTACCGCTACACGCGTGCGAACACGACGCTCGACAACCAACCGATCAACCAGTTCCTGGTGTCCGCGCAGTGGCCGCTCACGCGCCGCCTGTATGCGATCGGCCGCTTCAACTACGACCTGGCCGCCGACCGGGTCGTCGACGGTCTGCTCGGCTTACAATACGACGCGGATTGCTGGGCGCTCGGAGTCGGGGTCCAGCGGTACGCGAACGGCGTGAACACGTCGGGGCAGCAGAATTCGTCGACGCGCTTCATGATGCAGCTGACGTTGAAGGGGCTGTCGAGCGTCGACAACGGTCTCGTGGCCGCATTCCGCGCCGGGGTGCCGGGCTATACGCCGCTGCCGTCCGCGCCGCCGCCGATGTCCCGCTTCAGCAACTACGAGTAACGCCGGCTTGTCTGCACCGGTCAGCACGATTTCAATGGAGTATCAGTGGCAATGAAGAAAACCCTTCGTTTCGCGGCAGTCGTGTCCAGCCTCGCCGCCGCCGCCGCGCTGCTCGCCGCTGCGCCGGCCGCGGCGCAGGCGCTTGGTTCGCATGGCGCGCAGCTTGCCGACGAAGTCGTCGCGGTCGTCAACAACGACGTGATCACGGGTCGCGAACTCGACCAGCGCGTCGGCCTGATCTCGCGCCGGCTGCAGCAGCAGAACGCGCCCGTGCCGCCGGCCGACCAGCTGCGCGCGCAGGTGCTGAACCAGATGGTGCTCGAACGCATCCAGGTGCAGAAGGCCAAGGACGACGGGATCCGCATCGACGATGCCACCGTGCAGTCCACGCTGCAGCGCCTCGCGCAGGCGAACGGGATGACGCTCGAGCAGTACCGCGCGCGCATCGTCGCGCAAGGCGTGCCCTGGAGCGTGTTCACGAGCGACGCCCGCACCGAGCTGATGCTGTCGAAGCTGCGCGAGCGCGAGGTCGACGGCAAGATCACCGTGTCGGACGCCGAGGTCGCGAACTACATCGCGAGCCAGCGCGGGCCGAGCGCATCGCAGCAGCAGGACCTGCGCTTCCAGCACATCTTCATCAAGGCGCCGACCAACGCGCCGCAAGCCGACATCGAAGCCGCGCAGAAGAAGGCCGACGCGCTGCTGCAGCAGGCCACGTCGGGCGCCGATTTCGAGAAGCTCGCGAAGAACAACTCGGAAGCGAACGACGCGAAGAAGGGCGGCGACCTCGGCTTCAAGGCGCCGTCCGCGCTGCCGGCCGACGTCGTCGAAGCCGCGTCGAAGCTCCGCCCCGGCCAGGTCAATCCGACGCTGATCCGCGTGCCGGACGGCTTCGAGATCGTGCGTCTCGTCGACCGCCGCCAGAGCCAGGGCGCGACCGCCGCGGCACCGAAGATCGTCCAGACGCACGTGCGCCACATCCTGTTGCGCGTCGGCGAAGGCAAGTCGGAAGGCCAGGCACGCCAGCAACTGCAGGACATCCGCAAGCAGGTCGAGGCCGGCGGCGATTTCGAGAAGTTCGCGCGCACCTACTCGCAGGACGGTTCGGCGTCGCAGGGCGGCGATCTCGGCTGGATCAGCCCGGGCGAGACCGTGCCGGAATTCGAGCGCGCGATGAACAACCTGCAGGCCGGCCAGATCAGCCAGCCGATTCGCACCGAGTACGGCTACCACCTGATCCAGGTGGTCGAGCGCCGCGAGGCGGAAGGCTCGGTGCAGCAGCAGATGGATATCGCGCGCCAGGCGATCGGCCAGCGCAAGGCCGAGCAGGCGTACGCCGACTGGCTGCGTGAACTGCGCGATTCGTCGTACGTGCAGTACAAGATCGGCGGCGTCGGCCCGGCGAACTGAGCGAGCTTCGCATGACGGCATCCGCGCTGCAGATCGCGATCACGACCGGCGAACCCGCGGGTGTCGGCCCGGAGCTGACCGTGCAGGCGTTGCAGGATGCCGCGCGGCGCTGGCCCGGTGCGCATTTCACCGTGCTCGGCGATGCCGCGCTGCTCGACGCACGCGCGGCGGCCGTCGGTGCCGACCGGGCGGTGCTCGCCGGCGGCGAGCCGGTGTCGGTCGAGCATCATCCGCTCGCCGTGCCCGCGCAGGCGGGCAAGCTCGACGCGGCCAACGGCCGCTACGTGCTCGGGCTGCTCGATGCCGCGATCGACGGCGCGGTGGCGGGCCGGTTCGACGCGATCGTCACCGCACCGCTGCAGAAGAGCACGATCAACGATGCCGGCGTGCCGTTTACCGGCCATACCGAATACCTTGCGGAACGCACGCACACGCCGCGCGTCGTGATGATGCTGGCAGGCACGGGCGAGCGGCCGCTGCGCGTCGCGCTCGCGACCACGCACCTGCCGCTGAAGGACGTGTCGGCCGCGCTGACGATCGACGGGCTCGTCGAGACGCTGGCGATCGTCGATCGCGACCTGCGGCGCGACTTCGGTCTCGCGGCGCCGCGCATCCTCGTGACGGGGCTGAACCCGCACGCGGGCGAGAACGGCTATCTCGGGCGCGAGGAGATCGACGTGATCTCGCCGGCGCTCGCACGCGCGCAAGCGCAGGGCATCGACGCGCGCGGCCCGTATCCGGCCGACACGCTGTTCCAGCCGCGCCATCTCGAGGGCGCCGATTGCGTGCTTGCGATGTTCCACGATCAGGGCTTGCCCGTGCTGAAGTATGCGACCTTCGGCGAGGGCATCAACGTCACGCTCGGGCTGCCGATCATCCGCACGTCGGTCGATCACGGCACGGCGCTGGATCTGGCCGGCACGGGCCGCGCGGATCCGGGCAGCATGGTCGCCGCGCTCGACACGGCCGTCACGATGGCGCGCCATCGCCGCGCGGCCTGACACGCACGAGCCTGACCTCATTCGTCGTATTTTTCGTTTTTCTCAGTCGATGTCGAACAGCAGACAGCACCAAGGCCACTTCGCGCGCAAGCGCTTCGGGCAGAACTTCCTCGTCGATCACGGCGTGATCGACTCGATCGTCGCGACGATCGGCCCCGCGCGCGGCCAGCGGATGGTCGAGATCGGCCCCGGCCTCGGCGCGCTGACCGAGCCGCTGATCGCGCGTCTCGCGACGCCCGAGTCGCCGCTGCATGCGGTCGAGCTCGACCGCGACCTGATCGGGCGCCTGCAGCAGCGCTTCGGCGCGCTGCTGGAGCTGCACGCGGGCGACGCGCTCGCGTTCGACTTCCGCTCGCTCGCGGCACCCGGCGACAAGCCGTCGCTGCGGATCGTCGGCAACCTGCCGTACAACATTTCCAGCCCGCTGCTGTTTCACCTGATGACGTTCGCCGACGCGGTCATCGATCAGCATTTCATGCTGCAGAACGAAGTCGTCGAACGGATGGTCGCGGAGCCGGGCACGAAGGCGTTCTCGCGACTGTCGGTGATGCTGCAGTACCGCTATATGATGGAGAAGATGCTCGACGTGCCGCCGGAATCGTTCCAGCCGCCGCCGAAGGTCGATTCGGCGATCGTCCGGATGATTCCGTACGAGCCGCACGAACTGCCGGACGTCGATCCCGTGCTGCTCGGCGAAGTCGTCACCGCCGCGTTCTCGCAGCGCCGCAAGATGCTGCGCAATACGCTCGGCGACTACCGCGAGACGATCGATTTCGACGCGCTCGGCTTCGATCTCGCGCGACGCGCGGAGGATGTCAGCGTGGCCGAATATGTCGGCGTCGCGCAGGCGCTTGCAGCGGCGCGCAAGGCCGCGGAGTAGCGGCATGCGGGCGTCGCACCTGGCGCCTGCCCCTAGCGCGATCGACGAGGCTGCCCTGAGCGGGCAGCTTTTTTTTCGCACGGCTTTCGTCGCTGCCGGACCGCGTCTGCATCGCGCTACGCGCGTCGGCGCGGCGGTGCGTTGACGAGCGCGATTCCCGTCAGCACCAGCGCGGCGGCGGACATGAAGCGCCAGCCGACCGATTCGCCGAGCAGCAGCACGCCGAACGCGACGCCGAACAGCGGCGACAGGAACGTGAACACCGACAGCCGCGACGCGCTGTAGCGCGTCAGCAGCCAGAACCACGACAGGTAGCTGACGAACGCGACGATCACCGACTGGTACGCGAGGCTCGCGAGCGCGATCGGCGTGACCCGCGCGAACGACGTCTGGCCGAGCAGCGCGGCGAGCGCGATCAGCACGACGGCCGACACCGCGAGCTGGTAGAACAGCGTCTTGCTCGCGCTGGCGCGCGCGAGCGACGTCGAGCGCACGACGACCGTCGTCGCGGCCCACATCGCGCCCCCGAGGATCCCGAGCGCGTCGCCGGCGAGCCCGGCCAGCATCGATGCGCCGGGCGCGCGCGGCGTCAGGAAGCCGTCCGCGAACGCGAGCGCGATGCCGGCGAACGCGAGGCCGACGCCGGCCCACTGGACGCGCTGCAGCCGTTCGCCCGGCGCGAACAGGTGCAGGCCGAGCGCCGTGAAGCACGGTGCCGTGTACAGGAAGATCGCCATGTGCGACGCGCTCGTCAGCGTGAGCCCGAAGAACACGCAGATGAACTCGCCGGCGAACAGCGCACCGGCCGCGATGCCCGCGCCGAGCGTGCCGTCCGCGCGGAACAGCGGCGTGCCGCGCGAGCGTGCCCAGCCCCACAGGAGGAGCGCGGCGATCACCGAGCGCAGCCCGGCCTGGAACATCGGCGGGATCGCCGCGTTGGTGCTCTTGATCGCGACCTGCTGGAAGCCCCAGATCGCGCACAGCAGCAGCATCACGCCGACGGCGCGCATGTCGAGCGCGCGGCGCACGGGCGTGCCGGCGAGCGCGGTCATCGGCGGACCTCGCCGATGCGGCGGGAAGCGGGCTGGGGCATGGGCAGAGACTTGGGCAAAGACATGGTCAGCGGCGGGCGGACGGCGCGTCCGGCGCGCGCGAATCGGCGATTTCTCACGGCAGGCTGTGGCTGGAATGAGGCGGTGGTCGCGTTCTGGCTGCGGGCGGCATGCCCGTTTTTGGTGCGAAGTGGAAGGATGTTACCCGATCGATGGACTTGCCGGGGTCGTCGGGCGCGGTGATTTCCACCGCCGCACGGGCTTCGCGCTCGCCGTGCAGATCTTGTGTATCGGCCGGTGGCGCACGGGGCGCCGGCGGCGGGATTGACCCGACTCCGGTAGAATTTCCGCTTCTGGAAAGTCCCCACAGGAGTACAACACATGCGTTTGCTGCATACGATGCTGCGAGTCGGCGATCTCGACCGCTCGATCAAGTTCTACACCGAATTGCTCGGCATGAAGCTGCTGCGTCGCGAGGATTATCCGGAAGGCAAGTTCACGCTCGCGTTCGTCGGCTACGAAGCGGAAAGCGCGGGCACCGTGCTCGAGCTGACCCACAACTGGGATACGCCGTCCTACGATCTCGGCAACGGCTTCGGCCATCTGGCGGTGGAAGTCGACGATGCCTACGCGGCCTGCGACAAGATCAAGGCGCAAGGCGGCAAGGTGACCCGCGAAGCCGGCCCGATGAAGCACGGCACGACCGTGATCGCGTTCGTCGAGGATCCGGACGGCTACAAGATCGAGTTCATTCAGAAGAAGGCGCACTGAGCGCCGGGCGCGCGGCGCACGATGTGCGTCGCGGGCAGGAAAAACGGGCGATGTGGAGGAATCCGCATCGCCCGTTTGTATTTTGGTGCGGCCGATCGCGTCAAAGCGCCGGCAGCAGTTCGGGCGGGTGATGCTTGAGCGTGTGCCGCGCTTCGCGGAATTCCGGGAAGATCGATTCGACGGTCTGCCAGAAGGCCGGACTGTGGTTCATCTCGCGCAGGTGCGACAGCTCGTGCGCGACGACGTAGTCGACGATCGACATCGGGAAGTGGATCAGCCGCCAGTTCAGCCGGATCTTGCCGTCGCTCGAGCAGCTGCCCCAGCGCGTCGCCGCCGACGACAGCGCATACATCGAATACGTGACGCCGAGCCGTTCCGCGTAGACCGCCAGGCGTTCGCCGAAGATCCGCTTCGCTTCGCCCTGCAGCCAGCCCTGCACGCGATCCTTGATCTGCTGCATGTCGGCTTGCACGGGCAGCGGCAGCGACAGCCGTTGCGCATCGGCGTCGAATGCGACGGCGCCCGCGCCGAGCGCGATCGTGATCGTCTTGCCGAGATAAGGGAGTTGCGCGCCGTCGCGCCAGTCGATCTGCGGCAGCGCGCGCTGCTCGGTGCGGGTTTTCCACTCCGCGAGCTTCGCGAAGATCCAGCGCTGCTTCTCGGCGATCGCCGCTTCGATGTCGGCGAGCGTGACCCAGCGCGGCGCGGTGATCGACAGCCCGCTGCCGTCGATCGTGAAGCCGATCGTGCGGCGCGCGGAGCGCTTCAACCGATATTCGAGCACGCGGCTGTCGAGTGCGAACGTCCGGACGCGGGAGCGATCGGGTGCGGGACCCGGATCGAGCGGCACCGCGGGAGCCGCAGCCGCTTCAGGCGGCGACGGCAGCGCGGCGGGCGCCGACGGTGGCGGCGATGCTGCCGGCCCGTCGAAGAGCGGCAGGTCCATCTGGCGATGATCGAGTGCCACGATGGCAGGCCGTGGCCGCGGACGCTTTTTCATCAGTTCGCTTCGTTTCGTCGTACGCAACGGCTGCAATCCGGGTGATTCAGACGCGTGCGGCATCGCGCGTGCCGGCATTGCCCGGCTGGCGATACGCATCGGGATCGATGCGGCGCATTTCCGCTTCGATCCATGCTTCGACCTGCGAGTTCAATACGTCGGGCGTCTTGCCTTCGACCGGAATCGGCTTGCCGATCGACACGGTGACGACGCCCGGGAACTTCGTGAACGAATTGCGCGGCCACACCCGACCTGCATTGTGCGCGATCGGCACGACCGGCGCGCCGGTTTCGATCGCGAAGCGCGCGCCGCCCGTCTTGTACTTGCCCTGCTTGCCGACCGGCGTGCGCGTGCCTTCCGGGAACATGATCATCCACGCGCCTTCCGACAGGCGCTTCTTGCCCTGGCGGATCACCGACACGAAGGCATTCTTGCCTTCCTTGCGGTTGATGTTGACCATGTGCAGCAGCCCGAGCGCCCAGCCGAAGAACGGCACGTACAGCAGCTCGCGCTTGAACACGTAGCAGAGCGGCTTCGGCATCAGCGCCGGAAACGCGAGCGTCTCCCACGCGGACTGGTGCTTCGACAGCAGCACGGCCGGGCCGTCGGGCAGGTTCTCGTAGCCTTCGATCCGGTAGCGGATGCCGTTCAGCCAGCGCACGACCCACAGCGTCGACTTGCACCAGCCGGCCGCCATCCAGTAGCGCGCGTCGGGGCGCATGAACGGAAAGGCGATGAAGCACGCGGTGGCGTACGGCACCGTGTACAGGATGAAATAGATCAGCAGCAGCAGGGAGCGGACGAAGCGCATCGGCGTGGGTCTGACAGTAGGGAGGATGCGCGCGGCGGCCGCATCACTCGTGTTCGTGTGAAAGGAAGTCGAGTGCGAACGCGCGCAGGTCGTCATGGACCTGCGTGCCGTCCGGCAGGTTGCCCGCGGCGAGCGTCTTCTTGCCCTTGCCGGTCAGCACGAGGTGCGGCCGGAAGCCGACCGCGACGCCGGCCTGCAGGTCGCGCAGCGAATCGCCGACGGCCGGCGTGTGACCGGGATCGATCTCGAAGCGCTCGGCGATCATCTGCATCATGCCGGGTTTCGGCTTGCGGCAGTCGCAGTGGTCTTCCGACGTATGCGGGCAGAAGAACACCGCGTCGATGCGCGCGCCGACCGCGGCCGCCGCGCGATGCATCTTCAGATGCATCGCGTTGAGCGTGGCCATGTCGAACAGCCCGCGACCGATGCCGGACTGGTTGGTCGCGACGACCACGCGATAGCCGGCGTGGTTGAGTCGTGCGATCGCCTCGAGGCTGCCGGGCAGCGCGATCCACTCGTCGGGCGTCTTGATGAACGCGTCCGAATCGACGTTGATCACGCCGTCCCGATCGAGGACGACGAGCTTGCGGTTGGGGCTGGTCGGCATCGTTCGGCCTTTACGCGGCGAGCTTCGAGATGTCGGCGACGCAGTTCATCTGCTGATGCAGCGCCGACAGCAGCGCGAGACGGTTCGCGCGCAGCGCGGGATCCTCGGCGTTGACCATCACGTCGTTGAAGAACGTGTCGACCGGCGCGCGCAGCGCGGCGAGCGCCGACAGCGCGCCCGTGTACGCACGCGCCTCGAGCTGCGACTGCACGTGCGGCGTCACGGCTGCGAGCTGCTCGTGCAGCGCCTTCTCGGCGGCCTCGACGAGCAGCGTCGGCTGCACCGTGCCGTTCGCGCCGCCTTCCGACTTCTTCAGGATGTTCGAGATCCGCTTGTTCGCGGCCGCGAGCGCTTCGGCTTCCGCGAGGCGCGTGAATTCGCGCACCGCGTCGAGGCGCGCGACGAGATCGTCGACACGCGTCGGGTTCAGGCTCAGCACCGCGTCGACTTCGCCGGCCGAGTAGCCGCGCTCGCGCAACAGGCCGCGCAGGCGGTCGATGAAGAACGCGAAGATCGCGTCGGTCGATTCGGCGACGCCCGGCACGCCTTCGAAGCGCGCATGGGCCGTGCGCAGCAGCGACACGAGATCGAGCGGCAGCTGTTTCTCGAGCAGCAGGCGCAGCACGCCGAGCGCGTGACGGCGCAGCGCGAACGGATCCTTCTCGCCGGTCGGCGCGAGGCCGATGCCCCAGATGCCGACGATCGTCTCGAGCTTGTCGGCCAGCGCGACGGCGGTGGACACCGGCGTGGTCGGCAGCGCGTCGCCGGAGAAGCGCGGCTGGTAATGCTCGGCGCAGGCGAGCGCGACGTCGTCGGGCTCACCGTCGTGGCGCGCGTAGTACGTGCCCATCGTGCCCTGCAGCTCCGGGAACTCGCCCACCATGTCGGTCAGCAGGTCGGCCTTCGCGAGGCGCGCGGCGCGCTTCGCGTGCGCGGCGTCGGCACCGATCGCGGGCGCGATCTCGCCGGCGAGCGCCTCGAGGCGCTCGACGCGTGCGAGCGCCGAGCCGAGCTTGTTGTGATAGACGACGTTCGCGAGCAGCGGCACGCGGTCCGCGAGCGGCTTCTTCTTGTCCTGCTCGAAGAAGAACTTCGCGTCGGCGAGGCGCGGGCGCACGACGCGCTCGTTGCCTTCGATGATCTCGCCCGGCGTCTTCGTCTCGATGTTCGACACGATCAGGAAGCGCGAGCGCAGCTTGCCGGCGACGTCGGTGAGCGCGAAGTACTTCTGGTTCGTCTGCATCGTGAGGATCAGGCATTCCTGCGGAACCTGCAGGAATTCGTCCTCGAAGCGGCACGGATAGACGACCGGCCATTCGACCAGCGACGTCACTTCGTCGAGCAGCGACTCGGGCATCACGACCGTGTCGCCGTTCGCGTGCTCGTTCAGCTGCGTGCGGATCGTTTCGCGGCGATCGGCGAAGTGCGCGATCACGCGGCCCTTGTCGCGCAGCGTGTCGGCATACGCGCGCGCATGCTGGATCGCGACGAGGCCGTCGGACAGGAAGCGGTGGCCGAGCGTGGTGTCGCCGGCATCGACGCCGAACGCGGTGACGGGCACGATGCGGTCGTCGTGCAGCACGGTCAGGCGGTGCACCGGACGCACGAACTTCACGTCGGAGCCGTCCGGGCGCTGGTAGGTCATCACCTTCGGGATCGGCAGCTTCTCGAGCGTTTCGTCGAGCGCGGCCTGCAGCCCGTCGGCGAGCGTCGCGCCGGCCGCCGAGTAGTTGACGAAGAACGCTTCGGCCTTGCCGTCCTGCGCGCGCTCGAGATCGGCGATCGACAGGTTCGGATGGCCGAGCGCCGCGAGCTTCTTCGCGAGCGGGGCGGTCGGCCGGCCTTCGGCGTCGAGCGCGACGGACACCGGCAGGACCTTTTCGCGGACCTGCTTTTCAGGCGCGACGGCGCGCACGTTCTGCACGACGACCGCGAGGCGGCGCGGCGTGGCGTAGCGTTCGAATACGAGTTCGCCTTCGATGAGGTCGCGCGCCGCGAGGCGTTGCGCGAGGCCTTCGGCGAATGCGTCGCCGAGGCGTGCGAGGGCCTTCGGCGGCAACTCTTCGGTCAGCAGTTCGACGAGCAGGGGGGCGGGATGATTGTGCGTCATGTGTGGATTGAATCTCGTCTCGTCAGTCCTGATCGATCTTGCGTTCGACCTTGAGCGGCGGCGCCCATGCCGGCTGGGCGGCGTCCTGGGCGTCGGTGGTGAGGCCCGGCACGCCCGGCGGGTTGCCGAGCATCGGGAAGCCGAGCTTCTCGCGCGAGTCGTAGTAAGCCTGCGCGACGAGACGCGACAGCGCGCGGATGCGGCCGATGTACGCCGCGCGTTCCGTGACCGAGATCGCGCCGCGCGCGTCGAGCAGGTTGAACGTGTGGCCGGCCTTCAGCACGAGCTCGTACGCGGGCAGCGCGAGCTGCGCGTCGATCATCTTCTTCGCTTCCGCTTCGTAGCTGTTGAAGAACGTGAACAGCAGGTCGACGTTCGCGTGCTCGAAGTTGTAGGTCGACTGCTCGACCTCGTTCTGGTGGTAGACGTCGCCGTACGACAGGCGGCGCAGCTCGGGGCCGTTCGGGCCTTGCTCTTCCCATTCGGTCCACACGAGGTCGTACACGTTCTCGACCTTCTGCAGGTACATCGCGAGGCGCTCGAGGCCGTACGTGATCTCGCCGAGCACCGGCTTGCAGTCGAGGCCGCCGACCTGCTGGAAATACGTGAACTGCGTGACTTCCATGCCGTTCAGCCACACTTCCCAGCCAAGGCCCCACGCGCCGAGCGTCGGGTTCTCCCAGTCGTCTTCCACGAAGCGCACGTCGTTCTGCTTCAGGTCGAAGCCGAGCGCTTCCAGCGAACCGAGGTAGAGATCGAGGATGTTCTCCGGCGCCGGCTTGAGCACGACCTGGTACTGGTAGTAATGCTGCAGGCGGTTCGGGTTCTCGCCATAGCGGCCGTCCTTCGGGCGGCGCGACGGCTGCACGTAGGCGGCGCGCCATGGCTCCGGGCCGACCGCGCGCAGGAACGTGTGGACGTGCGACGTGCCCGCGCCGACTTCCATGTCGATGGGCTGGAGCAGGGCGCAACCCTGCTTGTCCCAGTAGGACTGCAGCGTCAGGATGATTTGCTGAAACGTAAGCATGAAGAGCCTTCGTGGCGCTGGCGCTCCGTTGCGGGCGGCGCTCCGGGCGGGGCCCGGAGGGTCGGCTCGCGCGGCGGCGCGGCTTGTTAGTGTGCTGAAACGTGCAATTTTACCGGATCGGCGGCCGGATGCGGCCGGAACGCGGACGAAGGGGGCGTCGGCGGTGTTTCGGGCGAGCCGTGCGCGGCCTGTGCGCGGCGCGTCGATGCGCGCGGTGCGCTCGCGCGCGGTGTCGCGATGCGCTGCTCGCTCCGCCTGCCGCGCCGCTTTGCGCGGGCGTTAAGATGCGCGTATTGCGGCGCGCGCGACGCCTGCCGCGCGACCGATTGCCCACTCCGGACCGCATGGACGATTCGAACGACCTCCTCATTCCGCTGATGCCGCCGCTGCTTGCGCTGCTCGGGCAGGCCGCCGACGCGCACGCGCGCGGCGAGCGCGACTCGCATGCGCTCTGGCTCGCCGCCGCCGGCCATCTGCACGCCGTCGACATGGCCGCGCTCGCGCAGCTTACCGCGGCGCTCCTCGCACGGCAGCGTGGCGCCGACGCGCTCGCGCTGGCCGAGTGCGCGCTGCGCGTGCATCCGGGCGCCGGCGCGAGTTTCAATCATGGCTATGCGCTGCAGATGCTCGGCCGTCACGCCGACGCCGTCGCGTCGTACCGCGCCGCCTATGCGCTCGATCCGGGCTGGCCGTCGCTGCGCAACAACCTGGCGATCGCGCTGCGGCTGTCGGGCGGCGACCGCAACGAAGAAATCGCGCTGCTCGACGCGGCCGTGGCGGCCGACCCGCACGACGTGCAGGTGTGGACCAACCTGGTCGTCGCGCGGCTGGCGACGCAGGACCTCGACGGCGCGCTCGCGTGCGCGGCGCGGCTCGCGGAGATCGCGCCCGACAATGCGCTCGCGCAGAACAACATCGCGATGGCGATGAAGGAGGCGCAACGCTGGGACGACGCCGAGCGCCATGCGGCGCGCGCGTGCGAGCTGGCGCCCGATGACGCGTCGTTCCGTTTCAACCTCGCGATCATCCAGCTCGTGCGCGGCAACTACGCGGCCGGCTGGCGCGGCCACGAGGCGCGCTGGGACGGCGCCGGCGAGCTGCGCGGCCGCCGGCCGGTGCTGCCCGGCCCGCGCTGGCACGGCGAGCCGCTCGCGGGCAAGACGCTGCTCGTCTGGGGCGAGCAGGGGCTCGGCGACGTGCTGCAGTTCGCGCGCTTCGTCGCGCCGCTCGCCGAGCGCGTGCACCGCGAGGGCGGCCGGCTCGCGTGGAACACGTTTCCGCAGGTGGGCACGCTGATGCGGCGCAGCCTCGGCGCGCACGCGGATGCGTTCAGCGCGGGCGGCGGCGTCGACGCGCTGCCGGCGTTCGACTACGAAGTGCCGCTGATCGGCCTGCCGTTGATGCTCGGGATGGAGACGTCGACGCTCGGCGCGGCGGTGCCGTACCTGCATGCCGATCCGCGCGCGCGCGACGCATGGCGAGCGCGGCTCGCGGGCGACGGCCGGCTGAAGGTCGGGCTCGTATGGACGGGCAGCGCGGGGCACCAGCGCAATCCGTTGCGGCGCGTCGGGCTCGAGCGTTATGCCGATGCGTTGCGCGGTGTCGACGGCGTCGCGTTTTACTCGTTGCAGCCGGGCGCGGACGCGGATGTCGCCGCGGCGCGCGCGGCCGGTTTCGCGATCGAGGACTTCACCGGCGAACTCGAGAGTTTCGACGATACGGCCGCGTTCATCGGCGCGCTGGATCTGGTGATCACGGTGTGCACATCGGTCGCGCACCTGTCGGGCGCGCTCGGCGCGCGCACCTGGGTGCTGCTCGACGTGAATCCGCACTGGCCATGGCTGCTCGAGCGCACCGACAGCCCGTGGTATCCGACCGCGACGCTGTACCGGCAGCCGACGTTCGGCGCGTGGGCGCCGGTGCTGGAAGCGCTCGGGCGGGATCTGCGCGGCCTGGCCGCGGCCGCGCAGCGGCCGGCCTGAACGGCTGGCCGTCGCGCTGTCGCGCGTCGTTGCTTCCTGCATGCGGCTTGCCGGGGTGTCGTGCGGACTCGGCCTCGTGCGCCGAACGTCGGCGGGCGGGGCGGTCCGCATGCCGCATCGACGGCGGCGGCGGAGCCGCGCCGCGCGCGCCGGCCGCCCGATGCGTCAGGCGTTCCGGTCTCCGCCGGCCTTCGCGCCGTTGCGGCGGCGCAGGCCCGGCCCGAACGTGAAGCCGAACGCGAGCAGCACCAGCGACACCGCGAGCACGATGTTGTTGCCGCTCGTCACGTACGGCGTGAAGCCGCTCGTGCCTTCGATCCGCACATCGAGCGAGCCGATCGTAAACGGCTTGAGCTGGCCGAGCACGCGGCCGCGCGCGTCGATCGCGGCGGTCATCCCGGTATTGGTCGAGCGCAGCATCGGCCGGCCCGTCTCGAGCGCGCGCATCCGCGCGATCTGCAGGTGTTGGTCGAGCGCGATCGTGTCGCCGAACCACGCGAGGTTCGTCACGTTGACGAGCACGCCGGGCGGCTGCGGATTGTCGCGGATCGTCGCGGCGATTTCCTCGCCGAACAAGTCCTCGTAGCAGATGTCGGCCATCACCGGCTGGTTGTGCACGAGGAACGGCTTCTGCACCGGCGCGCCGCGCGCGAAGTCGCCGAGCGGCATCTTCATCAGGTTGACGAACCATCGGAAGCCCCACGGGATGAACTCGCCGAAGGGCACGAGATGGTGCTTGTCGTAGTGATAGATGTCGCGCGAGTGCGGCGTCACGCCGTACAGGCTGTTCGTGTAGTCGACGTAGTGGCCGTCCGGCGTGACCGATGCGCCGACCGCGCCGAACAGCACGGCCGAGCCGGTCGTGTCGCTGAACTTGCGGATCGCGACGGCGAACGGTTCGGGCAGCTCCTGGATCATCACCGCGATCGCGGTCTCCGGCGTGACGATCAGGTCGGCCGGTTTCTCGACGATCATCTGCGTGTACATCTTGATCGCCGCGTCGATGCCTTCCTGCTCGAACTTGATGTCCTGCTTCACGTTGCCCTGCAGCAGCCGCACCGTGAGCGGCGCGTTCGCGGGCACGGTCCACGCGGCCTGCGACAGCGCGATGCCGGCCGCGACGAGCGCGACGGCGATGCCGGCCGGCGCGGCGATGCGCACGCGCGCGTTGCCGGCGGCGCTGTTTTCGGATGCGGGCGCCCGGCGCGCGGCGACGAGCGCCTGCACGACCAGCGCGGCGAACAGCGCGAGCACCCAGGCGATGCCGTACACGCCGACGACCGGCGCGAAGCCCGCGAACGGACCGTCGACCTGCGGATAGCCGCTCGCGAGCCACGGGAAGCCGGTGAATACGGTGCCGCGCAGCCATTCGCCGAGCGCCCAGGCGCTCGCGAACGCAAACGCGCCGTGCCAGGTCGGCGAGAACGGCCGCGGATCGGGTTCGCGGCGATGCCATGCATGGCCTGCGCAGAACGACCAGAGCCCCGCCGAGAACGCCGGGTACAGCGACAGGTAGAGCGAGAACAGCACCAGCGCGCCGCCCGCGAGCGGTGCGGCCATCTCGCCGTACACGTGCATGCTGATGTAGAGCCACCAGATGCCGCTGATGAAGTTGCCGAAGCCGAACGCGCCGCCGGTGAGCGCGGCGCCGCGCCAGCTCGACGTGCGCGTCAGCTGCGCGAAAAACCAGACGAATACGACGAGTTGCAGCCAGCCGCCGTGCGGGGTCGGTGCGAAGCTGAGCGTATTGGCCGCGCCGGCGAGCAGCGCGGCCGGATAGTGCCAGCGCGGCAGCGTGCGGCCGGGCGCCGGCGCGAGAAGACCGCCAGCCGGGCGGGACGGGATCGGATCGTCCATGTGAAGCAAAAGAGGGCGAGCGGTTGAAGGAGACGCGACCGGCGCGAGACGGTCAGTCCTCGTGCGAGGTTTCGGCGCGGCGGCTCGCGAGGGGGTTGCGGCGCACCAGCAGCACGTGGACCTGGCGCGCATCGCCGCGCTGGATCTCGAACACGAGGTTGCCGAGCTGCAGCTTCTCGCCGCGGTGCGGCACGCGGCCGAAATGATGGGTGATAAGCCCGCCGATCGTGTCGACCTCGTCGTCGGGGAAGTCGGTGCCGAACGCCTCGTTGAACTGTTCGATCTCGGTGAGCGCGCGCACGCGGAAGCGGCCGTCGGGCCCCGAGATGATGTTGCCGGCTTCCTCGTCGAAGTCGTATTCGTCCTCGATGTCGCCGACGATCTGTTCGAGCACGTCCTCGATCGTGATCAGGCCCGCGACGCCGCCGTATTCGTCGACGACGATCGCGAGGTGGTTGCGGTTCACGCGGAAGTCGTGCAGCAGCACGTTCAGGCGCTTCGATTCGGGAATGAACACGGCGGGGCGCAGCATCCCGCGCACGTCGAATTCCTCTTCGGCGTAGAAGCGCAGCAGGTCCTTCGCGAGCAGCACGCCGATCACGTTGTCGCGGTTCTCCTCGTACACGGGGTAGCGCGAGTGCGCCTTCTCGAGGACGAACGGGATGAAGTCTTCAGGCTTGTCGGCGATGTTGATCGCGTCCATCTGCGCGCGCGGCACCATGATGTCGCGCGCGCACAGGTCGGACACCTGGAACACGCCTTCGATCATCGACAGCGAATCGGCGTCGATCAGGTTGCGTTCGTGGGCGTCCTGGAGGATTTCCAGCAGCTCGGACCGGGATTCCGGCTCGGGCGAGATGAAGTCGGTCAGGCGCTCGAGCAGCGAGCGCTTTTCTTGCGGTTTGTCGGTGAGCTTACGACTGGGATACGAATCGTTCATGGTGGTGCGCCCGGGTCATGCCGGGGCGCGCGGTCACGGAGTAGGCAAGGATACACCAAGGGCATGGCGCGGCCGTGTCACACCGGCCGTCCGGCCAGGGGCAGGCGGCGCGCGCGAGCCCCGCTCGGGAACGGCCGCGCCGGGCGCGACGCCGTCCTGTGTATCCATCCTATCTCAGAAAGGGGCGGCGGGGCACGGCGGCAAAAAAAGCGGAGGCGACCGGCCGGCCGGTCGGCGTCGGCGGCATTTCGTCGCGTGCAGGGCGGGCCGGGCGGGCGCTCGGACCCTCAGAAGCGCATGCCGGCGGAACAGCCGCCGGCGGCCGCGCCGTTGGTCGCGGCGCCGCCGCAACCGAACATGCCGCAGCCGGACAGCGCGACGCTCGTGGCGACGAGCAGCGCGGCCAGCATGACGCGCGATCTGCGTGACGGGTTCATCGGCGCGGATTCTCCTTCGAACGCACGGGGGCGGCGGCCGATGTGGCGCAAGCCGGCCGGTCGGGCATCACCGGCATCGCGCGAGCAGCCCTTCCAGCGCGCGGTCGGGGATGCCGCTCGCGCGCAGCGCGTCCACGGTGCGGCTCACGTAGTCGAGCGTCGTGCCGTAGCGGCCGGCCGCGCAGCTGAACACTTCCTTCACGACGGGGTCGGTCAGCTTGCCGGTGTAGGTGGGCACGTCGCGGCGCATCACGAATGCCAGCGCGTTCACGCGTTCGCCGGTCTCGAGCGTGCACGGCAGCCACGCGGGCCGGTACGACCCCATCGGCATTTCGCGTTTCCACAACGTCTCGAGATGCGGCTGCGCAGTCGGGCCCGCGAGCCGGAACGCGATGCCCGAGCACGAGCCGCCGCGATCGAGCGCGAGCACGAGGCCCGGACGTTCGGGCGTGCCGCGGTTCACGCGCGACCACAGGTAGAGCCCGCGATGGTAGCCGTGCACCTTGCCGCGCACGGCGGCGATGGTCGGCAGCCCGGGGTTCCAGATCAGCGAGCCATAGCCGAACAGCCAGAGATCCTGCCGGCCGTCCCAGTCGCGCATCGTGTGCGCGAGCGACGCCGCGAGTTCGTCTTCCGTCAGCAGCCGTCCCTCGCCGATCGACGGCGGGTAGGCGGGCGGCAGCATCGCGGCGTGGTGCATGGTGCGGACGGCTTTTACTGGTACGGGTTCGGGAAGCCCAGCTTCGCGAGGATGTCGACTTCGAGCGCTTCCATTTCGGCGGCGTCCTCGTCGCTCGTCTCGTGATCGTAGCCCTGCGCGTGCAGCGCGCCGTGCACCAGCAGGTGCGCGTAATGGGCGATGAGCGGCTTGCCCTGTTCGTGCGCTTCCTTCTCGACGACCGGGCAGCACAGCACGAGGTCGCCGATCACGGTGCCGTCGGGCGCCGGGTCGTACGCGAAGGTCAGCACGTTGGTCGGGTAGTCCTTGTGGCGGTAGCCGGCGTTCAGCGTGCGGCCTTCTTCCTCGCCGACGAAGCGCACGGTGAGCTGCGCGTTCGCGAACAGCGCCGGCTCGAGCCATTCGGCGATCAGCTTGCGTTTCGGCAGCGTCTTGCGGATGTCGGCGGTGATCTTGTCACCGTACTGCACGGACAGGTCGAGCTCCAGCTCGCGCAGCTCGTCTGCCATTTCTGCGATTTCCTCGTCGCGCGGCGCGGGTTCGGCACCCACGTGCAGCGTCACGCTGTCGTAGTGCTCGGGCTGCAGCGCGAGCTTCGCGCGCATCGCCGGATCATTGTGCTGCGCGACGATCGCGACGGCTGCCTCGCCCGAGCTGCCCGACAGGTCGAACATCAGGCTGCGGCCGTCCGGGAAGTCGATTCGAAGCCCTTGCGCGTTGACGGTCCGGGCCTTGCCCTTCGCATCGAACAGCGAAAGACGCGGGGAATCGGGCGCGGCGGACTGGTCGCGCCCGGACTTGCGAGAACGGGAAGATTTCATGACGGGTGCGGCGATTGGAACGCGTTGAGGATACACCAAACGGCCGATCGCTCCCGAATTCGAACCGGCCGCGCGCGGGCGAAAAAATGCCCGGCGCGCCGTCGGGCGGGCCGGGCCGTCGGCCGGTGCGGCGCGCTGGCGCAGCCGGCTTCCTACGCGTCCTTGTGCTGCGCGTGGAAGTCGTCGTACGCCTCGACGATGCGTGCGACGAGCGGATGGCGCACGACGTCGGCGCTCGTGAAGCGCGTGAGCGCGATGCCGCGCACGCCGCCGAGCACCTGCTGCGCCTCGACGAGGCCGCTCTTGTGCCCGCGCGGCAGGTCGACCTGGCTCGTGTCGCCGGTGACGACGGCCTTCGAGCCGAAACCGATCCGCGTGAGGAACATCTTCATCTGCTCGGGCGTCGTGTTCTGCGCCTCGTCGAGGATGATGAACGCGTGGTTCAGCGTGCGGCCGCGCATGTAGGCGAGCGGCGCGATCTCGATCATCTGGCGCTCGAACATCTTCGCGGTCTTGTCGAAGCCGAGCAGGTCGTACAGCGCGTCGTACAGCGGCCGCAGGTACGGGTCGACCTTCTGCGCGAGATCGCCCGGCAGGAAGCCGAGCCGCTCGCCGGCCTCGACGGCCGGGCGCGTCAGCACGATCCGCTTGACCTGGTCGCGCTCGAGCGCATCGACCGCGCACGCGACCGCGAGGTAGGTCTTGCCGGTGCCGGCCGGCCCGATGCCGAACGTCACGTCGTGCTGCAGGATCTGCTTCAGGTATTCGCGCTGCGCGGGCGTGCGGCCGCGCAGGTCGGCGCGCCGCGTGTAGAGCTTCGGCGCGGGTTCTTCGTCCGGCATTTCCGCGTCGAGCTGCGCGACGGGCTCGTCGAACGGATGGTCCGGATCGCCGCGAAAGCGCACGTCGAGCGTGTCCTGGCGGCCGTTGCCGGACGTGTGGCGCACTTCGACCAGCGCGAGCTGGATATCGTCGACCGACAGCGGATCGCGCGCGCGGTTGTAGAAGTTCTCGAGCGCCGCGAGCGCGAGCTTCGCGCCGCGGCCGCGGATCGTGATCCGGTGGCCGCGCCGCGCGAGCGTGACGTCGAGCGCCTGTTCGATCTGCCGCAGGTTCTCGTCGAGCGGGCCGCAGAGGTTGGCGAGGCGCGCGTTGTCGTCGCGCGGCGCGGTGAATTCCAGTGCTTGGACGGTCTTCAAAGTAGCGTCGGGCTCCTGTGGAACGTCAGTCGGTCAGTGGGTGGCCGCGCTCGCGTCGTCGCTCACGAGCAGCAGCTCGCCGCGCAGCGAGTGCGGGTACGCATGGTTGATCTTCACGTCGATCATCTGGCCGATCAGGCGCGGGTGCGACGCGAGCGGCGCCGGGAAATTCACGACCCGGTTGTTCTCGGTGCGGCCCGACAGTTCGTTCGGGTCCTTGCGCGACGGGCCCTCGACGAGGATCCGCTCGACCTTCCCGACCATCGACTGGCTGATGCGCGCGACGTTTTCCTCGATGGTCGCCTGCAGATGTTGCAGGCGTTTGAGCTTGACCTCGCGCGGCGTGTCGTCGTGCAGGTTCGCGGCCGGCGTGCCGGGGCGCGGGCTGTAGATGAACGAGAAGCTGGTGTCGTAGCTCATCTCGTGCACGAGCGCCATCATCTTGTCGAAATCCTCTTCGGTCTCGCCGGGGAAGCCGACGATCATGTCGGTCGACAGCGACAGGTCCGGGCGGATCGCGCGCAGCTTGCGGATCACCGACTTGTATTCCAGCACCGTGTAGCCGCGCTTCATCGCCATCAGGATGCGGTCGGAGCCGTGCTGGACCGGCAGGTGCAGGTGGCTCACGAGCTTCGGCACCTTCGCGTAGGTGTCGATCAGGCGCTGCGTGAATTCCTTCGGATGAGACGTCGTGTAGCGGATCCGTTCGATGCCGGGGATGTCGGCGACGTATTCGATCAGCGTCGCGAAATCGGCGATTTCGGACGAGCCGGCCGCCAGCGCGCCGCGGTAGGCGTTCACGTTCTGGCCGAGCAGCGTGACTTCGCGCACGCCCTGGTCGGCGAGGCCAGCCACTTCGGTCAGCACGTCGTCGAGCGGGCGCGACACTTCATCGCCGCGCGTGTACGGCACGACGCAGTAGCTGCAGTACTTCGAGCAGCCTTCCATGATCGACACGAACGCGCTCGGGCCCTCGACGCGCGCGGGCGGCAGGTGGTCGAACTTCTCGATTTCCGGGAACGAGATGTCGACCTGCGCGCGGCCGCTCTCGCGGCGCGCGTCGATCATCTGAGGCAGGCGGTGCAAGGTTTGCGGGCCGAACACGAGGTCGACGTACGGCGCGCGCGACACGATCGACGCGCCTTCCTGGCTGGCGACGCAGCCGCCGACGCCGATCAGCAGGCCCGGCTTCGCTTCCTTCAGCTCGCGCACGCGGCCGAGATCGGAGAACACCTTTTCCTGCGCCTTCTCACGCACCGAGCACGTGTTGAACAGGATGATGTCCGCGTCTTCCGGGGTATCGGTCTTTTCGAGGCCTTCGGCCGCATTGAGCACGTCCACCATCTTGTCCGAGTCGTACTCGTTCATCTGGCAGCCGAAGGTCTTTACGTAAACTTTCTTGGTCATGGGGATTCGCCGTTCGCAGTGGTTGACCTGGGGGCGTCGTCAAGGGTGAATCGGGACGGCTGCTGCGATGCAGCGGCGCGTGCCGGTGCCGCGTGGCGGACCGGGGCGCGCAGCGCGCGTCGGGCGAGCCTCTCGCGCAACGCGTGAACGCGTGAAAAGCCGTCGGGAAAGCCTTCCATTATAGCTTTACGCGCCGTGCCGGGCGGGCGGCGGGTTGCGGCCGCGCGACGCCTTTCGTTGCATTCCGACCCTGATATGACGGCGCGGCGGCCGTCAGCGGCACGCGTTCAGCAGGTCGTCCAGCGCCGCTTCCTCGCGCGCGAAGCGTTCGGCGAGGAAGTCGAGCAGCACGCGCACGCGCGGCGCCATGTAGCGCTTGCTGTGATAGATCGCGTGCAGCGGCGCGTCCTGGTGCCGCCAGTCGGGCAGCAGCACGCGCAGCCGGCCGGCGCGCACGTCGTCGGCGATGTCCCACAGCGACTTCAGCGCGATGCCGTGGCCGCGCAGCGTCCATTCGCGGGTCAAGCCGCCGTCGTTGGTCTCGAACGCGGTCGACACCGGCACCGTGTGGGTCTGCACCTCGTCGCCGCGCGTGAAGCGCCACGTGTTCATCGGGCCCGACGCGATCGTGATCACGTTGCATGGAAAGCGGGCCAGATCGTGCGGATCGGCCGGCACGCCGTGGCGCTCGACGAACGACGGCGCCGCGCACAGTACGCGCCGGTTCGCGGCGAGCCGGCGCGCGATCAGCGCGCCGTCGGGCGGGGCGGCGAAGCGGATCGCGAGGTCGATCTCGTCCTGCCACAGGTTCGACGCCGAATCGGACGCCGTCAGCGAGAACGTGACGCCCGGATGCAGCGTGGTGAATTCGTCGAGCCAGTCGAGCAGCTGGTTGCGGCCGAAATCGGACGTCGACGACAACCGTACCTTGCCGGCCACCACGTTGCGGCCTTCCTGCAGCAGCGCATGCGCGTCGTCGAGCGCCTGCAGCGCCTGCCGGCAGCAGTTCAGGTAGAGCCGGCCTTCGTCGGTGAGCCGCAGCTGCCGCGTGGAGCGCTCGAACAGCCGCGTCGCGACCTTCGCCTCGAGCTTCGCAAGGCGCGCGCTCGCGGCGGCCGGCGTGAGGTTCAGCTTGCGCCCGGCCGCGGACAGGCTGCCCAGTTCGGCCGCCTCGACGAACAGCCGGATGTCGCCCAGTCGATCCATCGGATTTTCCAGAAATTTTTGAAAATGGTTCAAATGCCACGCCAATTATCAAAGATAGGCGTATTCGGGACAATGCGCGCAGATCCCGCCTTTTGTGCGGTGCGGCACCGACCGGGCGCCGCGTCCGCCGCCCTTTCGGAGAACGTCATGCCCATTCCGCTCCTGGCGCTCGCGATCAGCGCCTTCGCCATCGGCACCACCGAATTCATCATCATGGGCCTGTTGCCCGAAGTCGCGCACGACCTCGCCGTGTCGCTGCCGTCGGCCGGGCTGCTGGTCACCGGCTACGCGCTCGGCGTCGCGGCCGGCGCGCCGCTGCTCGCGGTGCTGACGAGCCGCATGCCGCGCAAGGCCGCGCTGCAGCTGCTGATGGCGATCTTCATCGTCGGCAACGTGCTGTGCGCGACCGCGTCCGGCTACGCGATGCTGATGGTCGCGCGCGTCGTCACGTCGTTCGCGCACGGCTCGTTCTTCGGGATCGGCGCCGTGGTCGCCGCGTCGCTCGTGCCGGCCGACAAGCGCGCGAGCGCGATCGCGCTGATGTTCACGGGCCTCACGCTGTCGAACGTGCTCGGCGTGCCGTTCGGCACGTTCGTCGGCCAGCTGCTCGGCTGGCGCGCGTCGTTCTGGATCGTCGCCGCGCTCGGCGTGCTGTCGCTCGGCGGCGTCGCGCTGCTGGTGCCGAACCGCCACGACAGCGGGCCCGTCGGCCTCGGCCACGAAGTGCGCGTGCTGAAGGAGCCGCAGGTCTGGCTCGCGCTGCTGATGACCGTGCTCGGCTTCGGCGGCGTGTTCGTCGTGTTCACGTATATCGCGCCGATCCTCGAAACCGTCACCGGCTATTCGCCGCGCGCGGTCGCGTTGATCCTCGTGCTGTTCGGCGCGGGGCTGACGGTCGGCAACACGCTCGGCGGCAAGCTCGCCGATCGCGCGCTGATGCCGTCGCTGATCGCGATCCTGGTCGCGCTGATGGCCGTGATGGCCGTGTTCGCGAAGACGAGCCACCTGCCGGTCGCGGCCGCGGTGACCGTGTTCGTATGGGGAATCGCCGCGTTCGCGACGGTGCCGCCGCTGCAGGCGCGCGTCGTCGAGAAGGCCGCGAGCGCGCCGCATCTCGCGTCGACGTTGAACATCGGCGCGTTCAACGTCGGCAATGCGGCCGGCGCGTGGCTCGGCGGCCTCGCGCTGGGGCACGGCTTCGCGCTCGACGCGCTGCCGTGGGTCGCCGTCGCGGTGACGTTCGCGGCGCTCGTCGTCACGTGGCTCGCGATGCGGCTCGATGCGCGCGCGCCGGCGCGCGGCGCCGCACCGGCCGCGCATTGATGGTGCATCGGGCGGCGGTGCACCGGCGCTATGGCGACAGGAAAAGGTTCGCGAGAAACGCATTCCTCCGCGATGCTGATAACGGTGTGAAGATAACTTCGTTTGCCGGGTCGGGGCCGGGTGATAGCGTCTCGATACGCGCCGTTCGTGGCGCAACCCGATTCCGATTCAGGCTTACCCCATTCGCAGGGCCGCGCGGCGGCCCGGAGGCCATGCTATGTCTTCACCCCTTGCGCTGGTGCGCGACGTGTCTTCCTTCGAATCCGGCAATGCCGTCGACGCGCGGACGTCCGCGTCGCTCGACGTCCTCGAGCAGGTCGTCGGCGTGAACCTCGCGCGCCTGCGCGCCGAGCGGCAGCTGTCGCTCGATGCGCTCGCGCGGCTGTCCGGCGTGTCGCGCGCGATGCTCGCGCAGATCGAATCCGCGCGCAGCGTGCCGTCGATCAAGGTGCTCTGCAAGATCGCCGCGGCGCTCAAGGTATCGGTCGCCGCATTCCTGCGCCGTCACGCGGTGAACGGCTTCGAGCACCTGGCGGCCGAGCGCGCGGCGCGCGTCGTCAGCTCGAACGGCCGCTTCTCGGCGCGCGCGCTGTATCCGGAAGGCGAACCGGCCGCGGCCGAGTTCCACGAGCTGCGGATCGCGCCGCTGCACACGGAGCCCGGCACGCGCCGCGCGCCCGGCACGACGGTCAACCTGGTCGTCAGCGAGGGCACGCTCGAAGTCAGCGTGCACGATCGCCGCCAGTTGCTCGCGACCGGCGACGCAATCGTGTTCGACGCCGACCAGCCGTACAGCCTGCGCAATCCCGGCGACAGCGAGGCGCGCGCGTTCCGCGTGACGGTGAGCCCCGAGGTGCCGCCGCGCTGGCTCGTGCCCGACGCCGCGCACGCGGCCGGCTGAGCGCGCGGGCGGGTCGCCGGGCCGGCGCCGGTTCCATCGGGACGCGCGCAGGCCCGGTATCGGCCGTTCGGACGATGCCGTTAGACGGCGTCGTCAGTAAGGTTTTAGGTGTGGTTCGCTGCGCGGTGCGCGCAGCTGATGTATGCTTGGCCGGCCGTTCCACGGGGAGATCCCCGTGGCCGGTAATCAGTGCGTCTTCAGGGCGGGGCGAAATTCCCCACCGGCGGTAGGCTGGCGAAAGCCGGCGAGCCCGCGAGCGCCCGCGCATCCGCGCGGGGTCAGCAGATCTGGTCGAATGCCAGAGCCGACGGTCATAGTCCGGATGAGAGAAGATGTGCAGATAGTCATGTCCGTCAGGGCCGCTTTGCCGTCCGTGCGAAGCGGGTTGTCGTTCTGTCTGTTTGCAATGCCCTGAAACGTTTTTCGCCCAAATCGTAATCGCGAGGAGCGTTTCACATGTCCTTCAAGTCCGTTTCGTCGGCACCTGCCGACGCCTTTGCCGATCTCCCGTTGCTGGATTCCGAACCGGTGCCGCCGCGCATCGCCGCCGCGCTCGACGCGTTGCGCGCGGGCCGCGCGGTCGTGTTGCAGGACGATCACGACCGAGAAAACGAGGCCGACCTGATCGTCGCCGCCGAACGCATCACGCCCGAGACGATGGCGCTCCTGATCCGAGAGTGCAGCGGCATCGTGTGCCTGTGCCTGACCGACGACAAGGTCCGCGCGCTCGAGCTGCCGCCGATGGTGCAGACCAACGAGAGCCGCAACGGCACCGCGTTCACCGTGTCGATCGAGGCGCGCGAAGGCGTGCATACCGGCGTGTCCGCGGCCGACCGCGTGACGACGATCCGCGCGGCGATCGCCGACGATGCGAAGCCGTACGACATCGTGCGCCCCGGCCACGTGTTTCCGTTGCGCGCGCAACCGGGCGGCGTGCTGGCGCGCCGCGGCCACACCGAAGGGACGGTCGACCTGTCGATCCTCGCGGGGCTGAAGCCGGCGGGCGTGCTGTGCGAGCTGATGAATCCCGACGGCACGATGACGCGCGGCGACGACGTCGAGCGTTTCGCGCAGCAGCACGGGCTGCCGATGCTGACGATCGCGGAACTCGTCGAATTCCGCGAAGCGCTGGCGGCCGCGCGCGAGCGCTGCTGCGAGCCGGCCTGAGGGCCGGCATGGCGGGCGCACCGTGGCGCCCGCGGTACGGCGTGCGCAGCGAGCCGCACGCCGGTGATGTCGCTCCGGCGCGGCGGTCGGTCAGGACTGCACGTCGCCGAATTCGCCGCGCAGGCCGGCCGCGACGAGCGCCGGCAGTTCATCCATCCTGCGCATGATCCGCGTGATGCCCATCGCGCGCAGCGCGTCCGCGTAGTTGTCGGGGATGTGGCTCGCGCCGACGAACGCGATCGTCTTCATGCCCGCCGCGCGCGCGGCGTTCAGGCCCGACACGCTGTCCTCGACGACGATGCAGCGCGCCGGCGCGACGCCAAGCGTGCGCGCCGCATGCAGGTACACGTCGGGGTAGGGCTTCGGCCGCGCGACCTGCTCGGAGCTGAACACGCGCTCGCCGAAGATTTCGGTGAGCGACGCGCGCTTCAGCGAGCTGCGCACGCGCACGAGCCGGCTGTTCGACACCACCGCGGCCGGCAGGCCGACCTTCAGCAACGCGTCGCGCACGCCGGTGATCGGCGCGAGCGATTGCGCGAGACCGGTTTCGATGTTGCGCTCGACGGTCTCGATGAAGTTGTCCGGCATCCGGATGCCGAAATGCGCTTCGAGCCCCGCGAGAAAGCGCGACGTCTGCTGGCCGAACGCGGACTTCGCGGCGGCTTCGAAATCGAGGTGCGGGAAGGTGGCGGACAGCGTTTCGAGCAGCACGCGGTCGGCAATGACTTCGCTGTCGACGAGCACGCCGTCGCAGTCGCAGATAAGGTGATCGAGCATGATGGTGAAGAAGCGGGGTGTCGGCGACGCCGATCATGCCGCCATGATACGTGCTTTCGCGACTGCGCCGTGCGGCGCGGGCGGCGCGAGCGCGGCGGACTCGTCGTCGATCACCGTTCCGACCCGCGAGCCCTTGCGTGTCGCGAAGCGTGGTCCCGGCGTCGAAGTCGTCCGGTATCGGCCACGGCCGATTCGCGGTGCCGGCGAAGCGACGATCGCGCGACGAAGTGAGTGGCCGGAAGCGCGCGGCAGGCCGTGCCGCGCGCAGGCTCGAGGTCGAATGACGGCGCGCTCAGGCCATCGCGTGCAGGCGCAGATACAGGCCGGCCGCCGCGGCGCCGCCGAGCAGCGGGCCGATCACCGGCACCCATGCATAGCGCCAGTCGCTGTCGCGCTTGCCGGGGATCGGCAGCAGCGCATGCATCAGGCGCGGCGACAGGTCGCGCGCCGGGCTCATCGCATAACCGGTCGGCCCGCCGAGCGAGATGCCGATGCCGAGCACGAGCAGGCCGACCGGCAGCGCGTCGAGCGCGCCGAGGCCGACCTGCGGCGACGCGAGATACAGCACGCCGAGGATCAGCACGAACGTGCAGATCGCTTCGGTCAGCACATTGTGCGTGGTGCTGCGGATCGCGGGCGCCGTGCAGAACACCGCGAGCTTCAGGTCCGCATCGACTTCCTTCGCGAAGTGCTGGCGATACGCGAGCCACACGAGCAAGGCGCCCGCCATCCCGCCGAGCATCTGCGCGAGGATGTAGCCGCCGACCTTCGACCACGCGAACTTGCCCGCGAGCGCGAGGCTGATCGTGACGATCGGGTTCAGGTGCGCGCCGCTGAACGATGCGGTCACGTAGACGGCGACGAACACGGCCATCGCCCAGCCCATCACGATCACGATCAGGTCCGCGCCCTTGCCCTTGGTCTTCGCCAGCAGCACGTTGGCGACCGCGCCGTTGCCGAGCAGCACGAGAATGGCGGTGCCGATGAATTCTGCAATATAAGGTGACATGTTTGTCTCTCGTAGGTCGCGGCGGACTCGCGCGTTGCGCGGTCCGCCGGTGTTGTTGTATTTCGTTCGGAGTTCTTGTGATTGCTGCCGCGGTGCTTACTGTACGTCGTCGGCCCACGCCTTCGCGGCGCGCACCGCGCGTTGCCAGCCGGCCATGCAGCGCTCGACCTGCTCCTTCGGCATCGACGGCGAGAAGCGGCGATCGAGCTGCCACTGGCTGCGCACTTCGTCGAGGTTCTTCCAGTAGCCGATCGCGAGGCCCGCGAGGTAGGCTGCGCCGAGCGCGGTCGTCTCGGTGATCTGCGGGCGCACCGCGTCGACGCCGAGCAGGTCCGCCTGGAACTGCATCAGCAGGTCGTTCGCGCTCGCGCCGCCGTCGACGCGCAGCTCGCCGATGCTGATGCCCGAGTCGGCTTCCATCGCGGCCAGCACGTCGAGCGACTGATAGGCGATCGCATCGAGCGCCGCGCGCGCGAGATGCGCGGACGTGGTGCCGCGCGTGACGCCGAACACCGAACCGCGCGCCCGTGCGTTCCAGTGCGGCGCGCCGAGGCCCGCGAACGCCGGCACCAGATAGACGCCGTCGGTATGCGGCACGCTCGCGGCGAGCGCTTCGATTTCGGCGGCCGTCTTGATGATGCCGACACCGTCGCGCAGCCACTGCACGACCGCGCCCGCGATGAAGATGCTGCCTTCGAGCGCGTACTGCACGTCGTTGCCGATCTGCCACGCGATCGTCGTGACGAGGTTGTTCTTCGACTCGATCGGCTTGTCGCCGGTGTTCATCATCAGGAAGCAGCCGGTGCCGTAGGTGTTCTTCACCATGCCCGACGTCGTGCACATCTGGCCGAACAGCGCCGCGTGCTGGTCGCCGGCGATCCCCGCGAGCGGGATCTTCGACGCGAACACCGTGGTTTTCGTATGGCCGTAGATTTCCGACGACGCCTTCACTTCCGGCAGCATGCTGCGCGGGATGTCGAGCAACTCGAGCAGCTCGCTGTCCCACTCGCGCGTGTGGATGTTGAACAGCATCGTGCGCGACGCGTTCGTCACGTCGGTCACGTGCAGCTCGTGCTTCGTGAAGTTCCACACGAGCCAGCTGTCGACGGTGCCGAACGCGAGCTTGCCCTGGCGCGCCTTGTCGCGCGCGCCCGGCACGTTGTCGAGGATCCAGCGGATCTTGGTCGCGGAGAAGTACGAGTCGATCGGCAGGCCGGTCTTCGCGCGCACCTTCGCCTCGAGGCCCTGTGCTTTCAGCGAATCGCAGAAGTCGGCGGTGCGGCGGTCCTGCCACACGATCGCGTTGTAGACGGGCTGGCCCGTCTCGCGATCCCAGACGATCGTCGTCTCGCGCTGATTGGTGATGCCGATCGCGGCGATCGACGTGCCGTTCAGGCCGGTGCGCGTGACGGCTTCGGCGGCGACACCCGCCTGCGTCGACCAGATTTCCTGCGGGTCGTGCTCGACCCAGCCGGGTTGCGGGTAGATCTGTTCGAATTCCTTCTGGGCGATCGATACGATGTTGCCCTGGCGATCGAACAGCATTGCGCGGGAGCTCGTCGTGCCCTGGTCAAGCGCGAGGATGTACTGATCCTGCATGTCTCTCATCTCCATCCGTGGATTGGCGTAGTTGTGATGCGCGCCGCATGTTACGCGGCGCGTCGGTGAATCAACGTCGGTCAGGCAACTGCAACTGCAAACGGATCACGCGTGCGGCGCGTGCGCGGCGGCGAACCACGCATCGACCGCGGCCGTCACCGCGTCGAGCGTGCCCGGCGCCACGTGCAGGCCGAGCTTCGAGCGGCGCCACAGCACGTCCTGCGCGCAGGTCGCCCATTCGACGTCGCGCAGGTAGCGCAGTTCGGCGTCGTGGATGCCCGGCGCGATCTCGGCGCCGAGGTCGGCGAGCGACGTCGCGCCGTCCACCACGCGTTCCGCGCGCGTGCCGTACGCGCGCGCATAGCGGCGCGCAAGCGCGGCGGGCAGCCACGGATGGCGTTTCGCGAATGCGTCGGCGAACACGTCGAACTTCGCGTTCGCGATGTCGCCGCCCGGCAGCGGCGCGCCGGCCGTCCAGGTCTTCGCGTCGCGGCCGAGCGCGCGACACAGCAGGTCGGCGGCTTCCTCCGCGAGCTTGCGGAACGTCGTGATCTTGCCGCCGAACACCGACAGCAGCGGCGCGCCGGCGCCGTCGTCCATCTCGAGGCGATAGTCGCGCGTGACGGCCGACGCGTTCGCCGCGTTTTCGTCTTCCAGCAGCGGGCGCACGCCCGAATAGGTCCAGTGCACGTCGGCCGGCGAGATCTTGCGCTTGAAGTAGCGGTTGATCGAATCGCACAGATACTGCGTCTCGTCGCGATCGATCGCGACCTTCGCGGGATCGTTCGTGTATTCGACGTCGGTCGTGCCGATCAGCGTGAAGTCATGCTCGTACGGAATCGCGAAGATGATCCGCTTGTCCGGGTTCTGGAAGATGTATGCGTGGTCGTGATCGAACAGGCGCCGCGTGATGATGTGGCTGCCCTTCACGAGCCGCACGCTGTGCTGCGCGCCGCGACCGAGCGCGCCGTGCAGCACTTCGCCGACCCACGGGCCGGCCGCGTTCGCGACCGCGCGCGCGCGCACGACGCGGATCGAGCCGTCCGCGTGCCGCAGCCGCGCTTCCCATTCGTCGCCGTGGCGTTCCGCCGACACGAGTTTCGTGCGCGTGAGGATCTCGGCGCCGCGCTCCTTCGCATCGAGCGCGTTCAGCACGACGAGGCGCGCGTCGTCGACCCAGCCGTCCGAATACACGAAGCCGCGCTTGATCGAGTCGATCAGCGGCGCGCCGGCCGCATGGCGGCGCATGTCGATGCCGCGGGAGCCGGGCAGCAGTTCGCGCTTCGCGAGGTGATCGTAGAGGAACAGGCCGATGCGGATCAGCCAGGCCGGCCGCAGGTTCGGCATGTGCGGCATCACGAAGCGCAGCGGCCACATGATGTGCGGCGCCGCGCGCAGCAGCGTCTCACGCTCCTGCAGCGCTTTGCGGACGAGTCCGAATTCGTTGTATTCGAGGTAGCGCAGGCCGCCGTGAATCAGCTTCGTGCTGGACGACGACGTGTGCGACGCGAGGTCGTCCTGCTCGCAGAGCAGGACCGACAGGCCGCGGCCGGCCGCATCGCGCGCGATGCCGGCGCCGTTGATGCCGCCGCCGACGACGAGCAGATCGTAGCGATTCGGTTGGGTCACCTGCTGTCCTTATCGTCTGATGGAAATGGGCGAACATGAAATGTTCGAATTCGAAATTTAACGAACGAAATCGAAAAAGTAAAGTTCGAAAAAGCGGGGCCAGTAGCGCGTGGCGCGATCCCGGACGATACTGGCGCAATCGACCGTTTCGCGAGGTGAATCATGCGTATTGGGATGTGGGCCGGCGCGTGCGCCGTCGTCCTGGCAGGATGCAGCGCCGGCACGCCGCCGCTTGCCGGCAACTGGCGGGCGCCGTCGTTCGTCGACCTGCAGACGTCGTGCGGCGGCACCGCGCGCGACTGGGGCGCGGACGCGCAGCCGGTCTATTCGACGCTGTACGACGCGTATGTGGCGAAACGGTATCGCGGGCTGACGCAGGCGAACTATTGCGCGTTCGTAAACGAACTTTCGGCGCACTATGCGGCGCCCGACGCGGCGGGGCGCGCCGGATGGGTCGCGTATTTCAACGGCGCGCGCGCGCAGGCCGTCAGCTGGCGGGCCGCGGTCGATCCGACGCTGCGCGGCGGCTGACGCCGGAGCGCTGCGGGAGGCGGGAAAAGCGCGGGAAAAGCGGCGCGGCCGGAAATCCGGCCGGCGCGCTCAAGTCAGGAACAGCGGGACTTCAGGAATAGCGGCATTTGATGGATCGCAACGCGGCGTCGCCGGTTTCGGTCACGCAGTATTTGCGTCCCGATCCCAGCCCTTCCAGCCGCACGAGCTGCTGTTCGAGCAGCGCGTCGAGTTCATCGCGATCCATGTCCCCATGATCGGGGGCATCCTTCACAAGCAGTAGCGTGGCGAATTCATGCGGACTCAGCATCGTTCTCTCCATGGCAATCGGTTTGCCCGCGCAGCCGGCGCAAACGCCGCTGCGCGATACCCGGCGGGGTATGGCTTGGGGGGAAAGCTGTATTCGCCGGCCTTCGGATTCGCACACGCCTTGGCACGGGCGGATCGCGCGAACGGGCCGGGGAACTGGAGTCTAGTCGAGCGCGCGGGCAACGACAAATCGTGCCCCGTTAATTTTCAGTTTGACAGGCACGCAAACCGCTAGCGGTTCAGCGGGCGCGCCAACTTCTTGATTTCACTTGAAGTTTCAGGTGCGGTGCAGCATCGCGCGGGTCATTCCGCGGGGTCATTCCGCGACGTACACCTGGGTGCCCGCGTTCGCCACCGCGTCGGCCATCTCCGGCGGCAGTGGCTTGTCGGTGAAGAGTGCATGAACCTGGCTCAGGTGGCCCTGGCGCACCAGCGCCGGACGGCCGACCTTCGAATGATCGGCGACGAGGTAGACCGTGCGCGCATGCTGCATGATCGCCTCGGCCACGCGCACCTCGCGCGTGTCGAAGTCGCGCAGCGTGCCGTCGGCTTCGATCGCCGACGTGCCGATGATCGCGTAGTCGACCTTGAACTGGCGGATGAAGTCGATCGCGAGCTCGCCGACGATGCCCTTGTCCCACGGCCGCACGATGCCGCCCGTGATCAGCACCTCGCAGTCGGGATAGCCGCTCATCATCGACGCGACGTTCAGGTTGTTCGTGATCACGTGCAGCCCGTGATGACGATTCAGTGCGCGCGCAACTTCCTCGGTCGTGGTGCCGAGATTGATGAACAGCGACGCCTGGTCGGGGATGTGCGACGCGGCGAGCGCCGCGATGCGCCGCTTCTCGTCATGGAACATCCGCTGGCGCGCGGTGTACGACACGTTTTCCGAGCTGGTCGGCAGGCTCGCGCCGCCGTGGTAGCGGCGCAGCAGGTTCAGGTCGGCGAGCCAGTTCACGTCGCGGCGGATCGTCTGCGGCGTGACCGCGAAGTGCGCGGCGAGATCGTCGACGGTCACGAAGCCGTCGCGCTGCACCCATTCGAGCAGTTCCTGCTGGCGCGCGTTGAGGGTGAGGCGGGGATCTCGGGTCATGGCTCGGCGGTCGGATCGTGAGGCGGAGCGGGTATTGTAAGGGCGGGAAGGGCGTTCGACCGGCCTGCGGCGCATCACCGCCCGGAATTCATGCGGAAAGTACATGGATTCATGTGACAAATGAATTTGTGCGATCGCGCGGATCGCGCTGCAATGGCGGACTGTCCGCGCATGCCGGTCGTGCGTCCGGCGCGTTCATTCAGCTTTCGACGAGGTGGAACCGATGACTGGCTTCAACTGGCACAACCCGTATCCGACGACCCGCATCCCGGTATTCGCGCGCAACGTCGTGTCGACGTCGCACCCGCTCGCCGCGCAGGCCGGGCTGCGGATGCTGTGGAAGGGTGGCAATGCCGTCGATGCGGCGCTGGCCGCCGCGGCCGCGATCACAGTGGTCGAACCCGTGTCGTGCGGGCTCGGCGGCGATGCGTTCGCGCTCGTGTGGGACGGCGGGCGGCTGTCCGGGCTGAATGCGTCGGGCGTCGCGCCGGCCGCATGGAGTCCCGACTATTTCCGCAAGCGCCACGGCGAGGACGCGCACGGCATCGCGAACAAGCCGACGCGCGGCTGGGACACCGTCACGGTGCCGGGCGTGATCGCGGGCTGGGAAGCGCTGCATGCGAAGTTCGGCTCGCTGCCGTTCGCGGATCTGCTCGAGCCGGCGATCGAGATCGCCGAGCGCGGCTATGCGGTGTCGCCGATCGTCGCGCACAAATGGGCGGCCGCGGTGCCCGAACTGCAGGGACTGCCGGGTTTCGCCGACACCTTCATGCCGCGCGGGCGCGCGCCGCACGTCGGCGAGCGCATGTGCCTGCCGGGCCACGCGCAGACGCTGCGCACGCTCGCGAACGACGGCCCGCGCGCGTTCTACGAAGGCGCGCTCGCCGCGCAGCTCGCGGCGTTCGCGCGCGAAGGCGGCGGCGCGCTGACCGAAGCCGACCTGCGCGCGTACCGGCCGGAATGGGTCGAGCCGATCGGCAAGCGCTTCGGCCGTCATACGATTCACGAGATCCCGCCGAACGGGCAGGGCATCGCCGCGCTGATCGCGCTCGGGATCGCCGAGCAGGCTGGCCTGAGCGAATGGCCGGTCGATTCGGTCGACTCGCAGCACCTGCAGATCGAGGCGATGAAGCTCGCGTTCGCGGACGTCTATCGCTACGTCGCCGATCCGCGCGCGATGGACGTGACGCCCGCGCAGATGCTCGACGATGCGTATCTCGCGGAACGCGCGAAGCTGATCGATCGCGCGCGCGCGACGCACTTCGCTGCCGGCCGCCCGCAGTCGGGCGGCACGATCTACCTGTCCGCGGCGGACGAGCGCGGGATGATGGTGAGCTTCATTCAGTCGAACTACATGGGCTTCGGTTCGGGGCTCGTCGTGCCCGGTACCGGCATTGCCCTGCAGAACCGCGGGCACGGCTTCTCGATGGACCCGGCGTCGCCGAACGTCGTCGCGGGCGGCAAGCGGCCGTTCCATACGATCATCCCCGCGTTCGTCACCGAGGAAGTCGACGGCCGCAGCGAGGCCGTGATGAGCTTCGGCGTGATGGGCGGCGACATGCAGCCGCAGGGCCACCTGCAGACCGTCGTGCGCATGCTCGGCTACGGACAGCAGCCGCAGGCCGCCTGCGACGCGCCGCGCTGGAAGGTCAATCGCGACTTCACGCTCGACGTCGAGTCGACGATGAAGCGCGAGACGGTCGACGGGCTCGCCGCGCGCGGCCATACGATCAAGTCGATCGACGATCCTTACATGGATTTCGGTTCGGGGCAGTTCGTGTGGCGTCTCGATCGCGACGATCCCGACCGCGGCTACGTGGCCGCGAGCGACAGCCGTCGCGACGGTCTTGCGGCCGGTTTCTGACGGAACGCTTCCAGCGTTGTGCCCGACGGGCGGCCGGATGGCCGCCCGTTTTGCCTGGATGCAGCGCATGCCGTCGCGCGCGCGCAACCGGTTCGAACAACTCATCTAACGATCCGCAACATGCGCGGCGGAACTGCGCGCGGCGGGCATGGTCAGTGCTTTGAAGCACGAACATAAAAGTCCGGCTAAGATGCCAGCATGGTTCGGCCGGACCAATCCACTAATAAATGCAAGCAAAACGTCGCCTGCGGGCACGCCGGGCCTGTGCGAAGAGAGGGGCCGGCCGGCCGCGCGACGACTGGGAGCGCATCACCATGCCTACTGAAACGACGCATGTCATGCCGTGGCGTATCGAGGACATCGACCTGAACCGGATCGATCGTCAGCGCGCCGCCGCGAACGAGGATCTGCTGCTGTTGCTGTGCGCGTCGTCGTTCATCGAAAGCGGCTCGGATCTCTACACGAGCAACCTGAGCGAGTTCTTCAACGACGATCCGGAAGTGTCCGCGTGGCTCAACAATGCGTGGGAGCACGAGGAACTGCAGCACGGGCGCGCGCTGAAGGCGTATATCGCGCACGTGTGGCCGGAGTTCGACTGGGACACCGCGTTCGCGAATTTCTTCGCCGAGTATTCGAAGACCTGCTCGGTCGACGCGTTCGAGAAGACCCGCGCGCTAGAGATGGTCGCGCGCTGCGTCGTCGAGACGGGCACGGCCACGCTCTATCGCGCGATCAACGAATGCTCGGACGAGCCGGTGCTGAAGGAAATCACCGACAACATCCGCTCGGACGAAGTGCGTCACTACAAGCACTTCTTCAAGTTCTTCAAGAAGTACAACAAGCTCGAAGGCAACGGCCGTCTCGCGGTGCTCGGCGCGCTGATGCGCCGCGTGATGGAAATCAAGAACGAGGATTCCGAGATCGCGCTGCGCCACGTGTTCGCAGTCCGCTACCCGGATCGCGTCGGCGACAGTCAATACAACCGCGAGCGTGCCGCGCGCATCAGCTCGCTCGTGCGGCGCAACCTGTCGGCCGACATGTGCGTGAAGATGCTGCTCAAGCCGCTCGACCTGCCCGCGAAGATCCAGCCGAGCGTCCACTATCCGCTGACGAAGATCACGCGGCACGTGTTCATGCGCTGATCGTCACCGCGCGGTCCGGCGCGCGTATGCTGCGCGATCATCATCTGCTTTTCACCGGGGCCGCCATCATGACCGATTCCCATCGCCACGCGCTCGAACAATGGACGTTCGACGCGTGGCCGCCGGCCGTCGTTGCGCTGTTCGACGGCACCGCGCTCGAACGCCATGCCGACTTCGCCGCATCGCTGATCGTCGCGACCGACGACGGCCAGCTGCGCACGACGCTGCTCAGCGTCGGCGAGATCCACGCGCGCGACGCGCATACGCTGCTGCTCGCGCTCTGGCCGCAATCGCGCGCGGCGCGTGCGCTGACGCAACGGCGCGCGGCCGCGTTGACGCTCGTCGCGGACGGCGCATTCTTTCAGGCACAACTGAGGATCGAGCCGCTCGAAGGGGACTTCGGGGGCCTTGCCGGATTCGCTGCGACGATCGCGCACGGCGATGCGCAGCGGGTCGGCTATGCGCGTCTCGCGACCGGCGTCACGTTTGCGCTGGAAGGGGAGGCGCGCGCCGAGGTGCTCGCGCGCTGGCAGCGCCAGGTCGAGCACCTGCGGCGCGCGGCCGCGCGGCTTCAGTGACCGCGCTGGCCGCTGCGCGACGAACGGTTGCGGTTCGCGTGCGCGGCGTTGCCGTTCGCGGGACGCGCGCCGTTGCCGCCTGACGGGCGGCCGCCGCCGCTGGCGTTGCCGCTCGCACCGCCGGCCGCGCGCGGCTTGGCCGCCTTCGCGGCCTTCGGCTGCGCATTGCCGTCGCGCTTCGCGGCCGGCTGGCCCGAGCCGCCTGCACGCGGCTGGCGATTGCCGCCACCGCCGCCACCGCCGCCGCCGTTGCCGCCGCGCGGCTGCTGGCCGCGGCGTTGCTGGATCGGCTCCGGCTTCGCGGTCGGATCGGGTTCGAAGCCCGCGATCACTTCCTGCGGAATCTCGCGCTTGATCAGCCGCTCGATGTCGCGCAGCAGCTGCTTCTCGTCGACACACACGAGCGACACGGCTTCGCCGGTCGCGCCTGCACGGCCCGTGCGGCCGATCCGGTGCACGTAATCTTCCGGCACGTTCGGCAGGTCGAAGTTGACGACGTGCGGCAACTGGTCGATATCGATCCCGCGCGCGGCGATGTCGGTCGCGACCAGCACCTGCAGCGTGCTGTTCTTGAATTCCGCGAGCGCGCGTGTGCGGGCCGACTGGCTCTTGTTGCCGTGGATCGCCATCGCGCTGATACCGTCCTTCGTCAGCTGCTCGGCGAGCCGGTTCGCGCCGTGCTTGGTGCGCGTGAACACGAGCACCTGGAACCAGTTGTGTTCGCGGATCAGGTGCGTGAGCAGCTCGCGCTTGCGATCGCGGTCGACCGGGTGGATCTTCTGCGCGACGCTTTCCGCGGTGGTGTTGCGGCGCGCGACTTCGATCAGCGCCGGCGAATCGAGCAGGTTGTCGGCGAGCGACTTGATCTCGTCGGAGAAGGTCGCCGAGAACAGCAGGTTCTGGCGCTGCGGCGGCAGCTTCGCGAGCACGCGCTTGATGTCGTGGATGAAGCCCATGTCGAGCATCCGGTCGGCTTCGTCGAGCACGAGGATGTCGAGATCCGACAGGTCGATCGTCTTCTGCTGCATGTGATCGAGCAGACGCCCCGGCGTCGCGACGACGATGTCGACGCCGCGCTTGAGCGCATCGATCTGCGGATTGATGCTGACGCCGCCGAACATCACGGTCGAGCGCAGCTTCAGGTACTTGCTGTACGCGCGCACGCTTTCCTCGACCTGGGCGGCGAGTTCGCGCGTCGGCGTGAGGATCAGCGCGCGCACCGCGCGCTTCGCGCCGCGATGCTCGGCGTAGAACGTGTGCAGGCGCTGCAGGATCGGCAGCGTGAAGCCGGCGGTCTTGCCGGTGCCGGTCTGTGCGCCGGCGAGCAGGTCGCCGCCGCCGAGGACGGCAGGGATCGCCTGCTGCTGGATGGGCGTCGGCGACGTGTAGCCGAGCTCGTTGACCGCCTTGACGAGCGGTTCGGCCAGGCCGAGAGATTCGAAAGACATAGATACCACTCTTGAGTTTTATGATCGGCGACGCCTCGCGCGGCCAGCGCGGGGAACGGCGTCGCAAAAAAGCAAAGGGGCGCGGCTGCGGTTTCCCGCAGCCGCGCCCCCGTTTGTGTCGCGCGCTATTTAGTCAAGCGGCGCGGAACGCAGGTCGCTCACCTGTTGCGGCGAGATCGGCGTACCGTTGTTGCCCCACGACATCCGGATATACGTGACGACTGCCGCGACTTCCTGGTTCGACAGCGACTGTGCGAACGGCGGCATCCCGTACGGACGCGGATTCTTGAACGTGCTCGGCGGATAGCCGCCATTCAGCACCATGCGGATCGGGTTGACCGCCGATTCCATCACGATCGAATGGTTGCCCGCGAGCGGCGGATACGCCGGCGGCTTGCCCGCGCCGGTTTCGGCGTGGCAGGTCGCGCAGTTGTCCGCGTAGATCTTCTTGCCCTGGTCGAACAGCGTGTTGCCGAACTGCTTCGACGGCTCGTACTGCATGTTCTTCGGCGCTTCAGCCTTCTGCGGGATCGACTTCAGGTACGTCGACATCGCGCGCGTATCTTCGTCGCTCATGTACTGCAGGCTGTTGTGCACGACGTCGGCCATCGGGCCGAACACCGCACCCTTGTTCGACACGCCGGCCTGCAGCAGGTCCGACAGCTCCTGCACGTGCCAGTCGCCGAGGCCGAGTTCCTTGTCGTTCGTCAGCGACGGCGCATACCAGTTCTGCAGCGGGATCAGGCCGCCCGCGAAGGCTGCCGAGTTCACCGGGCCGCCCATCATGTTGATCGACGTGTGGCACATCGAGCAGTGGCCGAGGCCTTCGACGAGGTACGCGCCGCGGTTCCATTCGACCGACTTGGTCGGATCCGGCTTGTACTCGCCTTCCTTGAAGAACAGCGTGCGCCAGCCGATCAGCAGGTTGCGGTTGTTGAACGGGAACTTCAGTTCGTGCGGACGGCTCGGCACCGAGACCGGCGGGACCGAACGCAGGTACGCGTAGATCGCGTCTGAGTCGGCGCGCGTGACCTTCGTGTAGCTCGCGAACGGGAAGCCCGGGTAGAGCAGGCTGCCGTCCTTCGAACGGCCGGTGTGCATCGCGCGGTAGAAGTCGTCCGACGTCCACTTGCCGATGCCGTCCTTGTCGTCCGGCGTGATGTTCGGCGTGTACATCGTGCCGAACGGCGTCGCCATCGGCAGGCCGCCCGCGAACGACTTGCCGCCGCGCACGGTGTGGCACGCGATACAGTCGCCGACGCGCGCGAGGTATTCGCCCTTCTTGATCAGCGCGGCCTGGTCGGCCGGCGTGGCCGCGACGGCGGCAGCGCCGTGCAGCGTGTCGTTGCCCGGCCACAGGACCGGCACGAGGGCGGCGGCCGCGACGATCGCGACAGCCGAGAGTGCAAACAGGGACTTGCGTTTCATTGTGTCTGTCTCCCTTGCCTTATTGCGGTTCGCTGCCGCAGGCGAGCGGAGTCTTCATCGAACGCGCCGGTGCCGGCACGGGGTTGGCGGGCGCCGGTTGCGCGGCGAGCCATGCGGTCACGGCCGTCACGTCTTCGTCGGAAAGCTTCGCGGCGATGTCGTGCATGCAATCCGGTGCCTTCGCGTGGCGGTTGCCCGAGCGCCATGCGCCGAGCTGTGCGCTCAGGTAATCGGCGTGCAGGCCGACGAGGCCCGGGATCGCCGGCTGCATGCCGGTCAGCCCTGCGCCGTGGCAGGCCACGCAGGCCGGCAGCTTGCGCGACGGATCGCCTTGCGTGACGAGCTGCTTGCCGCGCGCGAGCGTGGCAGCCGGCAGCGTCGGCTTGGCCGGCGTCGGGTACGGCGGACGTTCGGCCGAGAAGTGCTCGGCGATTTCCTTCAGGTAATCGTCGTTCAGGTAGGTCAGCAGATAGTTCATCGGCGGGTACTTGCGCCGGCCATCACGGAAGTTGACGAGCTGGTTGTACAGGTACTCCGCCGGCTTGCCGGCAAGACGCGGGAAATAGTCGTTGTCCGTGCCCTGGCCGTGAACGCCGTGACATGCGGTACAGCCGCGCACACGCTCGGCCATCGTATCGGGTGCCTTGAGCGGCGCCTGCTGGGCGTGCGCTTGCTCCGTGGGCTTGGTCTGCGCTTGGGCAGCGCTCATAAGGCCCGCGCCACCGATCAGGAGAACGGCAAGCAACGGACGGAAGAGGCGTCTTGAAGACACACGAGACTCCATGTTTATTCGTCGGGGACCTGTCCGGGCTACGATCGGCTCGGCGCATGGACGGCAGGACAGCCGGGCTGCTGCGACGCGGCATTCTATCATCGATGGGTAATGACGGCTATTTGGCAAAAGGTCATCGGTTCCTGCCTGTTTACGACTTGCGACAATTTGACGCGCTATCTGCACGCATCGTGCGAACCGGCGTGCGCTTTGACCATCGAAGACCGTACACTCGCGGGTCGCGCGGCGCCGCCTCCGCCGCAGATCCAGTCATTTCTCCCGTTTCCGGATTCATCGATGACGTTCCTTACCGTGCCGTTGCCGTCTTCCCGCTGTCGTTCCACTTGCCGCCGCGCCGCCGGCCGGCCGTTCCCGGGAGGGTGCGCGCGATGAGGATCGACAGCTTGTGGATCGGGCAGGTCGCGCTGGCGGCATTGATGGACGCGACGTTCGCGATGGCGGTCGGCTCGGCGCTGCTCAAGGCGTGGCTCGGCAAGGACGGCGCGCGGCCGGTCGTCGCGCCGTCGCATCCCGCATGGCTGCGCGCGCAACATTCGCTGGTCGCGGCGGCGCTCGCGCTCGTGCTCGCCGATCTCGGCTGGCTCGTGTACGAAGCCGCGGCGATGAGCGGCGCGGGGCTCGGCGGTGCGTTCGCCGCGATTCCCGTCATGCTCGCGCAGACCCACGCGGGCTTCGCGTGGAGCGTCGCGTTCGCCGGCGCCGTGGCGCTCGCGATCGTCGCGCTCGCGAAGCCGGACGGCCCGGTCGCGCACGCGGTGCTGTGGCTCGCGGTGATCGTGGTCGCGGGCGGCAAGGCGTCGCTCGGCCATGCGGCCGATACCGGCCTGCTGTCCGCGGCGGTCGGCGTGCAGACGCTGCACCTGCTCGCCACCGCGGTGTGGGGCGGCCTCGTGCTCGCGGGCGGGCTCGCGGTGCTGCCGGTGCTCGGCTCGTCGGTCGCGCGCGGCGCGCTGATCCGGATCGGCCAGCACCTGTCGCGTACGTCGGTGATCGCGGTCGTCTTCGTGCTCGGCACGGGCGTGCTCAATGCACTGCGCGGGCTCGGCGGCTCGGTCGCGCCGCTCGACGGCAGCACGTGGGGGCGCGTGCTGCTGCTCAAGCTGTTGCTCGTCGCGCTCGCGCTCGTGCTCGGCGGGTTGAACCGCTTCTCCGCGCTGCCGCGCCTGCGCCGTACCGCGTCGACCGAGGATGCGCACACGTTCCGCAACATCCTGCATCTCGAGGCGCTGACGATGATCGGCGTGTTCGTCGCGGCCGCCGTGCTGGCGTCCTGCGTGCCGGGGTTCGCGGCGCTCGGCTGACGGCCGGCTCGGCGCGGCGCAGGGCCGGGTGCCCGCGCGCCGCGTGCTGCGGATGCAAGAACGGCCGCCTGCCGGGCGGCCGTCTCGAAGCCGATGCGCGGCATGCCCGCCGCGCAACGCGTCTCATCTCACCTCGGCATCACCACTCGGCGACGCTGCCGTCCGCGTGGCGCCACACCGGGTTGCGCCAGCGGTGGCCCGTCTTCGCCATCTCGCGCACCTTCTCCTCGTTGACGTCGATGCCGAGCCCCGGGCCCTGCGGGATCGCGACGAAGCCGTCCTCGTAGCGGAACACCTCGGGGTTGCGCAGGTAGTCGAGCAGGTCGTTGCCCTGGTTGTAGTGGATGCCGAGGCTCTGTTCCTGGATGAACGCGTTGTAGCTGACCGCGTCGAGCTGCAGGCATGCGGCCAGCGCGATCGGGCCGAGCGGGCAGTGCAGCGCGAGCGCGACGTCGTAGCTTTCCGCGAGCGTCGCGATCTTGCGGCACTCGGTGATGCCGCCCGCGTGCGACGCGTCGGGCTGGATGATGTCGACGTAGCCGCCCGCGAGGATGTGCTTGAAGTCCCAGCGCGAGTAGAGCCGCTCGCCGAGCGCGATCGGCGTGTTGGTCTGGTTGACGATGTCGCGCAGCGCCTCGGCGTTCTCCGACAGCACCGGCTCCTCGATGAACATCAGCTTGTACGGATCGAGCTCCTTCGCGAGCACCTTCGCCATCGGCTTGTGCACGCGGCCGTGGAAGTCGACGCCGATCCCGACGTGCGGGCCGACCGCGTCGCGCACCGCCGCGACGTTCGCGATCACCTGCTCGACCTTGTCGTAGGTGTCGACGATCTGCAGCTCTTCGGAGCCGTTCATCTTCACCGCCTTGAAGCCGCGCTCGACCACTGCGCGCGCATTGTTCGCGACGTCGCTCGGCCGGTCGCCGCCGATCCACGAATACACCTTGATGCGCTCGCGCACCTGGCCGCCGAGCAGTGCATGCACGGGCACGCCGTGATGCTTGCCCTTGATGTCCCACAACGCCTGGTCGACGCCCGCGATCGCGCTCATCGTGATCGGGCCGCCGCGGTAGAAGCCGGCGCGGTACATCACCTGCCAGTGATCCTCGATCAGCAGCGGGTCGCGGCCGACCAGGTAGTCGGCGAGTTCCTGCACCGCGGCCTCGACCGTGTGTGCGCGGCCCTCGACGATCGGCTCGCCCCAGCCGACGATGCCCTCGTCGGTCTCGATCTTGAGGAACAGCCAGCGCGGCGGGACGACGAAGGTTTCGAGGCGGGTGATTTTCATGTCGCTTGTCTCCAGGGTGGACCGGCGCGGACGTGCGGACGCGGCGCCGGTCGAGTACGTGACGACGATCCTAGCGTAGCGCGTTAAAAAATAGTATTAATAGCACTATTGTGCAGATAGTGGGCAGCCGCGGCGTTGCCCATCACCGGAGAACGATCATTCAACGCGACCTGCATGGACAGACGGCCTTCCGGCTGGCGACGGCGATCCTGCGGGGCGACTATCCGCCCGAGTCGCTGCTGCCGCGCGAGCCGGACCTGATGGCGATGTTCGGGGTGAGCCGCACGGTGCTGCGCGAGGCGCTGCGCACGCTGACGTCGAAGGGACTGGTCGAATCGCGGCCGAAGGTCGGCACGCGCGTGCGGCCGCGCCGCGCATGGAACCTGCTCGACGCCGACCTGCTCGACTGGTACGCGCGCGTCGCGCCGCCGCTCGCGTTCGCGCTGAAGCTGCAGGAAATGCGCGAGATGATCGAGCCGCATGCGGCCGCGCTGGCTGCTCGCACGCATACGCCCGAAGCGTTCGATGCGATCGATGGCGCGGCGCGCGCGATGGCCGCCGCGCGCAACGTCGACGAGTGGGTGCGTGCGGACCTGCGTTTTCACCTGAGCGTGCTGGAGGCCGGTGGCAACGAACTGCTGGTGCCGCTCGGCGCGCTGATCGATCGCACGCTCGAGGCACAGCTGCATCTGAACGCGCGCCGGGCGCACGTCTACAACGCATCGCTCGCCGAGCACGTTGCCGTCAGCGATGCGATCCGCGTGCGCGACGAGGACGGCGCGCGCCGCGCGATGGCGTCGCTGCTCGCGGTGACGCGCGCGCGGATCGAGATGGCGTGACGGAAAGGGACGGGCGGTGCGGCGCCGTCAGGCGTTCGCGCAGCCGCCCGGCTTGACGATGCGCTCCGTCGATGGCGGGTACTTCGCGAGCAGGCTCGCCGGCCGCCGCGGACGCGCGACCAGGTCGCCGCCGCAGTTCGGGCAGCGGCCCTTCAGCACGTCGTCGGCGCAGGTCGCGCAGAAGGTGCATTCGAACGTACAGATGCGCGCCTCCGCCGAATCGGGCGGCAGGTCCTTGTCGCAGCATTCGCAGCCGGGGCGCAGTTCGAGCATGACGGTTTTCCTTGGTCGGAGAGGGTCGGGACGGGCGCCGCCGGACGTTGCGTGCGGCGCATGCGAGCGCTACTGTACGCGTTTGGACTGGCCTGGCCAACGGTGTCCGCCCGGATACCGCCGACGCGCACGGGCCGCCCCGGGAGACGACCATGCTTTATCACGGAAGCTGTCATTGCGGCGACGTGAAGTTCGAGGCGGAAGGCGACCTGCAGGGCGTGATGGCCTGCAACTGCTCGATCTGCCGGCGCAAGGGCGCGCTGATGTGGTTCGTGCCGCGCGATCACATGACACTCCTCACGCCCGACGACAATCTCGCCACCTACCTGTTCAACAAGCACGTGATCCGCCATCGCTTCTGCAAGCGCTGCGGGATCCACACGTTCGCCGAGGGGACCCATCCGGACGGCACCGCGATGGCCGCGATCAACGTGCGATGCCTCGAGGATGTCGATCTCGATGCGCTGCCCGTCACGCACTACGACGGCCGCTCGCACTGAGCGGCGCGTCGTTGCATGAGCGCGCGGGCCGCCGTCAGGACGGCTCGACCTGCGGCGCCGGCGTTTCCGCCTGCGGCGCGGGGCCCGTCGTGCGCGTGCCGGCCGCGGCCGGGCGTTCGATCAGCGGCGCGAGCGCCGGCGCCATCGACTTCAGCAACTGCACGGCCATCGCGCTCGTGAAGTCGTAGCGCGCCGCGTAAGGTTCGTGCGCGGTCGCCGTCAGCACGCCGAAGAAGCGGTCGCCGAGCACGAACACGAACGTGCCGCTGCGATTGACCTTGCGCGACTCGATCAGCCGCGCGCCGCGCGCGTAGACATTGAAGCGCTGGTCGCCCGTCCCGGTCTTGCCGTAGACCTGCAGCGTCTTGCCGTCGGGCAGCGTGAAGCCGCCCGACAGGCGCCGCGCCGTGCCGTTCAGCACGACGTCGCGCAGCAGCGTGCGTGCCACGTTGACGATCTCCGGCGACAGCATCGGCTGCGGCTGCGCGGCCGCGCGCACGAAGCGCGTTTCGTACGGCGTGCCCTTCGCGAAGTCGAGGCGCGTGATCGTCTCGGTCGGCGCTTTTCGGCCGCCGGTCGCGATCAGGCCGATCAGTTTCGCGAGCGCGTCGGGCTGGTCGCCCGATGCGCCGATCGCGGCCGCGTAGGACGGCGTGACTTCCTCGAACGGGTAGCCGAGTGCGCGCCACGCCTTCGTGATTTCCGCATACGCGCGCAGCTCGACCATGCGGCGGATGCGCCGGTCCTGGGTCGCGTGGTAGCGCGTCTTGTACAGCCACGAGTACGTGTAGAAGCGCGCATCGTGGCTGTCGCGCCGGACCTCGGCGAGCGACGCGTTCGGGTGGGCGCGCAGGTAGTTGAGCGTCCACAGCGCGAGTGGGTGGACGCTCGCGATATAGCCGCGATCGTTGAGGTTGAAGCGGTCGATCGCGTATTTCGCGTAGAGCGCGGCGAGATCGTCGTCCGACAGCGTCGCGGCCGGCGTGCCTTTCAGCTGCGCGCGCATCTGCGCATCGAACCACGCGAGCGATTCGTTCGGCGCGACGCTGCGCAGCACCGTCGCGATCTTCGGCGGCGACTTGCGCACGGTCTGCAGCAGCAGCGCGAGCGCATCGTCGGGCGCCTTGCCCGCATAGCGCGTGTAGTAGCGCTTCACGTAGACCTGGCTTTCGCCGTCGACGAACTGCTCGAGGTAATGCTTGCGCTGCGCCGGATCGTCGAGCCACGACGACGACGGGCCGGCCGCCTGCAGCATCTCGTAATGGACGATGTCGCGCATCAGCCGCACGAACACGAGGTTGACCGAGTGCTCGAACGCCGTATGCAGCGTCAGGATGCGGCCGTTGTCCGATTTCTCGAAGTTCGAGAACACCTGCGCGCCGCCGCCCGTGTAGAACACGTCGGGGCTCGCCGAGTACTTGCGTTCGACCGACGCGTCGAGCATCGCCTGCAGCGAGCGGTCGCGCGTGTGCGACAGGTAGTCGAGCGCCCAGTGCGACAGCCCGTCGAGCGGGTCGGGCTTCACTTTCGCGAGTTGCGCGTTCGACAGGTTGCCGTAGCGCGCATGCAGGTCGGAGACGATCTGCAGGTAGGTGATCAGCGTGCGCAGCTTCGCGGTCGAGCCGAGGTTGATGCGGCCGCCGCGGTTCACGTCGAACGGCTGGTTCACGCTGTCGGTCTGCACGCGCAGCATGTTCGCGCCGTTGCGATGCTCGTACAGCGTGAAGCTGTACGTGAGGTGCGACGGGTCGTCCTTCGGCGCGAGCATCTCGAAGCCGTACAGGCCGGCGGCCTGCGCGCCGTCGCGGGTCGACGCCTTCGCGAGCCGTTCGGCGACCGCCTGCTGCACGCCGTTGTCGAGCGTGCTGGTGGCTTCCAGGTCGAGCTGGTCGAGCTGGTACAGGTCGCTGATCCCGAGTGCCGACAGCAGCGACGCGCGCGCGGACGACACGGCCTTGCGCGACACGAACGACTGCACGTGCGCGGCGGCCGGCGGCGCGCTGCGTTCGATCTGCGCGGCAAGCGCCGCATCGCGCAGCGCGGGCGAGATCACGCCGCCGTTCGACAGGAGCCGCAGGTAGCTGTCGGTCAGCTTCTGCAGCGCCGGATAGCCGCGATTCAGGAAGTACGACGGCGCGCGCTGCGCGATGATCAGCGACAGCACTTCGCGGAACGTCTTGCCCTGTTCGTCGACGTTGTCGCCGGTCGTCGGCGCGGACAGGATGCGGTTCACGTCGTTGAAGTCGCGGCCGTACCACGCGGCGAGACCGTCGCCGATGCCGGTGATTTCTCCCACGTGCGGCCGCGCGGCGAGCGGTACCGAGTTCAGGTAGCGCACGACGATCGCGCGGCGCGCGAGCATCGTCTGCGGGCCGTTCATGTAGGCGAGGATCGACGCGGACGCGATCTGCCGCAGCTTCTCCGGCGGCGTCGCGGTGCGGCCGTCCGGCGAATGGCGGAACTTCTCGATTTGCGTCGCGAGCGTGCTGCCGCCCGGGCGTGCCTGATGACGGTTGACGACGTGCAGCGCCTGGTCGGCGAGCGCGCGGCCGAAGCGGCCCCAGTCGATCGCCGGGTTGCGGTTCGGCTGGTTCGCGTCGAGCAGGTAGCGATCCTCGATGAACAGCAGCGAATCGGCGACGACGCGCGGCACCGTGTCGAAGTCGGCGTACACGCGTTGCGGGAACACGGTCGCGAACAGCGGCGAGCCGGTCGAGTCGAACAGCATCAGCCCGGCCTGGTCTTTCTCTTCGTAAGGCAGGAACAGGCCGCGATCGGCGAGCGACAGCATCCGTTCCGAATCGCGCGCCTGCTTGCCGATGACGAAGCCGCGCGCGAGCAGATGTTGCTGGAACGCGGGAAGCAGCGAATAGCCGAGGCGCTGGTCGTACGGCCCGTTGACGGGGAAGCGGATGTGATCGCTCGCGCCCGCCTCGACGGTATAGCCGATGTCGCGGGTGAGCTCGGACAGGTAGCGCGCCTGCAGGCGCGACGTCTCGAACTCGGTCATCACGAGCCGGGCAATGATCGCCACCGCGATCACCAGCGCGGCGAGCAAGGACCACTTGATCCACGTCCAGACCGATGCACTCCCGGTCACGCGCGGCAGGATGCGATTCAGCGGCCGATTCATGGCGGCGTCTCCCTGAAGGCGCAGGCTCCGGCCGCACCCCATTAAGGATTAGTGTAGTCCTCCGCAGCGGGCTGCCAAGGGTGGTTCACTACCGAGATGCGTCGGCGCAACGCGCATGCCTGTGACATGCGGGAACCGGCCGGTGGTGCGGTGGCGCGTGTCGCCGTGACGTAACGTTTGCGCGTTCCGCTCGCGTGCCCGCGTGTGTCAACGGCGACGAGGGTGGCCGTGCCGATCGCGCTGATCGTTTTACGCACCGGCCTTGTGCATTGCGAAATCGCGACAAATCGGGTCCGATCGTATTGCCGAAGTCATGGCGCGATGCGCGACGAAGCTACGCGTTTCCGAGATAGCCGGATGCACGGGCCGCAGGTACGATCGCCGGATATGGGCGCATGTCCGTTTTCGCCGGGGGTGCCATGTCGATTCATCCCGTCGCGCTCGTTTGCACGGCGATCCTGGGGTTGATGCTGTTCGGGCTCGGCCTGGTCGTGTCCGTCACGCGCTTCCGGCGTACCACCAATTCCGGGTGTGCGTCCGATCCGACCGACGGATTGCACAAGATCGTGCGCGCGCATGGCAACACGGCCGAATACGCACCGTTTCTCGCGGTGCTGTTTCTCTATTTCGGCGCACACGACCCATCGCGCGCGATCGTCTCGTTGATCGTCGCGGCAACCGCGTGCCGCTGCCTGCTCGTGATCGGATTGCTCGCATGGCCGACCATGGCGAGGCCGAATCCCCTGCGTTTCATCGGTGCGCTCGGCACGTATCTGTGCGGCGCCGCGCTATGCGTCGCGCTGTTCGTCTGAGCAGGCCGCTGTCGCCATGGCAGCTTCGCGGGATCGTGCCGCCGCGCGGTCTCGACGAAGCAGTGGATCAGCTGGCCGCACGACCGAATCGCGCACCTGCTTGCCGATGACGAAGCCGCGCGCGAGCAGTTGCTGCTGGAATGCGGGAAGCATCGAATAACCGAGGCGCTGGTCGTACGGCGACGCCGGCGTTGGTAAAAATGGCGCGTGATTACAGCCTTTCATTCACCTGACGAAATGATCGATCAGGTGATCGATGAAAAGCCGCGCGTTGCGAGGAAAATGGCGCCGGCTCGGGTATACGACGTTCATCTCGAGTTCCTCGAGCCGATAGTCGGCGAGCAGTTCGCGCAGCCGGCCGGCGGCGAGATCCGGTGCGGCGAGGAAGTCCGGCAGCACCGCGATGCCCATGCCGGCGAGCGCCCAGTTGCGGATCAGCCCGATGTTGTTGGGCTCGTGGTGCATCGACGCGATCGTTTCCTCGACGCGGTCGATTTCCTCGATTACGTGCCGGATCTGGGCGAGGTACAGATGACCGGCGTCGCTATCGCCACAGAAGCTTCGCGGGATCGTGCCACCGCACGGCCTCGACGAAGCAGTGGATCAGGTAGTCGCACGCGACCGTGTTGAGCGCGTCGCGGCGCGTCAGCACGCCGGCCGACACGGTCGGAATCGTCTCCTTCACGTCGATCGTGACCATCCGTTCCCGGATCCAGTCGACTTCCATGAAATGCTTCGGCACGCACGACACGGTGTCGGTGTGCACCGACAGCGAGAACGCCGCGCTGAACGAGGTGCATTCGACGATCGGCTGCGGCGCCCGGTAGCCGTGCGCGACGAACACGTTCTGCAGCAGCCGGCCGATGCTTTCAGGCGACGTGTTCAGCACCCACTGCGCATCCTGCAACTGCGCGAGCGACGTGCAGTGGCGCAGCGGATTGCTCGCGCGCGTCATCAGGATCAGCTCCGATTCGAGCAGCGGCCGGAACGTGAATTCGGGTGACAGCCGCGTCGCATCGACGATCGCGATCACGAAGTCGAGCGAGCCGTCGCGCAGGCGCGGCAGCGCCGTGTCGAGAAAGCCTTCGCGCACGTCGAGGCGGATCGTCGGCATCCGCTGCCGAAACGCGTCGAGCGCGGCCGGCAGGAAACCGAGCGACATCAGCGGCGTCAGCGCGCACGCGAGCGCGCCTTCCTTGCCGCCTGAAAGCTGGATCACGTCGTCGCGCGCGTGCTGCATCTCCGCGAGGATCAGGCGCGCACGCGCATAGACGGCCTGCCCGAAGCGCGTGAGCTGCGCGCCGCGCGCGTTGCGCGTGACGAGCGGCACGCCGAGGTCCTGCTCGAGTTCGCGGATCGCCTTCGTGAGCGCGGGCTGCGACAGGTGGATCGCGCGCGCGGCGGCGCGCAGGCTGCCGTGTTCGGCGATGGCGGCAAGCGCCCGGAGCTGGTGGTGTTTCACGGCGTGGCAGGGCGCGGCGGCAGTGGCGACCTTCGCATCCTACACCGCGGCGGCGCGCGAAAAGCACGCGATAACCGGGCGTTATCACGATCGGAAAATGTCGCTCCGGGCTGCGTATTTTGAATGCCTAGACTGCATGCGCAGGCCGTCGAACGGGCCGCGCACCAGACCCGCATAACCAGTACGGAGACTCATCTTCATGAAGGCGCCCCGAGCGGACAGCATGTTCGGCGGGCATGTCGGCGACGTTGCCGCATCCCCGTCCAATCGCCAGCTGATCGTCGCGATCACGATCGGCAACGGCCTCGAATTCTTCGATCTCACCGTGTTCAGCTTTTTCGCGGTGCTGCTCGGCAAACTGTTCTTTCCGGCCGCGTCCGCGCAGCAGCAATTGCTGATGTCGGTCGCGACGTTCGGCGTCGGCTTCATCGCGCGGCCGGTCGGCGGCGTCGTGATCGGGCTCGTGGCCGACCGCTTCGGCCGCGTGCCGGCGATGAACCTCACGCTCGTCACGATGGCGCTCGGCACCGGGATGATCGGCATTCTGCCGACCTATGCGCAGATCGGCATCGCGGCGCCCGTGCTGGTCGTGCTCGCCAGGCTGCTGCAGGGCTTTTCGGCCGGCGGCGAGGTCGGCGTGTCGACGTCGCTGCTCGCCGAACGCGCGCCGCCCGGCGAGCGCGGCTACTACACGAGCTGGCAGTTCGCGAGCCAGGGCGCCGCGGCGCTGGCCGGCTCGTTCGTCGGCTTCCTGCTGTCGCATTTCCTCGCCCCCGCCGCGCTCGAATCGTGGGGCTGGCGCGTGCCGTTCCTCGCCGGCGTGCTGATCGCGCCGGTCGGCCTGTATCTGCGCGCGCGCTTCAATGCGATCGAGCAGCACGCGCCGGCCGCGGCCGCGCGGCGCTCGTCCGCGGTACTCGGCACCGTGCTGCGGCGCGACGGCGGCGCCGTGCTGACCGCGCTCGGCCTCGTGGTCGGCGGCACCGCGGCGCACTTCATCGTCCTCTATTACATGTCGACGTACGCGATCCGCGTGCTGCACCTGCCGATGGATACCGCGCTGTGGTGCGGAATCCTGTCAGGTGCGGTGATGTTCGTCGCCGCGCCGATCGGCGGACGGCTGTCGGACCGCACCGGCAGCAAGCGCGTCGCACTGTGGACGCGCGTGGCGCTGACCGTGCTGATCCTGCCGGGCTTCTGGCTGATCCGTGCGGTGCCGTCGATCGCGACGATGTACGCGGTCGTGATGCTGCTCGCCGCGCTGCACTCGATCAATGCCGGCGCGAACGGCGTGATCCTCGCGGAACTGTTTCCGAAGAGCACGCGGGCGACCGCGCTGTCGATCGCGTATGCGGGCGGCGTGTCGATCTTCGGCGGCTTCGCGCAGTTCATCGTCACCTGGCTGATCGGGGCAACCGGCAATCCGGCCGCGCCGGCGTGGTACGTGATCGTCTGCGGCGTGCTGTCGCTCGTCGCGCTCGCGTTTGCGTCCGATCGAAGCGCTCAGGATGACTGACCGATCTTCCTTTTCTTCCATTCGCCCCATGACCACCACCGTTTCGTTTTCGTCGTCGCCGGCCGACGTCGCCGCCGGCGACCTGTGCGACCTGCCCGCACGCACCATGCTCGATCTGCTGAAGGCGCGGCAGATCAGCGCGTGCGACCTGCTCGATGCGCATCTCGCGCGCATCGCGACGGTCAACCCGCGCGTGAACGCGCTCGTCACTGTCGTCGATCCCGATGCGCTGCGTGCCCGCGCACGCGAGATCGACGCACGCTGGGCGCGCGGCGAATGGTTGGGGCCGCTGCACGGGCTGCCGGTGTCGCAGAAGGACCTGACCGCGACGCGCGGCGTGCGCACGACCTTCGGCTCGCCGCTGTTCGCCGATCACGTGCCGCAGCACGACGCGCTGATCGTGCGCCGCTGCGCGAGTGCCGGCGCGCTGATGATCGGCAAGTCGAACACGCCGGAATTCGGCGCCGGCTCGCATACGTTCAACGCGGTGTTCGGCGCGACCCGCAACCCGTGGGACCTGACGCGTTCCGCGGGCGGCAGCAGCGGCGGCGCTGCCGCGGCGCTCGCCTGCGGGATGAATCCGCTCGCGTGCGGCAGCGACATGGGCGGCTCGCTGCGCAACCCGGCCGCGTGGAACAGCGTGGTCGGGCTGCGGCCGTCGCCGGGCCGCGTGCCGCGCGCGCCGGACCTGAACGGCTGGGCGACGCTCGGCGTCGACGGGCCGATGGCGCGCGACGTCGCCGACACCGCGCTGCTGCTGTCCGCGATCGCCGGGCCGAGCGGCGAAACCGCGACTGAAATCGCGGAGCCGGGCGCGCGCTTCGCGCAGCCGCTCGAACGCGATTTCCGCGGCACGCGCATCGCGATGTCGCGCGGCTTGCCCGGCGTGCCGGTCGATCCGGAGATCCGGCGCGCCGTCGATGCGCAGGCGCGCGTGTTTGCGTCGCTCGGCTGCGAAGTCGAATTCGACGATCCCGATCTTTCGGAAGCCGAAGAAGTATTCCGCATCGAGCGTGCCTGGATGATCGGCACGCTGGTCGACGGCTTCGACGAACGGCAGCGTGCCGCGCTGAAGCCCGAACTCCTCGACGAATACCGGCTGCATCGGTCGCTCTCGGCCGCGGATCTCGGCCGCATGTTCGTGCGCAAGACACGGCTGTTCGACCGGATGCGTGCGTTCATGCAGCGCTATGCGTTCTACCTGCTGCCGACGACGCAGGTGATGCCGTTCGACGCCGCGCTGCGCGTGCCCGCCGATGTGCGCGGTATCGCGAACACGACCTACATCGACTGGATGCGCGTGTGCTGGCTGCTGTCGTCGACCGAGGCGCCGATCCTGTCCGTGCCGTGCGGTTTCTCCGCGACCGGCTTGCCGATCGGCATGCAGATCGTCGGCCGCTACCGCGACGACTGGGGCGTGCTCCAGTTCGGCCATGCGTACGAAGTCGCGGCCGGCAGTCGCCGGACGCTGCCGCCCGTCGTCGCCGACGCGCTGCGCTGACCACTTTTCCCGGCTGATAGCGGACCGTTCCGGTCCGTGCCGGCAGGCCGCGCGCCTGCGGGGGGCGCGCACGCCAGCGTTTGGCCATTCGACCCGCGCAATGGAGATCTCTCGATGAAACAACGGCTGTTGGCAGGCGCGGGCGTCGCGCTGATCGCGGGTGCGGCGCACGCACAGAGCAGCGTCACGCTGTACGGCATTATCGATGAAGGGCTGACTTACTCGAGCAACGTCGCGGTGACCGGCGCGAACGGCGTGGCAAGCGGCAAGCCCGCGCTGCGGATGCTCGGCGGCGTGCAGCAGGCGAGCCGCTGGGGGCTGCGTGGCAGCGAGGATCTCGGCGGCGGGCTGAAGGCCGTATTCACGCTCGAGAACGGGTTCGATCCGAGCACCGGCAAGCTCGGGCAGGGCGGGCTGATCTTCGGCAAGAAGGCGTTCGTCGGGCTGTCGGGACCGCTCGGCACCGTCACGCTCGGGCGGCAGTACGACACCAACGTCGACTTCCTCGGCCCGCTCGAGGCCGCTGCGCTGTTCGGCGGCTACATGGTCGCGCACCCCGGCGACCTCGACAACGTGAACAACGCGAACTCGACCAACGACGCGATCAAGTTCACCAGCAACGACTACGGCGGGTTGCGCGTCGCCGCGATGTACGGGGTCGGCGGCGTGGCGGGCGCGACGACGCGCAACCAGGTGTGGTCGGCCACGGCCGGCTACACGCGCGGGCCGCTCGCGGTGGCGGCCGGCTACCTGAATGCGCGCAATCCGAACGTGTCGTTCTTCGGCACGACCGGCAGCCCCGCGCCGACCGTGGGCGGCGTGCCGGGCAACAACATGCTGTCGCCGGTGTATTCGGGCTATGCGTCGGCGCGCACGTTGCAGGTCGTGGCGCTCGGCGGCACCTATGCGATCGGCGCGGTGACGCTCGGCGCGATGTACACGAACACGTCGTTTCGCCAGCTCGGCGATCTGTCGTCCGGCCCGAATCCGGGTGGCGTGTCCGGCAACGCGGTGTTCAACGACGCCGAGGCGAGCGTGCGCTATCAGTTCACGCCTTACCTGTTCGGCGGCGTGGCGTACGACTACACGCGCGGCGGCGGCGTGGACGGCCGCGACGGCGCGACGTATCACCAGGTTGCCGCGGGGCTCGACTATTTCCTGTCGAAGCGCACCGACGTCTACGTGAGCGCCGTGTTCCAGCGTGCGTCGGGCACCGACTCGACCGGGCATGCGGCGGTCGCGGCGATCAACGGCCCCGGCGCCTCCGCGAACGACCGGCAGTTCCAGGCGCGGATCGGCATGCGCCACAAGTTCTGATCAGGGAGACGGCGAGCGGCTGCGCGGTGATATCCTCGCGAAACGCCCGCGACCGACGGGTGGATACCGACTGCCCGCACGCGGCCCGACGCCGTGCTGCGCGGCGTTTCCGAGGGAGAGCCGAACCATGAGCCGCAAATTCATTCTGAAGGGCGACACGACCGATCACGGCGGCGTCGTGCTCGACGGGATCGCCAATTCGTCGTTCGACGGCCGCGAGCTTGCCTATCTCGGCGCGCCGGTGTTCTGCGCCGCGTGCAAGACCCAGGGGGTGATCGTCTCCGATGGCGGCGAGCGGACGATGACCGTGATGGGCAAGGTCGTCGCGCTCGAACACGACCTGTGCCAGTGCCTGTGCGCGCCGCAGCCGAAGCTGATCCCGTCGCAGGGGACGGGCACCATCTCGGGCTGATGCCCGTCGACTCCGTGCGACGCGCGCGGCGCGCCGCCCGTCGTCAGACGCTGCCTGCGGTCTCGATCACCAGAATGCGCGCTTCTCCGAGCGGATGCGCGACATGTTCGGTGCCGACCGTCGCATGGAAGACGTCTCCCGTTTCGAGCACCGTCGCGTGCTCGATGCCTGCTTCGCGGTAACGCATCTCGACGCGGCCGTCGAGCACCGCAAAGACTTCCTCGCCGTCGTTCACGTGCCACCGGTACGGCTGATCGGTCCAGTGCAGGCGGACCGTGATGCCGTTCAGGTTCGCGATGTCCAGCGCGCCCCATGCGCGCTGTGCGGTGAAGGCGGTGCTGCGGATGATGTTCATCGGTAGGTCCGGTCCGTGAATGTGAAGGCTGCGGAGCGCGGGCAGGCTGCACGTCCGCGCGCCGGTTTCCGTGTACCGGGGATCAGCGCGACATCGCGCGCAAGGCCGCGTCGATCGTCTGCTTCCGCTTCTCGAGCCCCGCAGCCGAACGCTCGGTCACGCGCTTCAGGACCGATGCCGGCGCGGTATCCGGCGAGCCTGCATCGAACGGCGGCGCGGGCGCATATTCGAGCGCGAGCTGGATCGCCTGCGCCTCTTCGTCGCCGACCAGTTCGGCGGCGATCGTCAACGCGAAGTCGATGCCGGCCGTCACGCCGCCGCCGGTGATCAGGTTGCCGTCGCGCACCACGCGTTCGCGCACGGGCACCGCACCGAGCGGCGCGAGCAGCGCATGAAACGCCCAGTGCGTCGTCGCGCGGCGGCCGCGCAGCAGGCCGGCCACGCCGAGCAGCAGCGCGCCCGTGCAGACCGACGTCACGTAGCGCGCGGCGGCCGCGCGCTGCTGCACGAACGCGATCGTTTCGGCATCGAGCAGCAGCTCGTTGATCCCGATTCCGCCGGGCACGCAGATGACGTCGAGCGGCGGGCAGTCGTCGAACGTGCAGGTCGGCGCGAGCGCGAGGCCGCTGCTCGACGCGACGGTGTCGCGCGATTTCCAGACCAGATGAACCGCCGCGTCGGGCAGCGATGCGAGCACGTCGTGCGGGCCGGTGAGATCGAGTTGCTGGACACCCGGAAACACGAGAAAGCCGATATGCACGGTCATGCGAACACTCCGAAGGGAAGGGGCGGCGCCGCGGCCGGCGCACGATGGACAGATCGATTCTAGGCGCGTAGTGTTTGGCGAAATTGCCAGATCGCCCACGTTTTCAGCCAATCGCCATGCCAGCCGCTCCGCGCTCGATCCTGATCCTCGCGTTCCCCCGTGCGCAGTTGCTCGACGTGACCGGGCCGCTGCAGGTGTTCGCCTCCGTCAACGAACTCGCGCAGGAGTGCGGCCGGCCCGCGCCGTATGCGCCGCGCGTCGTGGCCGCCGAGGCGGGGCCGGTCGAGACGTCGTCGGGGCTCGTCGTGATGGCCGATTCGCTGCGCTCGGCCGGGCGGCCCGACACGGTGATCGTGGCCGGCGGCAAGGGCGTGCAGGCCGCGTCGCGCGATGCGCGCACGGTGCGCTGGGTCCGTCAGCAGGCGCAGCGCGCACGACGTGTCGCGTCGGTCTGCACCGGTGCGTTCCTGCTCGCCGAGGCCGGCCTGCTCGACGGGCGGCGCGCGGTCACGCACTGGGCGCGCTGCGACGAATTCGCCGCGCGCTATCCGAACGTGCGCGTCGAGCCCGATCCGATCTTCATCCGCGAAGGCGCGCTGTGGACGTCGGCCGGCGTGACGGCCGGCATCGATCTCGCGCTCGCGCTGGTCGAGGAGGATCTCGGGCGGGCGATCGCGCTCGATGTCGCGCGCGAACTCGTCGTGTTCCTGAAGCGGCCGGGCGGGCAGGCGCAGTTCAGCGCGATGCTGTCGATGCAGCGCACCGACGACCGTTTCGGCGAACTGCATGCGTGGATCGCCGAGCACCTGACGGCCGACCTGTCGGTGCCGGCGCTCGCCGAGCGCGTCAGCATGAGCGAACGCAGCTTCGTGCGGCACTACCGCGCGGGGACCGGCCGCACGCCCGCGCGCGCGGTCGAACAGATTCGCGTCGAGGCCGCGCAGCGCTTGCTCGGCGAAACCGCGTGGCCCGTCAAACGGATCGCCACGCGGTGCGGCTTCGGTTCGGAAGAGACGCTGCGGCGCAGTTTCGTGCGCGTGCTCGGCGTGTCGCCGCAGGGCTATCGCGAGCGGTTCGTGCGATAACGTGCCGGTGCGCGGCGAGCATGCCGCGCGTGGCAACCGGGGACGGAGCCGTCGACGTTCGGAACTGCGCGAATCGCGATCACTTTCGAGTCCGAAACGCTGCGACTATTCGGGCGAGGAGAACAATGGGCGGGGGCTTGTGCCGCGCGCATTGCGCGCTCTATTCTGTTCCGTTGGCGATTCGAAGGGGGCGCAGCATGGACCGCATCCAGGCAATGGAAGTTTTCACCCGCGTGGTCGACGCGAACAGCTTCACGCGCGCGGCCGACACGCTCGCGATGCCGCGCGCGTCGGTCACGACCATCATCCAGAATCTCGAGGCGCTGCTCGGCGTGCGCCTGATGCACCGGACGACGCGCCGGCTGTCGCTGACGCCGGAGGGCGCCGCGTATTACGAGCACTGCGTGAAGATCATCTCGGAGATCGCGGAAGCCGACGCGAGTTTCCAGACCGGCAACCGCAAGCCGAGCGGCGTGCTGCGCGTCCACATGCCGAGTTCGCTCGGGCGGCGCGTCGTGCTGCCGGCGCTGTCGATCTTCCGGCAGCGCTATCCGGACATCACGCTCGACCTCGGCCTTGCGGACCGCTACGTGGATCCGGTCGAGGAGGGTATCGACTGCATGATCCGGGTCGGGCCGCTCGAAGATTCGTCGATGGTCGCGCGCCGGATCGGCATGCTCAAGCGCGTGACCTGCGCGTCGCCCGACTATCTCGCGCGTCACGGCGAGCCGCAGGAGATCGCCGACCTGGCCGACCATCATGCGGTGAATTTCCGCGCGAGCCACGGCGCGCGGGCGATTCCGTGGGTGTTCATGATCGAGGGCAAGCCGGTCGAGGTGCGGATGAACGGCAGTGTCACCGTGAACGATTCGGATGCGTACGTGACGTGCGGGGTCGAAGGGTTCGGGATGATCCAGCCGACGCTGTTCATGGTGCTGCCGAACCTGCGCGACGGCACGCTGGTCGAGGTGCTGCCCGATTGCAATCCGAAGCCCAAGCCGATCTCGATCGTGTATCCGCACAACCGGCATCTGTCGCAGAAGGTTCGCGTGTTCGCGGACTGGATCGCGGAGCTGTTCGAGTCGACGCCGGCGCTGGAGGGCGGGGAGAACTGGCGGGGGAAGGTGCGGGCGGCGGCCGTGGAGGAGCGGGGATCGGTGGTGGCGTAACGTGTGGGATGCGCGTGCCTGCAGGGCAGGCGACGCGCGAATTCCTCGCACGCGCCGGATGACGCAATGAAAAAAGCCGCTGATCCTTGCGGAACAGCGGCTTTTCGCATTTGGTGGCGAATCAGGGACTCGAACCCCGGACCTGCGGATTATGATTCCGTCGCTCTAACCGACTGAGCTAATTCGCCGAAGACTTGAATTATGCTGATGTGCCGCCGGGCTGTCAACACCTTTTTTCATCTTCCCTGAAAAAAGTTGCCGGCGGCCCGTTCGGGCAGTGTAGCGGGCGGGGTGGCCGCCCGCTACCCGACCTCAATCCTGCGCGTAGATATTGGAGTCCTTCGTCTCCTTGACGAACAGCACACCGATCACGAACGTGGCCAGCGCGATCACGATCGGATACCAGAGCCCCGAGTAGATGTTGCCCTTCGCCGCGACGATCGCGAATGCGGTCGCCGGCAGGAAGCCGCCGAACCAGCCGTTGCCGATGTGATACGGCAGCGACATCGACGTATAGCGGATCCGCGTCGGGAACATCTCGACCAGCATCGCCGCGATCGGGCCGTAGACCATCGTCACGTAGATCACGAGGATCGTCAGGATCACGATCGTCATCGGCCAGTTGAGCTGCGCCGGGTCGGCCTTGGCCGGGTAGCCGGCCGCCTTCAGCGTCGACGCGAGCGTCTTGTCGAACGCCGCGCCTTGCGCCTTCGCGTCGGCCGCCTTGCCGTCATACGCGGGGATCACCGTATCGCCGACCTTGATCTGCGCGGTCGTGCCAGCCGGTGCCGCGACGTTCTCGTAGTTCAGGCCGGCCTTCGCGAGCGCGCTCTTCGCGATGTCGCACGAGTTCGTGAACTTCGACGTGCCCACCGGGTTGAACTGGAACGAGCAGGCGGCCGGATCGGCGAGGACCGTGATCGGCGCCTTCTGCGTCGCGAGTTCGAGTTGCGGGTTCGCGTAGTGCGTAAGCGCCTTGAACAGCGGGAAGTAGGTGAGCGCCGCGATCAGGCAGCCCGCGAGGATGATCGGCTTGCGGCCGATCTTGTCCGACAGCGAGCCGAAGAACAGGAAGAACGGCGTGCCGATCAGGAGGGCGATCGCGATCAGGATGTTCGCGCTGGCGCCGTCGACCTTCAGCGTCTGCGTGAGGAAGAACAGCGCGTAGAACTGGCCCGTGTACCACACGACGGCCTGGCCGGCGGTCAGGCCGACGAGCGCGAGGATCACGAGCTTCAGGTTCTTCCACTGGCCGAACGCTTCGGTCAGCGGTGCCTTCGACGTCTTGCCTTCCGCCTTGATGCGCAGGAACACCGGCGATTCGTTCAGCTGCAGCCGGATCCACACCGACACCGCGAGCAGCGCGATCGATGCGACGAACGGCACGCGCCAGCCCCAGCTGCCGAACGCTTCCTCGCCGATGAAGGTGCGCACGCCGAGGATCACGAGCAGCGACAGGAACAGGCCGAGCGTCGCGGTCGTCTGGATCCACGCGGTGTAGAAGCCGCGGCGGTTCGCCGGCGCATGCTCGGCGACGTAGGTCGCCGCGCCGCCGTACTCGCCGCCGAGCGCGAGGCCCTGCAGCAGCCGCATCGCGATGAAGATCACGGGCGCCGCGATGCCGATCGATGCGTAGCCGGGCAGGAAGCCGACCACGAAGGTCGAGATGCCCATGATCACGATCGTCACGAGGAACGTGTGCTTGCGGCCGACGAGGTCGCCGAGCCGGCCGAACACGATCGCGCCGAACGGACGCACGGCGAACCCGGCCGCGAAGCCGAGCAGCGTGAAGATGAATGCCGCGGTCGGATTGACTCCGGAGAAGAAGCTCTTGCTGATGTAGGCCGCGAGTGAGCCGGCCAGGTAAAAGTCGTACCACTCGAACACGGTGCCGAGCGACGACGCGAAGATCACCTTCTTCTCTTCGCCCGTCATCGGCGAGTGCGAAATTTGCCCGCCTAACGTTGCCATGAATCGTCTCCAAGTCCCTTGATATAGATGTGTGGCCGCCTTGGGTGGGCGGGCCTGTCGACGATTATTGGCACGGAAACTTACGGCGCACTGACTCGCGGGCGCAAAACGACTGCACGTTAACCCGCGCCGAATCGGCCGTTTCGTGCCCCCATCGTGTCGCGGCAGGGCGGTAAAACGCCGGTTTCGATGCGATCGAGGCGCGTATGCGGCGGTATGCGGTTCGGGTCCGCCCGTATCAGGATCGATCCGCGGCGGTGTCCGACAACGGCAGGCTGACGCGCACGAGCGTGCCAGCGAGGCGCGGTGCGCTCTGATAGACGTGATCGTCGAGCGTCAGCGTGCCGCCGTGCTGCGCGGCGATCTCGCGCACGATCGCGAGCCCGAGGCCGCTGCCGTCGCCTTCGCGGCCGAGGATCCGGTAGAAGCGCTCGACCACGCGCTCGCGTTCGCCGGCCGGGATGCCGGGGCCCGTATCCTCCACTTCGAGATGCACGCGCCGCGCCGCAGGCTCGGCCCGCACGCGCACCGTGATGCGGCCGCCTTCGGGCGTGTAGCGGATCGCGTTGTCGACCAGGTTGCCGAGCATCTCGCGCAGCATCACGGGATTGCCGTCGACGTCGAGCGGCGTGTCGTCCTCCGGGCCTTCGTAGCCGAGGTCCATGCGCTTCGCGAGCGCGGCCTGCACCCAGTCGCGCACCGTGCGGCGCGCGAGCGCCCCGATCTCGACCGGCTCGAAGGTCAGCCCGCTCGCGCGGTTCTCGGCGCGCGCGAGCGCGAGCAACTGCGTGACGAGCCGGGCGGCCTGCTCGGAGCTCGTCGCGATCTGCTCGAGCGAACGCTGGACGTCGGGCGGCACGGGATGGCGCAACGCGAACTCGGCCTGCGTGCGCAGCCCCGCGAGCGGCGTCTTCATCTGGTGCGCGGCGTCGGCGATGAAGCGCTTCTGCAGCGCCATGTTCTGTTCGAGGCGCGCGAGCAGGTCGTTGAACGACGTGACGAGCGGCTCGATCTCGGGCGGCGCGCGCTGCGCCTCGACGGGCGACAGGTCGTCGGGCCGCCGCGCGCGGATGTGCGCCTGCAGCGCGTTGAGCGGCGCGAGCCCGCGCGACAGCCCGAACCACACGAGCAGGATCGCGAGCGGCAGGATCACGAATTGCGGCAGGATCACGCCCTTGATGATGTCGTTCGCGAGCGCGTTGCGCTTGTCGAGCGTCTCGCCGACCTGCACGAGCACGGGCTGCGTGCTGCTCGACTCCGGCAGCGCGACGGTCGTATACGCGACGCGCACGTCGTTGCCGCGCAGCAGGTCGTCGCGGAACACGACGACGCCCGGCGGCGGGCGGTCCTCGTCGCGCGGCAGCGGCATGTCGGCCTCGCCCGCGACCAGCTCGCCGCGCGTGCCGAGCACCTGGAAGTAAACGCTGTCGACGTTGTCCGCGCGCAGGAAGTCGCGCGTCTGCTGCGGCAGCGTCAGCTCGGCGACGCCGTTGACCGGATGGATCTGCCGCGCGAGCACGTACGCGTTGGTCTCGAGCGCGCGGTCGAACGGGCCGTTCGCGATCGTTTTCGCGACGAGATAGGTGACGGCGATGCTCATCGGCCACAGCAGCAGGAGCGGCGCGAGCATCCAGTCGAGGATTTCGCCGAACAGCGAGCGCGGGCGCGCGGCCTCGGGCGTATCGGTTTCGTCGGGCGGCGCGAACGGGTTCTCGTAGCGTGCGTCGCGCACGGCGTCGGCGGCGGACGATGGCTCGCCGGTCGGATGGCGGGAATGGGCCGGCGTGGCCATCGCGGCGACGGCCGGGTTCAGCGCAGCGGCGTGCCGGCCGCCGCGGGCTGGGGCGCGGCCGGGTCGGCTGGCGCCGCGGGCGCGACTTTCTCGAGGCAGTAGCCGAGGCCGCGCACGGTGGAAATCCGCACGCCGCTCGGCTCGATCTTCTTGCGCAGCCGGTGCACGTACACTTCGATCGCGTTGTTGCTGACTTCCTCGCCCCATTCGCACAGATGGTCGACGAGCTGCTCCTTCGACACGAGCCGGCCGATGCGCTGCAGCAGCACCTCGAGCAGCCCGAGCTCGCGCGCGGACAGATCGAGCACGCGTTCGTTCGCATACGCGATGCGGCCGACCTGGTCGAACGCGAGCGAGCCGTGGCGCACGACGGTCGGGCCGCCGCCCGCGCCGCGCCGGGTCAGCGCGCGCACGCGCGCCTCGAGCTCGTTGAGCGCGAACGGCTTGGCCATGTAGTCGTCCGCGCCGAGGTCGAGCCCCTTCACGCGCTCGTCGACGCTGTCGGCGGCGGTCAGGATCAGCACGGGGAGGTTGGAATTGCGCGCGCGCAGGCGCTTCAGCACGTCGAGCCCGGACATCTTGGGCAGCCCGAGATCGAGGATCAGCAGGTCGAAGGACTGCATCGACAGCGCGGTATCGGCCTCGATGCCGTTCTTCACGTGGTCGACCGCATAGCCCGATTGGCGGAGTGACCGGGTGAGGCCGTCCGCGAGTATGCTGTCGTCTTCGGCGATGAGAATTCGCATGTTGCTGACCGATGGCCGGCGGGGCGTGCGCGCCGGCGCGGCTGTCTCCGAAGTTATCCGTGTACAACGCAGCCTGCATTGCGGGCTTGCATAAAACACTGTTTTTTTATACAGTGTCTGCATTCGTGGGCAGCGCTTGAAAGCGGGCGCGCCTCTGACAGACGCTGCTCATCATAGCAAAGGACGATTCATGGAAGATAGCAAGAAGGGCTCCGGGATGACCGCCGAGAAGAGCAAGGCGCTGGCGGCCGCACTCGCGCAGATCGAGAAGCAGTTCGGCAAAGGGTCGATCATGCGGATGGGCGACGGCGAAGCGGCCGAAGACATCCAGGTCGTCTCCACGGGCTCGCTGGGTCTCGATATCGCGCTCGGCGTCGGCGGTCTGCCGCGCGGCCGGGTGGTCGAGATCTACGGTCCGGAATCGTCGGGTAAAACCACGCTCACGCTGCAGGTCATCGCCGAACTGCAGAAGCTGGGCGGCACCGCAGCGTTCATCGACGCCGAGCACGCGCTCGACGTCCAATATGCAGCGAAGCTCGGCGTGAACGTGCCGGAGCTGCTGATCTCGCAGCCGGACACCGGCGAGCAGGCGCTCGAAATCACCGACGCGCTGGTGCGCTCGGGCTCGATCGACATGATCGTCATCGACTCGGTCGCGGCGCTCGTGCCGAAGGCGGAAATCGAAGGCGAGATGGGCGATTCGCTGCCGGGCCTGCAGGCTCGCCTGATGTCGCAGGCGCTGCGCAAGCTGACCGGCACGATCAAGCGCACGAACTGCCTCGTGATCTTTATCAACCAGATCCGGATGAAGATCGGCGTGATGTTCGGCAACCCGGAAACCACGACGGGCGGCAACGCGCTGAAGTTCTACTCGTCGGTGCGTCTGGATATCCGCCGGATCGGCTCGATCAAGAAGAACGACGAGGTGATCGGCAACGAAACCCGCGTGAAGGTCGTCAAGAACAAGGTGTCGCCGCCGTTCCGCGAAGCGATCTTCGACATCCTGTACGGCGAAGGCATTTCGCGCCAGGGCGAGATCATCGATCTCGGCGTGCAGGCGAAGATCGTCGACAAGGCCGGCGCCTGGTACAGCTACAACGGCGAGAAGATCGGCCAGGGCAAGGACAACGCGCGTGAATTCCTGCGCGAGAACCCGGAAATCGCCCGCGAGATCGAAAACCGCATTCGCGAGTCGCTCGGCGTTGCCGCGATGCCCGATGGCGTAGTCGACGAAGCCGAGGCGATGGACGAAGAAGAGTGATGGTCGGGCGCCGAGGTCACGCTGGCGAACCGGACCCGAGCGCCGCGCCCGACACGGCGGGCCGCTCCGACCGGCGAGCCGCATCCTCGGGTGCCGACCGGCGGGGCGCGGGCAGTCAGTCCGCGCACCGCACCGCGACGAGGGCATCCGACGATGCCCTCGTTTCGTTTGAGATCACCGCACCGGTCGATCCGTTCGACGACGACGAATCGTTCGACGCGCACGACCGGTCGCGCCGTCGCGTGTCCGGTGTCGGCTTCCCGGGCGAGCGCGCAGCCGATGCGGCGGCGTCGGTCAAGGAAGATGTGTATACGCGCAGCAGCCAGCATCCGCGTCGCACACGCCGTGCGGCCGGCGGTTCAGGCAGCGCTGCTTCCGGCGACGAGGCCGGCGCCACCGGGCGCAAGTCGTCGAAACCGCCACGTTCGCTGAAGGGCCGCGCACTCGGCTATCTGTCACGGCGCGAATACAGCCGCGCCGAACTCGCGCGCAAGCTCGCGCCGTACGTCGGCGAGGACGAATCGGTCGAGCCGGTGCTCGATGCGCTGGAACAGGAAGGCTGGCTGTCCGATGCACGCTTTGCCGAGAGCCTCGTGCATCGCCGCGCATCGCGCGTCGGCGTCGCACGCATCGTCAGCGAACTGAAGCGCCATGCGGTCGGCGACAACCTCGTCGAGGAAGTGAATGCGCAGTTGCGCGAGACCGAGTGGACGCGCGCGCAGGCCGTCTGGCGCAAGAAATTCGGTGCACTGCCGCAAACGCCCGCCGAGCGCGCGAAGCAGGCGCGCTTCCTTGCCGCGCGCGGCTTTTCGAGCGCGACCATCGTGAAGTTGCTGAAGGTCGGCGACGATTTCCCGATCGACGACTGACCGCTTCGGTCGCGCGCGCTGCGCGCGATTTTGCTGCAATGCAACCGTTTCCGGACAGGCGGGAATACCCGCCGTCGCGGCCGGATGCCTCAAATACCCAATATGCTAAAATCCACGGGTTTTCCTCTTCGGCCTCAACCTCCAGCATGCCGCTATCCGAGCCCGTGCCCCGTCAGTTGCGACATCGACGCGCAATCCGAGCGGAAGCCTACGAGCGCGACGACGGCTTGTGGGACATCGAAGCCTGCCTGACCGACCACAAGCCGCGCGATGTCGCGCTTGCGTCGGGCATCCGGCCCCAGGGCCTGCCGATCCACGAACTCTGGCTGCGCGTGACCATCGATCGTGACCTCAATGTCGTCGACGCCGAAGCGTCTTCGGAGTGGGTTCCCTATCCCGGTCACTGCCAATCCGCCCCTCCCGCCTATCGGGCCCTCATCGGGCTCAACCTTTTCCGCAATTTCCGCCGCAACGCGAACCGGCTGCTCGCCGGCGTCGCGGGCTGTTCCCATCTGACCGAACTGTGCGCCGTGCTGCCGACGGCAGCGATCCAGGCGTTCGCCGGTGACGTGTGGAACGTGCGTGAAGAGGGCGGCGAAGGGCCGGACCATGACGGCGAGCACGTCGAGCCGCCTTTCCAGCTCGGCCGCTGCCGGGCATTGCGGTTCGACGGCGAGGTCGTGCGGCAGTACTACCCGCGGTGGTACGGCCCGCTTCGGCCGGATCTGCCCGGTGAGGGCAGCACGAAGGAATGAACGGAAATCATTCGAAGAAGCGTCTTAAGCGACATTTCATCCAACTCTCAGACTGAAGGGAATCACGCATGAAGATTCACGAGTACCAGGGTAAGGAAATCCTGCGGAAATTCGGAGTCGCGGTACCGCGCGGCAAGCCGGCGTTCTCGGTTGACGAGGCCGTCAAGGTGGCAGAAGAGCTCGGCGGCCCGGTTTGGGTCGTGAAGGCTCAGATCCACGCGGGTGGCCGTGGCAAGGGCGGCGGCGTGAAGGTGGCGAAATCGATCGAGCAGGTCCGCGAATACGCGAACCAGATCCTCGGCATGCAGCTCGTCACGCACCAGACCGGTCCGGAAGGCCAGAAGGTCAACCGCCTGATGATCGAAGAAGGCGCCGACATCAAGCAGGAACTGTATGTCAGCCTCGTCGTCGACCGCATCTCGCAGAAGATCGTGCTGATGGGTTCGAGCGAAGGCGGCATGGACATCGAGGAAGTTGCCGAAAAGCACCCGGAACTGATCCACAAGGTCATCGTCGAGCCGTCGACGGGCCTGCTCGACGCGCAAGCCGACGACCTCGCCGCGAAGATCGGCGTGCCGGCCGCTTCGATTCCGCAAGCGCGCGCGATCCTGCAAGGCCTGTACAAGGCATTCTGGGAAACCGATGCATCGCTGGCTGAAATCAACCCGCTGAACGTCTCCGGCGACGGCAAGGTCATCGCACTCGACGCGAAGTTCAACTTCGACTCGAACGCGCTGTTCCGTCACCCGGAAATCGTCGCGTACCGCGACCTGGACGAAGAAGATCCGGCTGAAATCGAAGCGTCGAAGTTCGACCTCGCATACATCTCGCTCGACGGCAACATCGGCTGCCTCGTGAACGGCGCAGGCCTCGCGATGGCGACGATGGACACGATCAAGCTGTTCGGCGGCGAGCCGGCGAACTTCCTGGACGTCGGCGGTGGCGCGACGACCGAGAAGGTCACGGAAGCGTTCAAGCTGATGCTGAAGAACCCGGACCTGAAGGCGATCCTCGTGAACATCTTCGGCGGCATCATGCGCTGCGACGTGATCGCGGAAGGCGTGATCGCCGGTTCGAAGGCCGTGAACCTGAACGTGCCGCTCGTCGTGCGCATGAAGGGCACGAACGAAGACCTCGGCAAGAAGATGCTGGCCGATTCGGGCCTGCCGATCATCTCGGCTGACAGCATGGAAGAGGCTGCGCAGAAGGTTGTCGCGGCTGCCGCAGGCAAGTAAGCGCGCTCAATGAATAGGTATGGCGGCGCGGTTTGCACGCGACGCCAATCGAACAGAGGTCAAAATACATGTCGATTCTGATCAACAAGGACACGAAGGTCATCACGCAGGGCATTACCGGCAAGACCGGTCAATTCCACACGCGCGCCTGCCGTGAATACGCAAACGGCCGCGAAGCATTCGTCGCGGGCGTGAACCCGAAGAAGGCCGGCGAAGACTTCGAAGGCATTCCGATCTACGCGAGCGTCAAGGAAGCGAAGGCCGAAACCGGCGCGACCGTGTCGGTCATCTACGTTCCGCCGGCAGGTGCTGCTGCTGCGATCTGGGAAGCGGTCGAAGCCGACCTCGATCTCGCGATCTGCATCACGGAAGGCATTCCGGTTCGCGACATGATCGAAGTGAAGGACCGCATGCGTCGCGAAGGCCGCAAGACGCTGCTGCTCGGGCCGAACTGCCCGGGCACGATCACGCCGGACGAACTGAAGATCGGCATCATGCCGGGTCACATCCACCGCAAGGGCCGCATCGGCGTCGTGTCGCGTTCGGGCACGCTGACGTATGAAGCGGTTGCGCAGCTGACGGCACTGGGCCTCGGCCAGTCGTCGGCAGTCGGTATCGGCGGCGACCCGATCAACGGTCTGAAGCACATCGACGTGATGAAGATGTTCAACGACGATCCGGACACGGATGCGGTCGTGATGATCGGCGAAATCGGCGGTCCGGACGAAGCCAACGCCGCCGAGTGGATCAAGGACAACATGAAGAAGCCGGTCGTCGGCTTCATCGCTGGCGTCACGGCGCCTCCGGGCAAGCGCATGGGCCACGCCGGCGCGCTGATCTCGGGCGGTGCGGATACGGCCGAAGCGAAGCTGGAAATCATGGAAGCGTGCGGCATCACCGTCACGCGCAACCCGTCGGAAATGGGTCGCCTGCTGAAGAAGGCGCTGTAATTTCCGCGTGGTTCATCCTGCAAAAAACGCCGGCTTCGCCGGCGTTTTTTGTTATGCTCGCGCAATGAATTTGTAAGCCCCGGGGCTGCGCGATGCATGTCCCGGCATTGACCCGGGCCGCCTGTTCGACAGCCGTGGCCCCGCACCCGATCACCCGATACTGCTCATGCTTGAATTCCTGACGTCGCTCCACTGGGGCGCGGTGTTTCAGATCGTCATCATCGACATTCTCCTCGGCGGCGACAACGCGGTCGTGATCGCGCTCGCATGCCGCAACCTGCCCGCCAACCAGCGGCTGCGCGGCGTCGTGTGGGGCACGGCCGGCGCGATCCTGCTGCGGGTCGCGCTGATCGCATTCGCGGTCGTGCTGCTCGACGTGCCGTTCCTGAAGTTCGGCGGCGGCCTGCTGCTGCTGTGGATCGGCGTCAAGCTGGTGGCGCCGGACGCCGATGCGCACGACAACGTGAAGCCGGCCGACCGGCTGTGGGACGCGGTGAAGACGATCGTGATCGCCGACGCCGTGATGAGCCTCGACAACGTGATCGCGATCGCCGGCGCGGCCGAGCAGGCCGATCCGTCGCACCGGCTGGCGCTGGTGATCTTCGGGCTCGTCGTCAGCGTGCCGATCATCGTGTGGGGCAGCACGCTGGTGCTGAAGCTGCTCGACCGCTTTCCGGTCGTCGTCGCGCTGGGCGCCGGGCTGCTGGGCTGGATCGCCGGCGGGCTGATGGTGCACGACCCGGTCGGCGACCGCTGGCCGGTACTCGATACGCAGGCCGCGATCTATGGCGCGAGCATCGCCGGCGCGCTGTTCGTCGTCACCGCGGGTTACGCGCTCCGGCGCCGCCGCGGCGTCCCGCGCGCGCATTGACGTTGGCCGTCCGGCCGACTGCCGGGGCCGCGGTCCGCTGGCTACGATCGAAACGCCTGCCTGATCCGGCAGGCGTTTTTCGTTTCCGGAGCCAGTCATGTTCGAAGCCTTTTCCGTTTCCCTGTTCCGTCGCATCGCCGCCGATCTGCGGCGCGCGCGCCGGCCGGCGCCGCGCTGGCGGCCGGCCGGCTTCACGCTGATCGAGCTGATGATCGTGCTCGCGATCGTTGGCGTGATCGCGGCCTATGCGATTCCCGCGTACCAGGATTACCTCGCGCGCTCGCGCGTCGGCGAGGGGCTCGCGCTCGCGTCGTCCGCGCGGCTCGCGGTCGCCGACAATGCCGCGAGCGGCGCGGGCCTCGACGGCGGCTACAGCCCGCCGGCCGCCACCCGCAACGTCGAATCCGTCGTCATCGACGGCGACACGGGCCAGATCACGGTGGCGTTTACCGCCCGCGTCGCCGCGGCCGGCGCGAATACGCTCGTCCTCGTGCCGTCCGCGCCGGACAAGGCCGATACGCCGACCGCGCGCGTACCGCTGAAAAAGGGCACGATGCAGGCCGGGGCGATCGCATGGGAGTGCTTTGCCGCCGGCAAGGCTGCGTCGTCGCTCCCGGCGCCGGGAGCGGGCCCGCTGCCGGCGGAGGCCGCGACGTTGCCCGCGAAATATGCGCCGGCGGAATGCCGCGCGTAGGGGCGGGGGCATGCCGGCCAGTGCGGGGCCGCGTGCACGGCACGGCGCCCGCCGTGCCGGCGGGTTGCGCCGGTCGCACCGGTCGCGCCGCGTCGGGTGACGGTGCGACGGGCCCGCACAGAGCGGGGAAAGTTTTGTATAGTGCGCCGGTTGCTGACATCCGGTTCGCTCATGCCTTCTACTTTTTCCCGCTCGTTGCCGCTCGTTGCGCTGGCTGTCGCCCTGATCGTGCCGTACTCGATCACGAATCACACGTATCCGATTCCAACCTTCTATTCAGAATTTGCCGCGCTGGTGCTGTATCTGCTGGTGGGGCTCTCCGTCGTCCTGCTCGCGCGCACGGGCCGCCCGGCCGAGCCGTTCGCCGCGCCGGCCGCGTTCGTCGCGCCGCTCGGGTTCGCGGCGGTGCTGATCGCGCAGGTCGCGCTGATGCCGCTGAAGGTGCCGTCGATGAACTGGCTGGCGGTCGGCTATCTGGCCGCCGCGCTGGTCGCGATGCAGGCCGGCTACACGCTCGCGCGCGAGGGGCTCGCCGAAGCCGTCGCGCGAATGATGTCCGGCGCGCTGCTCGTCGGCGGGGTGTTCGCGGTCGCGAGCCAGATCGTTCAGCTGTTCCATCTCGAGTCCGCGGTGTCGCCGTTCGTCGTCGTGTACAACATCGCGGTCGATCGCCGCCCGTACGGCAACATGGCGCAGGCGAACCACCTGGCGACCTACATCGCGTTCGCGCTCGCGGGCGCGCTGTATCTGGCGCAGACGCGCCGGCTCGCGGCATGGGCGTGGCTCGCGCTGTCGATCGCGCTGTCGGTCGGGCTCGCGCTGACGGTGTCGCGCGGCCCGTGGCTGCAGGTCGCGGTGCTGGTCGTCGCGGGTTTCTGGATGGCATGGCTCGAGTCGCGCCGCGCGCCGGGCAACCGCCGCGCATGGCTGATGCCGGTCGCGCTCGCGGTGATCTTCGTCGCGGTGAACGTCGCGGTGCGCTGGGCCAACGTGCACTTCCACCTGGGGCTCGCCGAGTCGGCGGCCGACCGGATGCGCGACGCGGGGCAGATCGCGCCGCGCCTCGCGCTGTGGAAGTACGGGCTTGCGATGTTCCGCGAGCATCCGTTGCTCGGCGTCGGCTGGGGCGAATTCCCGTCGCATCAGTTCGCGCTCGTGCGTACGCTCGGCGGTGTCGAGATCGCGAACAACTCGCACGACATCTTCATCGACCTGCTCGCGAAGTCCGGCCTCGTCGGCCTCGGCGTGCTCGTCGTCGCGCTCGTCACATGGTTCGTGCGCGCGGTGCGCGCGCCGCAGTCGAGCACGCGCGTGTTCGGCCTCGCGCTGATCGGCATCCTGCTGATGCATGCGCTCGTCGAATATCCGCAGCAATACATGTTCTTCCTGCTGCCGGCGATGTTCGTGATCGGCCTGCTCGACGTGAAGCCGCTGCGTATCCTGCCGGGCCGCGTGGCGTTCGGGTTGTTCGCGGTGCTGTCTGTCGGCGGCGTGCTGGCGGCAGTGCCCGTGCTGCGCGACTACCAGCGCGCGGAAGTGCTGTACTACGGCAGCGAACCGGCCGCGCAGTACCGCGACGCGCCGTCGCTGCTGTTCGGCGCGTGGGGCGATTACGGCGCGGCCACGCTGCTGACGATTTCGCCGGACAACCTGCCGCTCAAGCTCGTCGCGCACGAGCGCGCGATCGCGCTGCTGCCCGGCGAGACGGTGCTGCGCCGCTATGCGGCGCTGCAGGCGCTGGCCGGCCGCGACGCCGACGCGCTCGATACGGTTGCGCGCCTGCATGTGTTCGCGAAGGAGTTGAAGGATTGGCCGCAGCAGCTTGGGTTGCTGTACAAGCTGTGCGACCAGCAGCCGGCGCTGAAGGCGTTCAAGGCGGCGGTGGTCGCGAAGTACGGAGAAGTCCCGGCCGACGCGGACGACGACGACTCGGACGACGATTCGGAGTGACGCCGCGCGGCGCCGGGCGGGGAATCCCGGCGTCGGTCGGATTGCGGTGGAGCAGGGGAGCGATGGCAGCCCGGGACGGTGCGGCGATTGCTTCCCGCGAAGAATGGATGCCGGCCGGATACGGCGCGATTCGCGTCAACCATTGTCAAATCGCCGCCACGCGCGAGGCGGCGCGTGCACAATGCGCGAAAGCGTTCGCGTGCATGGCCGCCCGGAGCGGGCTGCCGGCACGAACGCTGCCCCCGGATTTCCGGGAACCCGCGCAGCAGGATCGCGACCGGGCAACCATCGGTCGTGCGGCCGCAACGGGGCGCCGGTCCGATGGCCGCGGCGCGGGGCGATGCACGCGATGCGGCCGGACGATGTCGGCCGGCGCGGCAATCGTCCGCAACAGTACTCAAGAACGATATTCGACCATGGCTCTTCGCTCGACCATCCTGATCCTGCCTGCCGTCGCCGTGCTGCTTTCCGGCTGCGCGATGCTGTCGTCGTCGCAGGACAGCAAGCTGACCTGCCGCATTCCGCGCGCCGTCTACCCGGATGGCGCGACGCCGCTCACGCGTCCCGTCACCGTGCTCGTGCGCGCGCTGATGACGACCTCGGGCGAAGCCCAGAACGTCACCGTGACGACCAGCAGCCGCAATGCCGCGGCAGACCGCGCGGCCGTCGACGCGATGACGCATGCGACCTGCGCGCAGACCGGCGCCACCGCGAATCCGTTTCTGCTCACGCAACCGTTCGTGTTCGAGCCGCGTCGCGGCGAGTGATGGGCGGGCGACGCGGCTGGTCATGCCGTGTCGCTCCAGCCGCGTTCCGTCGTTTCCTCTCCGGTGCCGCCATGCCGCAGCGGTTCAGTGCCGCGGCATCAGGTTTGCGCCATGGCAAGCCGGCGCGGCCGCGTTGCGTAGCCCGAGCATCGTGAACCCGTTGCTCTCCTGGCGGATCAGCGCATAGCGCCGCGCCACCGTGTTTCCATCCTTACCGGTCAGATCCAGTTCGACCTGGAAGCGATCCTTGCCGTCCGAGCAGCCGCGTACCGGACCGTACTCGAACCCGACATCGGGCGCCTTGCTTTCGGCATTGAACGCTTGCCGGGCCTTCAGCGCCACCGCAGCGGCCGCCGGTTCGCTCCACTCGCGCGCGAGCGCATCGTCCACGTTCAGCCATTCGTCGACGAAATCGCGTCCGTTGAGCGCGACGGGCTGCACACGCTGCACGGTGTCGCCGTCGACGCGGTAGCGGAAGATGCCCGGCCGCGTCATCACGTCGCTGTCGCGCGAGCCGACCGTCGTGCGCATCTCCAAGCCGTCGGGGCGCACCTTGAAGCGGAGCGCGTCGTCGTCGAGCACGTAGCCGTGATCCGTATGGAACAGCGTGCGTTGCGCGGCCGTGCCGTTGGCTGGCGCGACCACGTCCGCGCCGAACCGGCTCCAGCGCGACGAGCACCACGGCGTGCCATGGACGATCGCCACCTGGCCGCCGGGCAACGCACCGAACCAGAAGCCGCCGCCGTAGGCGCCGCCGATGTCCTTGTAGTCGTCGGCTTGCCAACGCAGCACGCGCCGCCAGCCGCCGTTTTCCCACGCGTACGCGGTGAGCAGGTTATCGTCGCCGCACGCGATGTCGAAGCCGGCGCGCACGAAGAGCAGCGGACGGGACGTGCCGGCGCGCGCGACGTCGACGTCCGCGTTGCGGCCGAACGCCGATTCGCCGGTTTTCGGCTGGGCGGGTTGGGCGGGTACGCCGAGCGTTGCCGCGAGCGCGCGTTTCAGCGCCGCCGGTTCAACGAGTTCACCGCTGCACGCGAGCCGCGCGTCGATCGCGCCGACGAGCGCCTGCTTGTACGCGCGAAGCGCATCGCGCAAGGGCGGCGACACGTCGACGGTGCCACCGCCGTCGCCTTGCGGATTGCGCACTTGTTGCACGCGGTGTTGCGCGTCGACGGCGGCGCGCGCGGCTGTGTCGGCGGCGGGGCAGGGGCTGGCGGCGAAGGCGGCGGGCGATACGGCAACGCACAGCGCGAGTGCGGCGCGATGTATCGATTTGTTCATCGAATGGAGTCTCCGGGCGTTGCGAGGGGATTCAGTCCTGTGAGGCCGTGGCATTTCGGACAGGGAACGACAGCTTCTCCAGTCTTTCGTCGAGCAGCGAATAGAGCGTGTTCGTATCCTGATCGAAGTACCGGCTGTTATGGACGATGTCGTCGACCTTCTGTTTCCAGGTCCTGCCTGCGTCAATGCTGCTGACCATCAGGGGGACCGGTGGATCGTCGGTTGCCTGCCCGGGATCGGTCGCATAGACGAGCAACAGGCCGTCGCGGCCCACGTCGAGGTCGCTCACGATGAGCTTGCTGTCAAACGTCGTCACTTGCCGGACGCGCTCGGGGTGCGTGGCCGCCCACGTCGAAAGCACGCCGGTCCGGTGTGCGCCGTCCGGCGCAGTATCGTCACCGCTCCCGTTGTCGAGGAGGGACAGCGCGTAAAGCGTGTAACCGCCGGTCGTGGCCGGTGTTGACGCGAGTCGGGTGACGGTCTGGTTCGGCAGGACGGCGTCGGGAACGAACGTCTGCTGATCCGGCGCGAGCCGATATACGACGCTGCGAGCGGGGGCCGTCGCCGACCGATCGACATGGTAAGCCACTCGCAGGGTGCCGTCGGGGCCGAGGTTCACCGCTTCGAAGTTGCGCGGGGGCAGACCGGGGACGACTGCATTCGGCGGTAGTGCAATCCGCTGCCAGGAGTCGCCGCCGTCGGATGTTCGCCGGACGGCCGGGCCCCGGCCGATCGCGTAGCCGCGCTGCGCGTCGATGAAGAGGAGCTGATCGATCTCTTCGTGCGCCGGCCATTCGAGCTGCGACCAGTGGCGGCCGCCATCGAGCGATTTCCAGACACGGGTTTGCTGCGGGTTGAGGTCGTCCGCGCGACGCGGCGATGTGTAGCTCATCCAGCCGGCACTGATCAAGTGGACATGACCGTCTCGCGAATGCCACCACGCGATGTGTTGGCCGGGCGCTTGCAAGCTGCGCTGCAGTCCGCGATCGAGCGTGCCGCGGAAGAAATTCGCGGTCCGCCGATTGAGGGTTTCTCCCGCGTTGTTCATCCATGCTTCGGTGGGCTCGGCAACCGTCGGATTCTTCCACTCGTCGGCAGGCTTCAGCGCCACCACGGGATCGGCGACCGTGAGCGACATGATTTCGTTGCCGGTGATGTAGAAATCACCGATGCCTGTCGGCGGGTCGGGCCATGTGATCTGCGACGAAACGGTTTGCCATCGGGGGCCGGTGTTTTCGTACAGCAGAATCAGTACGATGCTGCCGATCGTGATGGCGGCCAGCCGCTTCAGCCGGGATCGATTGCGCATTGAAGTCGACGGAGAGGGCATGAGGCCGGTTGTGCCGCGGGCGTTGTCCGATTCTGCGGACGCGGCCCGCGGCACGCGTGCCAGGCGGCGATCAGAATTGTCGTTTCCGCAGCGTGTAGGCGAACACCGAATAGAGCGTATTCGTTTCCGGGTCGAAGTAACCGCCCTGCGAGGCCTTGTCGGTGGTTTGCTGCCAGGTCTTGCCGCCATCGGTGCTGCTGATGGTCACGTCGATGGGCGAGCCGCCGCCGTTTGCGGTGTTTGGATCGGTTGCGTGAACAAGCAGAACGCCGTTGCGCCCGACACTCAGCCCGTTGAGCGTCAAGCGGTCCTCGAACGTGTGCAACTGCTGGATGCGATCAGGATGCTCGCTGGTCCAGGTCGAAATGCCTCCCGTATCGCGGTTGTCGCCGGATGCATTGGCCGCGCGTGACAGCACATACAGCGGGTAGTCTCGATACGGTGCTGGCGGTGCTTCGAGGCCGACGACGTGGCCGGGTAGCTCGGCTTCATGGGCGAAGTCCGGCTGATCCCAGTCGAGCCTGCTGACGACGCTGGTCGGTTGCGGATAACCGGGCTCGTTGGCCAGATAGGCGACGCGCAATGTACCGTCCGGGCCGAGGGCGACTCCATCGAATGATCTGCGCGGCTTGCCTGGGATGATTGCGCCCGGAGGCGCCTTGATTTCCTGCCACGATTGGCCGCCGTCTGTCGTTCGCCAGACGCGCGGTCCCCAGCCGATCGCGTAACCACGCTGGGCATCGATGAACAGCAATCGGCTGATGTTGTGATCCGCAGGCCATTGGAGTTGGGACCAGTGCTGGCCGCCGTCGCTCGATTTCCAAAGCCTCGTAGTCTGGAGGACCGCGCCGTCGTCGGGGCGAGGTGCCTTGTAGTCCATCCAGCCGGTACTGACGTACAGGACCCGCCAGTCGGGCGAGTACCACCATGACGCGGTCTGGCCCGGTTGCTGGAAGTGGCGCACGACGCTGCCGCCCAGCGTGCCGCGCAGGAAACTGACGGTGGACCGGTTCAGCCGCTCGTTTGAATCGTCCATCCACGGTTCGGCGAACTCCGCGACGTCCGGGTTCTTCTGCTCGCTTTCCGGCTTGAACGTGAGTTCCGGTCTTGCAACCTTCAACGACATGAAGTCGTTGCGCTGAACGCGAAATGCGCCTGCGCCGTACGGCTTGTCGTTGCGCATGAATTCGGTCGATACCGTTTCCCACCCTGAAGTCATTTCCGTATATCCGTAAATAGCGATCGGCAGAACAAGAACGCATCCCGCGATCAAAAGCCATCGTTTGCTTTTTCGCATGTCACTTCACCAGCAGTCTTCCGAGTGCCTTGCCGACCGGATCATCGACGTCCCATTCCTCGGCCTTGTTCCTCAGAACGGGGATGGCCGAGTCGCGCGCCTGTCCCCACGTTCTTCCGTCGCCCCATTCCTGAATGTTCGGGCGCATTCCGATCCTGACGAGATCCATGATCGGTAGATCCGCCAAGCCGCCGTCGAGGTAGGCCATCGGGTGCGTCTTGAATGCGAATTCCTTGAACTTTTCGGTGTCCATTTCCAACTCGAACTGTGGCCACGTCATATCGACGCTACCGTTTCCTGGCGTCGGGCTGGCCATCTGGATCGTGTTGCCCACCATGTTTTGATTCAGGCCGTCTTCCATGTTGACCTGAAGCAGTTTTCGCGCTTTGTTCAACCACGCTTTTCCCTGGGGGCTGAGTCGAGGGTAAAGATTCTTGCCATAGTCGGAGCAATAGTAGTAGCCGTAGCTGATGTAGTAATCCGGCGGCTTATGTCCGCATCCGACGTGACGCATCATGAAGTTGCCGTGACGAGACCAGTCGGAATTCGTGCTGTCTATCTTGATCAGTTCCTCGCGCCGGTGCAGGAGTCGGTGCGCCACGTTCGAGTCGGTCCACGGATCCCACGACAGCGCGAAACCCTTGATGGTCGACCAGATGCTCGACATGCTGACCTTCTCGACCGTCTCCATATAGGCCCCGTGAAGTGGCCGATAGTAGAACGGACATGTGCCGACGATCCATTTCGGTGCCGGCGTCACATGCTTGTCGCAGATATTGATCGCCACCTTCGGCCGATCCTTGTACCCCGTCGGCGTCAGCATCCCCGCGCCGGTACCCAGCACGTTGTCCTTCTGTTGCACGTCAGCCATTCGATTTCCCCAAGAACTTGACGACGACGTCGTGCGGCACGTGGCTCTGCGTGAGCCCGGTCTCGCCTGCCGCGTTGGTGACGCCTTCCGAGATCAGCGTGCCGTTCGAGAACATCTGGTATCGCGTATTCGCGACCGGAATGTCGGTGCCGGCCCAGTGCGCGATGAACGCCTGGTCGTAGTTGCCGCTCGAGTTCGGCAGCGTCGGCATGGTTTGCGACAGGTGCGTGGGGCCGTTGAACAGGTGCTGCGCACCCTTGATGTCGATCTTGCCGGGCGCGTGCACCTCGATGTTGCCGTCCGCGATGCGGATGTAGGCGCCGCCGGAAGTCAGCAGGATTTCTTTCGCTGCCGCGCCTTCGATCGACTGCGTGGCCGCCACCAGTTTCAGCGCCTTCTGCGCGGTCAGTTCGATGTTGTCCGCCTGCGCCTGGATTTCCACCTTGCCCTTGCCGGCGAACAGCTTCATGCCTGCGTTTTGCGCGAACAGGCTGATCCGGTCGAGGACGCTCGCGATCAGCGACTTGCCGGCCGCGACGTGCGTGCTTTGTCCGCTGACGAGGTTGACGTGCCGGTCCGCGGCGAACTGCACGGACTGCTGCGTCGACAGCGCGATGCCGGCCGGGCTGCCGAACAGCATCACGGGCTCCTTGAACGCGTTGGCCGTGCCGGTGCCGCCGCCGGCGGTCCTGCCGCCCGCGGTGCTGCCGCTCACGCTGTTCTGCGTCGCGTCGCTGAACTGCTTCAGCGCCGTGTGGCCGGGGTCGAGCGACTCCCCCTGATGCTGCGCGCTGACCTCCGACATCGTTTCCATCAGGCCTTCCGCGCGGACGAGCTGCTGTTGCGTTTCCTTCACGTCGAGCGGCTGGCTTGCCGGCTGCTTCGGGTGCGTCGTGACGTACAGCCCGCGGCTCGCGCGCACCGCGCCGTATGCATCCGAGCGCAGGTCGAAGCCGCTGCCGAGATAGCCGCCGCGATCGTTGCCCGTGTGGTCGATCAGGTAGCCCAGGTGCAGGTGCGTGTTGGCCTGGCTGCTGTACAGGTGTACGCGGTTCTGCGACGTCGCGTCGTCGAGCACCAGCTGGTTGTAGCCGGCACCCGCATATTCCTTCGACCGGTAACCGGACAGGATGCCGTTGCTGTGCCATTGCGGGCTCGTCGCACCGTTGTAGACCTTGCCGACGATGATCGGACGATCGCAGTCGCCGCCGAGGAAGTCGACCAGCACTTCCTCGCCGCTGCGATGCGGATGAACGGCGCCATAGCCGTTTCCGGAATCCGATGCCGTGGCACGCAGCCAGCACGACGCCTTCTCGTCGCCGTCGTTCAGGCGATCCCAATGGAATCGGACCTTGACCCGGTTGAGCGCGTCGGTGTGGACTTCTTCGCCCTGCGGTGCGACGACGATCGCGGATTGCAGATGCATCGGCGGTTTCGCGTGCTCGAATGGGCTGCGGAACGGCACCGTCGTGCGCTGCGCCTCGATGCTGACCTGGAAAATACCCTCGCTGCCGTCCGGATGCCGGACGTACGACAGATCCGTGCCGCCGGCTCGCACGAGCGCGCCGATGTCGGCCTGCAGGCTGTGCGGGAACCCGGCCTGTCGGTCGGCGACGGGCAGGTTGTTGGCGATCAGCCAGGCCGTCTCGATCACCGCGAAGCGGCGCTGGCCCGCGTCGTCCTTGTCGTGTTCGGGGTGATCGGCGAGCTCGAACGTGCGTCCCGCATCCATGCGCCGGACGCCGCCGATGCCGTGAAAACGCTTCGCAAGCGACTCCTGCTGCTCCATCCAGAGCTTCGACAGATGGTCGCCGCGAGACTGTTCGGGGTACGTGTAGGCGCCGGTGTATTCGTAGACTTCGAGCTGCTGCGGCAGGTCGCCCTGGTTCGCGATCGTCGGCAGATGAGTCGCCTTCGGATTCGACGCGGTGGGCGGCTGCTTGTAGTCGAACGTGCGCGTCGTACGCTCGACGCTGCGCAGCGTGCGCGTGCCGGAGAACTGGACGAGCGTGTCGGCCTCGTCGCGTGTGCCGGCGTGATGAAAGCGCACGGTCGGCGGCGACAGCGCGGGCAGCGCGTCGATCCGGTCGACGACGACGAGCGTGTGCGACTTGCCGTCTTGCGCCTGCTCCCAGAAACCGTACAGGCCTTCCGATTCCAGCAGGCGGTGCACGAAGTTCCAGTCGTCCTCGTATTGCATGCAGAACGAGCGGGACGGCAGCGGCTGGTAGAGCCTGAAGTCGAAGCAGCCCCTGGCTTGCGGGTGCTGGTTCAGGACGTCGGCGATGATCTCGTCGGCGGGTTTGTCCTGCCAGATGCGCTGGTCGCGGCGGAACTTCAGGAAGTGCAGGAACGACGCGAAGACGATCTGGTAGTGCGTGAGGCCGCTGTCCGACCCGAGCCGGCGGGCAGCATGCACATACCCGTGGTGCGGCGCGTACGACTTGTCGGCCTGCTGGATCCGCAGCGTGACGGGCTGCGCGATCAGCTTCTTGAGCTCGATGTCGTCGGACACCGACACGGCGTCGACGGTGAACTCGAAATGACGCCCGAGCCGGGAGCGTCCCTTGACGCGATGGGGCAGCAGGACGTCAGGGCCGAGCGGCGTCTCTAGCTGGACGAGTCGTTCGTCCTGGATCGGCCCGGCCAGCCGTGCGTTTCTCAATGCTTGCGAATTCATCACCCGTGCTCGCTTTTTTTGTGCTGGGTCGCACGCTCTCCCGTGCGGAATCCGCCAATTGTATGAGATAAACGCCAGCTATCTCGAATTTGCCTTTCAACGACATTTCAAATGCGGTCGGCGCGTCGGCCTGACGGGGCAGGGCGTGCACGTCATCCGGTCGGGCAATGGTCGGGCGTGGGTGGTTCAGGCCGGATCGACCAGGCCCGGGCCGCTCAGCCCGCGACATCCTCCGCCTTCCAGTCCCCCGACTTCCCGCCGCGCTTCTCCCTGACGCTCACCTCGGTGATCACCATCCCGCGATCCACCGCCTTGCACATGTCGTACACGGTGAGCAACCCGACCTGCACGGCCGTCAGCGCTTCCATCTCGACGCCGGTCCGCCCCAACGTCTCGACCTGCGCGACGCAGTGCACGCCCGGCAGCGCATCGTCGAGTTCGAAGTCGACGGCCACGCGCGTCAGCGCGAGCGGGTGACACAGCGGAATGAGGTCGGCGGTGCGCTTCGCGCCCTGGATCGCGGCGATCCGCGCGACGCCGAGCACGTCGCCTTTCTTCGCCTTGCCGTCGCGGATCAGCGCGAAGGTCGCCGGCAGCATCCGGATCGTGCCGCGCGCGATCGCGATGCGTTGCGTTTCCTGCTTGCCGCCGACGTCGACCATGTGGGCGTGGCCGGCAGCGTCGAAATGGGTCAGTCCTGACATGTCTTGCTCCAGTGGAACGGCGTGCGCGCGCGAGCACGTCACCCGATCCTGCTTCGTGACCGGCTGGGGCGCCGAATCCCTCTCTGCACCCCGATCCGATCCAACGTTTCAACGGGCGCCTATCATAGCAGTGGCCTTCGCGGCACCGGGCGCGCAGATGGCGCACTTGCCGCACGGGACAGTTGCGATGTCGCCGGTACAATGACCCGAATATTCAGACCACACGCCGCAATGCGCGCCCGGCGCGCGGTGCGGCGTCGCTTTCATCCTGCCATGCGTGTCAAACAGTTGCTTGCCGTGTTGCTGTCGGCGGCGCTCGTGCTGCCGCCGAGCGGCCATGCACAGCGCACCTCCGCGCTGCCGCTCGAGCCGGCGACCGGCGCCTCGCCGTCGATCTCCACGGTGCCGTCGGGCATCGCGACCGGCGTGTTCGGCACCTACGGCGGCGCGGAAAGCCGGTTTGCCGGCGCCGACGGCGCGTCCGCGCCCGGCGCGAGCCTGCGCGCGCCGCTGCGCACGCTGGAGCTGCCCGACCTCGGCGATGGCTCCGGCGGTTCGCTCACGCCGCAGGCCGAACGCCGTCTCGGCGAGCGCGTGATGCGCGAGGTGCGGCGCGATCCGGATTATCTCGACGACTGGCTCGCACGCGATTACCTGAACGCGATCGCGAAGCGGCTCGCGGCGGCTGCGGCGGCGCGCTACATCGGCGGCTACATGCCGGACTTCGAGCTGTTCCCGGTGCGCGATCCGCAGATCAACGCGTTCTCGATGCCGGGCGGCTTCATCGGCATCAACAGCGGGCTGGTCGTCACGACGCAGACGGAATCCGAACTCGCATCGGTGGTCGGCCACGAGATGGGCCACGTGCTGCAGCGGCACATCGCGCGGATGATCGGCGCGAACGAGAAGACCGGCTACACCGCGCTCGCGACGATGCTGCTCGGCGTGCTGGCAGGCGTGCTCGCGCGCAGCGGCGATCTCGGCAGCGCGATCGCGATGGGCGGGCAGGCCTATGCGGTCGACAACCAGCTGCGCTTCTCGCGGTCGGCCGAGCGCGAAGCCGACCGCGTCGGGTTCCAGCTGCTCGCCGGTGCCGGCTACGACCCGTACGGGATGCCGGGCTTCTTCGAACGGCTCGAGCGCACGTCGATGGGCGACGCGGGCGTGCCGGCCTATGCGCGCACGCACCCGCTGACGGGCGAGCGGATCGCCGACATGGAGGATCGCGCACGCCGCGCGCCGTATCGGCAGCCGCACCAGTCGGCCGAATATGGCTTCGTGCGCGCGCGGTTGCGCATTCTGCAGAACCGCGCGCCGAACGACATCGCGGCCGAGGCGCGCCGGATGCAGCTCGAGCTCGACGATCGGACGGCACCGAACGTCGCGGCGAACGCGTACGGGATCGCGCTCGCGAACACGCTGCTCGGCCAGTACGATGCGGCCGACAAGGCGCTCGCGTCGGCGCGCGCCGCGTTCGACGCGCGCGAGCGGCGCGCGGACGATCTGGCGACGAGTTCGCCGAGCCTCGACGTGCTTGCGGCCGACATCGCCCGCCGCGCGGGACGGACCGACGACGCGGTGCGGCTCGCGGCGCTCGCGCAGCGGCGCTGGCCGGCGTCGCATGCGGCGATCGTCGCGCACCTGCAGGCGCTGATCGCCGCACGCCGCTTCGCCGACGCACAGGCGCTCGCGCGCACCCAGGCGCAGGCGGACCCCGAGCAGCCGGACTGGTGGGATTACCTCGCGAAGGCGAGCGACGGCCGTGGCGACGTGCTCGCGCGGCGCCGCGCGCTCGCGGAGAAGCTGGCGCTCGACGGCGCGTGGCCGTCGGCGATTCGCCAGCTGAAGGAGGCGCGCGACGCGAAGGACGTGTCGTTCTACGACCAGTCGATCATCGGCGCGCGGCTGCTGGAATTCGAGGCGCGCTACAAGGAAGAGCGCGAGGACGAGAAGAACGGCCGCGGATGACGGCCGTCAGACGGGCAGGGCGCTTGCGCTTCAGCTTCCGGTGCTGCCGCCGTTCGGCGCGCCCGACGTATCGTGCGCCCGCTGCGCGGGACTCGCGACGAAGCCGAACGTCGCCGGCACGTCGGCACGGGCGAGACTGCCGAGCGGCAGCGTGCGCCCGTCGCGCCAGCGCAGCACGGGCGGCGTCGCGTCGAAGTCCGCGTGATCGGCGAACAGGCCGAGGTCGTGGTCGTGCAACGCCGCGATGCGCGGCGGCGTGCCGGGCGCGCGCAACAGCACGCCGCCCGCATCGTCGAGCCACGCGGCGTCCGGCTCGAACGGCGCGCCGGTCTGGTCGGCCAGCGTGAGCTGCCCGTCGCGCTCGGCCAGGCGCACGACCCACGGCGTATAGGCGAGCTCGACGTACACGCGTTGCGGCCCGTTCTGGAAGAACCACTGGCCGTGCGCATCGCATTCGTAGTTGCGCCCGATGAACGCGTTCAGCGCCGCATGCCGGACCGGCGAGCCGAGCTCGCCGGCGGCCTGCGCGGCGTCGTCGCGCAGCCGCCATTCGCCGCGCCGGTCGAGCAACAGCCAGCCGGTGCAGTGCGGCACGTTCGGCCACTTGGCGAGGGCCTGCCTGACGATGTCATCCATGGTCGACGAATTTCGAGCAATAGCCGAACACCCGCGCCGACAGCCAGTCGAGGCGGCCGGGGAACGGCCCGGTCATGAATCCCGCATGGCCGCCGTCCGCCGGCTGGTCGAGCTCGACGGCCGGCGACACGTCGGCGGCGCTCGGCAGCGCGGATTCGGGCAGGAACGGATCGTTGCGGGCGTTGAGGATCAAGGTGGGCACGTCGATCGCGGGCAGCAGCGGGCGCGTCGTGGCCTGGGTCCAGTAGTCGTCGGCGTCGGCGAAGCCGTGCAGCGGTGCGGTCACGACTTCGTCGAAGTCGCGCATCGTCACGGCCCGCAGCATCGCGTCGCGGTCGAACAGCCCCGGATATTGGTCGAGCTTCGCGAGCGCCTTGCGTTTCAGCGTCTTCAGGAAGCTGCGCGTATAGACCATCGCGAAGCCCTGCGACAGCGCGCGGCCGCCCGCGTGCACGTCGATCGGCGTCGAGATCGCGGCGGCCGCGTGCACGATCGACGTGTCGCTGCGGTGCTCGCCGAGCCAGCGCAGCAGCACGTTGCCGCCGAGCGACACGCCGGCCGCGACGATCGGCCCGCGATGCCGCGCGGCGAGCCGGCGCAGGATCCAGTCGACCTCGGCGCTGTCGGCGAGATGGTAGAAGCGCGGCTGCCGGTTGAGCTCGCCGCTGCAGCTGCGAAAGTGCGGGACGACCGCATGCCAGCCCTTCGCGCGCGCGGCGGCCATCATTGCCAGCGCGTAGTGCGAGCCGGAACTGCCTTCGAGGCCGTGGAACAGCACGAACAGCGGCGCGTCGGGCGGCGGCGCGGCACTGTCGAGATGCGCGACCCAGTCGAGATCGATGAAGTCGTGGTCGGGGGTTTCCCAGCGCTCTCGTCGGTACGCGACCGCCGGACGCCGTGCGAACAGCGCGGGCACGATGGTTTGGGCATGGCTGTTCGGCAGCCAGCGCGGTGCGCGATAGCGCAGTGAATCGTCGTCGGGGGCCGGGGCCCCTGTCAGCGGCGAGGTGGGCGGAGAAGCCGTACTCATGATCGCCCCGCTAATGCGTTGCTTCGTTCTTCGTCAGTGCAGCGGACCCTGCCCGTGACGGATCTTCGCGGCGAATTGTCCGGCCGCTTGTTCGGGAATCGGGCTCGCGTGAATATGCGCGATGCGCCACTCGCCGCGTTCGTGAATCATCACGTACGTGGCGAAAACCATGTCGGGTTCGGCCGTCAGGTCGGCCTGCTGATGCGCTTCGGCGATCGTGTAGACGACGGTGCCGAGGCTGTCGTATACGCGGATGTCGAGCGGTTCGATCGTCACGGGGCGCGTCGCGAGCCGGTTGGCCAGCCCGCTGCGGATCTGGTCGAGGCCGTGCAGATGCTCGCCGTCGGCCCAGACGCAGCTGGCGAAGTCCTCGTCGATCCACAACCCCAGCAGCGCGTCGAGATTGGCATCGGCGACGGCCTGGTAGTAGGCGTTCAGCGTATCGGCAGCGGCTTCGAAAAGGCGGGCAAAACGTGGCATCGGGGTTATCTCTCGCGCGCGTCGCGCGCCGTATTCAGCACGGCGGCCCGGATGGAGCCGCCGTACACCGGTGAATCGGATTGCCCGGCGCGTCGTGCGACGCTGCCGGCCAGGGTCAGCGCTGCCCGACGAGCATGCCGCGCAAATCGCCGAATACCTGCTCGGGACCGAGTTCGCGCAGGCACTTCAGATGGCCGAGCGGGCACTCGCGTTCGAAGCAGGGACTGCATTCGAGATGCAGCCATTGTACCTTCGCCAGGTCAGACAGCGGAGGAGTGTGGCGCGGATCGGTCGATCCGTACAGCGCGACGAGCGGCCGGCGCAACGCGGCCGCGACGTGCATCAGCCCCGAATCGTTGGTCACGACCGCGTTCGCGCGCGCGATCAGCGCACATGCCTCGGACAGCGACGTCTGCCCGCACAGGTTGCGCACGTTCGGCGCGTGGTCGGCGATCGCCTGCGCGGCGGCGGCATCCTTCTGCGAGCCGAGCGCGACGATCTGCGTGTACGGGAACGACTGATGGACGATCGTCGCGAGCGTCGCGAAATGCTCGGGCGGCCAGCGCTTGGCCGGGCCGTATTCTGCGCCGGGGCAGAACACGACGAGCGGCTTGCGCGTATCGAGATTGAAACGCGCGGACACGCGCGCCGTCTCGTTCAGGTCGGCGTCGAGGCGCGGCGCGGGCAGCGTCTTCATCGACTCGGGCAGCTTCGCGCCCGGCGCATACGCGAGCGCCGCGTAGTGGGTCGTCATCGGCGCTCGCTCGGCCGATTTGTCCGGGTTCGCGTGCCGCACGTTCAGCAGGCCGTAGCGATGCTCGCCCGTGTAGCCGATCCGCAGCGGGATGTTCGCGAGCCACGGGATCACCGCGGACTTCAGCGAATTCGGCAGCACGTACGCCGCGTCGTAGCCGACGTCGCGCAGGTCGCTCGCGAGCTGCCAGCGGCGCAGCAGCTGCAGCTTGCCGTGCGCGAGGTCGGTCGCGTAGACATCGTGGATCTCGGGCATCCGCTCGAGCACGGGCGCGACCCAGGTGGGCGCGACGGCATCGATCGCGATGCGGGGATGGAGCTTCTTCAGCAGCGCAAAAAGCGGCTGCGCCATCAATGCGTCACCGATCCAGTTCGGTGCGATAACCAGCGCTCGACGCATCAGGTCGACTTCCGATGTCGTAATGAAGCACGGCGCACAGGCACCGCGTTCGGGTTGTCAGAACAGGAAAAGGGCGGCGCGCCGGGATTCCGGCTGCGCCGCCTTGCGTGCGGCGGGCCCGCGGGCCCGGCCAGCCGGGGCTCAGTGGCCCTTGACCACCTCGCCGTCGCGCAGCTTGTAGCGCGTGCCGCAGTACGGGCAGCGCGCCTCGCCGTGCGAGACGTCGATGAACACGCGCGGGTGCGCGCTCCAGCGCGCCATGGCCGGGTTCGGGCAGTAGGCGGGGAGATCCTTGGCCGTCAGCTCGACCAGCGGCATTTCCTTGATTTCGCTCATGAGACTTTCTCTTATCACTCTTTTGTGGGGCGGTCGGTGGCGCAGCGCACTCAGACCTTCGTCAGCCAGTGCGCGTACTTCGCGTTCTTGCCCGACACGATATCGAAAAACGCCGACTGGAGCTTTTCCGTGACCGGGCCGCGCGCGCCGCTGCCGATCGTGCGGTTGTCGAGTTCGCGGATCGGCGTGACTTCGGCGGCCGTGCCCGTGAAGAACGCCTCGTCGGCCGTGTAGACCTCGTCGCGCGTGATGCGCTTCTCGATCACCTCGATGCCGGCGTCCTTCGCGAGCGTGATGACCGTGTCGCGCGTGATGCCGTCGAGGCACGACGATAGGTCGGGCGTGTAAAGCTTGCCGTTGTTCACCAGGAAGAAGTTCTCGCCGGAGCCTTCCGACACGTAGCCGTCGACGTCGAGCAGGAGCGCTTCGTCGTAGCCGTCGGCGGTCGCTTCCTGGTTCGCGAGGATCGAGTTCACGTACCAGCCCGACGCCTTCGCGCGCACCATCGACACGTTCACGTGGTGGCGCGTGAACGACGACGTCTTCACGCGGATGCCCTTCGCGAGGCCTTCCTCGCCGAGGTACGCGCCCCACGGCCATGCCGCGATCGCGACGTGGATCGTGTTGCCCTTCGCCGACACGCCGAGCTTTTCCGAGCCGACCCAGATGATCGGGCGCAGGTAGCACGACTCGAGCTTGTTCTCGCGCACGACTTCGAGCTGCGCGGCTTCGAGCGTTTCCCGGTCGAACGGCACGTCCATCTGGAAGATCTTCGCCGAATTCAGCAGACGTTTGGTGTGCTCGCGCAGACGGAAGATCGCGGTGCTGCCGTCGGCCGTCTTGTACGCACGCACGCCCTCGAAGACGCCCATGCCGTAGTGCAGCGTATGGGTCAGGACGTGGATCTTGGCGTCGCGCCAGTCGATCAGCTTGCCGTCCATCCAGATCTTGCCGTCGCGGTCGGCCATTGACATAGGATTCTCCTGGAAGCGGTGAGGTGCTGCGGGTTGTGTGCAGCGTTGAGCCGGAAAGACGCATATTTTAGCGTCATTTGGCGTCGAGCCGGTCGGTCGGCCGAGGGCCGGGGCTATAATCGTCCGGCACCGATTCCAATGACGACGGGCCGTGCCGGCAGGAGACGCCGGAGCCCGGACGAACCGCCCGCTGCGGCCCGCTTTCCCATGCTCGCTCGATTGTCCGCCACCGACCGCTTTGCGCTGATCCAGGGCGCGCGCGACTATTCCCCGACCCTGATGGCGATCCTGTCCTGGGGGCTCGTCACCGGCGTCGCGATGAGCAAGTCGGTGATGACACTCGGGCAGGCGAGCGCGATGTCGATCTTCGTCTACGCGGGCTCGTCGCAGCTCGCGGTGCTGCCGCTCCTCGTCGCGAAGCTGCCGATCTGGACGATCCTGCTCACGGCCACGATGGTCAACCTGCGCTTCGTGATCTTCAGCGCCGGGCTTGCTCCCCATTTTTCCTACCTCCCGCTGTGGCGGCGCCTCGCGATCGGCTATTTCAACGGCGACGTGATCTACCTGCTGTTCCAGAAACAGGGCTTCGCGAACGGCCACGTGCCGGGCAAGGAGGCGTATTTCTGGGGGATGGCGCTCGCGAGCTGGGCGTCGTGGCAGGCGTCGTCGCTCGCCGGCATCCTGCTCGCGAGCTTCGTTCCCGCGAGCTGGGGGCTGGAGCTGGCCGGCACGCTCGCGCTGATCCCGATCATGGTGTCGGCGGTCGCGAACCGCTCGACGCTCGCGGCCGTCGCGGTCGCGGGCATCGTGTCGCTCGTCGCGTTCGACCTGCCGTACCGGCTCGCGCTGCCGATCGCGGTGCTGGCCGCGCTCGCGGCCGGCAGCATGGCCGATTTCTTCGTCGAACGGGCCGACTGGCGGCGCATCCGTACCGAAACCGTGCACGAGAAGGAGATCGAATGAGCGCGACCGAGATCTGGATCGTCATCGTCGGGATGACGGTCGTCACGGCCGTCACGCGTGCGCTGTTCCTGCTCGGCGGCGAACGCACCGTGCTGCCCGAGCGCGCCCAGCGCGCGCTGCGCTACGCGCCGGCCGCCGCGCTCGTCGCGGTCGTGCTGCCCGACGTGCTCGAAACGCCGGCCGGGCTGTCGTTCGCGCTGTCCAATCACCCGTTCTACGCGGCGCTCGCCGGCCTCGGCTGGTTCTTGTGGCGGCGCAGCATGCTCGGTACGATCGTCATCGGGATGCTCGTCTTCACCGTGCTGCGCCTGATCTTCTGACGAATCGCCGCGCCGGCCGGCCGGGGCCGGCCGCTGGCGCGCGCGCATTGCTGCGTTGCGGCAATGTGTCGATGGCCACGCGCGATCCCAAATAGGCGGAATTCGCCGCCGCACGGGTCAGTCTGCCGGATGGATCGGCTAGAATGCCCGTTCGAGATTTTTTACCCGTGCGCGTCATGCGAACCGCCAGCCACGGCCGCATCCGGCGCCCTTTCGCGGCAGCCCGCGCACGTCCAGCGTGAACCCCCTTTCCCCATCCACTACTTCAATCTGTTCAACATGAGCCAAGTCAAGCGTCTTACCGACCTGATCGCCGCCGGCCAGCTCGCCGGCAAGCGGGTGTTCATCCGCGCCGACCTGAACGTCCCGCAGGACGATCAAGGCAACATCACCGAAGACACGCGCGTGCGCGCGTCCGTGCCGGCCATCCAGGCCGCGCTCGACGCCGGCGCGGCCGTGATGGTCACGTCGCACCTCGGTCGTCCGACCGAAGGCGAATTCAAGCCGGAAGACTCGCTCGCGCCGGTCGCGAAGCGACTCGCCGAACTGCTCGGCCGCGACGTGCCGCTCGTCTCGAACTGGGTCGAGAACGGCGTGAACGTCGCGCCGGGCCAGGTCGTGCTGCTCGAGAACTGCCGCGTGAACAAGGGCGAGAAGAAGAATTCGGACGAGCTCGCCCAGAAGATGGCGAAGCTCTGCGACGTGTACGTGAACGACGCGTTCGGCACCGCGCACCGCGCGGAAGCGACCACCCACGGGATCGCGAAGTACGCGCCCGTCGCATGCGCGGGCCCGCTGCTGGCCGCCGAACTCGACGCGCTCGGCAAGGCGCTCGGCAACCCGGCGCGTCCGCTGGTCGCGATCGTCGCCGGTTCCAAGGTGTCGACCAAGCTGACCATTCTCAAGTCGCTGGCCGGCAAGGTCGACCAGCTGATCGTCGGCGGCGGCATCGCGAACACGTTCATGCTCGCGGCCGGCCTGTCGATCGGCAAGTCGCTCGCGGAAGCCGATCTCGTCGCCGAGGCGAAGGCGATCATCGACGAGGCGCGCGAGCGCGGCGCGTCGGTGCCGATCCCGAGCGACGTCGTCACCGCCAAGGAATTCTCGCCGACGGCAGCAGCCACGGTGAAGCAGGTCGCCGACATCGAAGCGGACGACATGATCCTCGACATCGGCCCGGATACGGCCCGCGCGCTCGCCAGCCAGCTCGAGAAGGCCGGCACGATCGTGTGGAACGGCCCGGTCGGCGTGTTCGAGTTCGACCAGTTCGGCAACGGCACCAAGACGCTCGCCGAAGCGATCGCCAAATCGTCCGCGTTCTCGATCGCGGGCGGCGGCGACACGCTCGCGGCCATCGCGAAGTACGGCATCCACGACCAGGTCAGCTACATCTCGACGGGCGGCGGCGCCTTCCTCGAGTTCCTCGAGGGGAAGAAGCTGCCGGCCGTGGAAGTGCTCGAAACGCGGGCGGCCTGAGCGTGGTGGCGCGCGCAGGGGTGACGAAGGCCGCGCGCTTCGCGAAAGCGGAGCAGCCGGCCGGCGCGGGCAAGCGCAAACGCGCGCCCGCGCGGGCGAACTCCACCCCGCGCGCACCGGCGGCCGCCGGCGACGCGGCCATGCAGCACCACGAGATTCAGAACAAAGCGATGCCGGGCGCAAGCACCGGCACGCCCCCCGGAACGGCCGCCGCTGGGCTCGCCGATTCCGGCTCTCGCAGCGTTTCACCCAGCGCATCCACCTTGATCCAGATGAGGAGTTTCATGCAGCGCGCCACCAAGATAGTCGCCACGATCGGCCCGGCTTCCAGTTCGCCGGAGATTCTGCTGCAGATGATGCAGGCGGGCCTCGACGTCGTGCGGCTCAATTTTTCGCACGGCACGGCCGACGATCACCGCCAGCGCGCCGAGATGGTGCGCGAGGCCGCCCGCAGGGTCGGCCGCGAGATCGCGATCATGGCCGACCTCCAGGGCCCGAAGATCCGCGTTGGCAAGTTCGAGAACGGCAAGACGACGCTCGTGCCGGGTCAGGCCTTCATCCTCGACGCGGGCTGCGAGCTCGGCAACGACGAGCGGGTCGGCCTCGACTACAAGGAGCTGCCGCGCGACCTGAAGCCGGGCGACCTGCTGCTGCTGAACGACGGCCTGATCGTGCTGACCGTCGAGCGCGTGCTCGGCGACGAGATTCACACGATCGTCAAGGTGGGCGGCGAGCTGTCGAACAACAAGGGGATCAACCGCCAGGGCGGCGGCCTGTCGGCGCCCGCGCTGACCGCGAAGGACATGGAAGACATCCGCACGGCGATGTCGCTCGGCGCGGATCTCGTCGCGGTGTCGTTCCCGAAGAACGCGACCGACATGGAAATGGCGCGCCAGCTCGCGAACATCGCGGGCGCGCCGTACGGCATCAAGCCGAAGATGATCGCGAAGATCGAGCGCGCGGAGGCGATTCCGGCGCTGCAGAGCATCCTCGACGCGTCCGACGGCATCATGGTCGCGCGCGGCGACCTCGCGGTGGAAGTCGGCAACGCGGCCGTGCCGGCGCTGCAGAAGCGCATGATCCGGATGGCGCGCGAGTCGAACAAGCTCGTGATCACCGCGACGCAGATGATGGAATCGATGATCCACGCGCCCGTGCCGACCCGCGCGGAAGTGTCGGACGTCGCGAACGCGGTGCTCGACGGCACCGACGCGGTGATGCTGTCGGCCGAGACGGCCGCCGGCAAGTACCCGGTCGTCACGATCGAGACGATGGCGGCCGTGTGCGTCGAGGCGGAAAAGTCGGAACACGTCGAACTCGACAAGGATTTCCTCGACCGCACGTTCACGCGGATCGACCAGTCGATCGCGATGGGCGCGTTGTTTACCGCCTATCACCTGGGTGCGAAGGCGATCGTCGCGCTGACCGAATCGGGCGCGACCGCGCTGTGGATGTCGCGTCACTACACGCACGTGCCGATCTTCGCGCTGACGCCGCGCGTCGGCAGCGAGCGCACGATGGCGCTGTACCGCAACGTGACGCCGCTGCACGTCGACTTCAACAGCGATCGCGACTCGGCGCTGCAGGCGGCGCTCGAGATCGTCGTCAAGCAGGGCTACGTGCAGCACGGCGACATGGTCGTGCTGACCGTCGGCGAGCCGATGGGGCAGGCGGGCGGCACCAACACGCTGAAGATCGTGCGGGTCGGCGAACATTATTGAGCGCCGGCGTGCACCGGGCCGGTCCGTCGACCGGTCCGACGGCCGCCCGAACTGATCGGGCACCGTTTATTCGACGAAAGCCGCGCGGGGTTCGATGCCCCGCGCGGCTTTTTTTCTGTTTTTTGGCCGCATTGTGCCGTGCGAAGGTAACAAAATGCGAGTACGCGCCACCGGGCGGTCGGAATCGGAGGCGCTTCGCGATAAAATGCGGCTATTCGACGCTCAGCCGCGCCGTGCCGCCCCGGATTCGACGGGGAGCGAGCGCCGCGCCGGCGTCAGGGCGCACCGGTTTTCATTCCAAGGAGTTCCACAATGCCTCTCGTATCAATGCGTCAATTGCTGGACCACGCGGCAGAGCACGGTTACGGCCTGCCGGCCTTCAACGTGAACAACCTGGAGCAGGTCCAGGCGATCATGGCGGCAGCGGACCAGGTCGGCGCGCCCGTGATCATGCAGGCATCGGCCGGTGCGCGTAAGTACGCGGGCGAGCCGTTCCTGCGCCACCTGATCGAAGCGGCGGTCGAGTCGTATCCGCACATCCCGGTCGTGATGCACCAGGATCACGGCCAGTCGCCGGCGGTCTGTACGGCCGCGATCCGCAGCGGTTTCACCAGCGTGATGATGGACGGTTCGCTCGAAGCCGACGGCAAGACGGTCGCCTCGTACGAATACAACGTCGACGTGTCGCGCAAGGTTGTCGAGATGGCGCACTCGATCGGCGTGACGGTCGAAGCCGAACTCGGCGTGCTGGGCTCGCTCGAGACGATGAAGGGCGACAAGGAAGACGGCCACGGCGCGGAAGGCACGATGACCCGCGAGCAGCTGCTGACCGATCCGGAGCAGGCCGCCGACTTCGTGAAGCTCACGCAGTGCGACGCGCTCGCGATCGCGATCGGTACCTCGCACGGCGCGTACAAGTTCTCGAAGAAGCCGACGGGCGACATCCTGTCGATCCAGCGCATCAAGGAAATCCACGCACGCATCCCGAACACGCACCTCGTGATGCACGGTTCGTCGTCGGTGCCGCAGGAACTGCTGGCCGAGATCCGCGAATTCGGCGGCGACATGAAGGAAACCTACGGCGTGCCGGTCGAGGAAATCCAGGAAGGCATCAAGCACGGCGTGCGCAAGATCAACATCGACACCGACCTGCGTCTCGCGATCACCGGCGCGATCCGCCGCTACCTGTTCGAGAACCCGGGCAAGTTCGATCCGCGCGATTACCTGAAGCCCGCGCGCGAAGCGGCGAAGCAGGTCTGCGTCGACCGCTACCTCGCGTTCGGCTGCGAAGGCCAGGCCGCGAAGATCAAGCCGGTGTCGCTCGACAAGATCGCCGAACAGTACAAGTCCGGCGCGCTCGCGCAGGTCGTGCGCTGAGACTGTAGTACGATTGCCCCGCCCGGTTTCGCGCCGGGCCGGGGCTGACTGCCTTGGGGCCGGATCGGATCCGGCCCCGGCAGCCGTTCCGTCCGGCCGAACAAGGGCCGGCCGGCAACCGACGGGCGTGATCTCCCGGCGGTTCGCCGACGCATTGCAAGACCGCCGTTCCCGCCTGCCGCGGGGAACGGCGTTTCCCTTTTTGTTTGGCTCCTTATCTGCGAAAAGACGATGTCTACCCTTTACGAATCCACGCTCCGCTCGCTGCCGCTCCTCGGTCGCGGCAAGGTCCGCGACAACTACGCGGTCGGCAACGACAAGCTCCTGATCGTCACGACCGATCGCCTGTCGGCATTCGACGTGATCATGGGCGAGCCGATTCCGAACAAGGGCCGCGTGCTGAACCAGATGGCGAACTTCTGGTTCGACAAGCTCGCGCACATCGTGCCGAACCACCTGACGGGCGACACGCCGGAAGCGGTCGTCGCGGCCGACGAGGTCGAGCAGGTCAACGGCCGCGCCGTGGTCGTCAAGCGCCTCGAGCCGATCATGATCGAGGCGGTCGTGCGCGGCTACCTGGCCGGCAGCGGCTGGAAGGAATACCAGGCGTCGGGCGCCGTGTGCGGCGTCAAGCTGCCGGAAGGCCTGCAGAACGCGCAGAAGCTGCCTGAGCCGATCTTCACGCCGGCCGCGAAGGCCGAGCTCGGCGAGCACGACGAGAACATCACGTTCGAGGAAACCGAGCGCCGCATCGGCACCGAGCTGGCCGCGACGATCCGCGACATCTCGATCCGCCTGTACAAGGAAGCAGCCGACTACGCGGCGACGCGCGGCATCATCATCGCCGACACGAAGTTCGAATTCGGCCTCGACAACCACGGCAAGCTGTACCTGATGGACGAAGTGCTGACGGCCGATTCGTCGCGCTTCTGGCCGGCCGACCAGTACCAGGTCGGCACCAACCCGCCGTCGTTCGACAAGCAGTTCGTGCGCGACTGGCTCGAGGCGCAGCCGTGGGGCAAGACCGCGCCGGCACCGGCACTGCCGGCCGACGTCGTCGAGAAGACGGCCGCGAAGTACCAGGAAGCGCTCGAGCGCATCACCGGCCAGCCGCTCGCCTGAACGAAGGAACGCACGAAATGAGTGAAGTCCAGACTGCCCACACGCACAGCGCGCCGCTCGTCGGCGTGCTGATGGGTTCGAGTTCCGACTGGGACGTGATGAAGAACGCGGTCGCGATCCTGCAGGAATTCGGCGTGCCGTACGAAGCGAAGGTCGTGTCCGCGCACCGGATGCCCGACGAGATGTTCGACTACGCGGAGAAGGCGCGCGAGCGCGGGCTGCGCGCGATCATCGCGGGCGCCGGCGGTGCCGCGCACCTGCCCGGCATGCTGGCCGCGAAAACCACGGTGCCGGTGCTCGGCGTGCCGGTCGCGAGCAAGTACCTGAAGGGCGTCGATTCGCTGCACTCGATCGTGCAGATGCCGAAGGGCGTGCCGGTCGCGACGTTCGCGATCGGCGAGGCCGGCGCCGCGAATGCCGCGCTGTTCGCGGTGTCGATCCTGTCCGGCAACTCGGTCGACTACGCGAACCGGCTCGCCGCGTTCCGCGTGCGCCAGAACGAAGCCGCGCACGCGATGGTGCTGCCGCCGCTCGCGTGACGGCGCACCGGCGGCCGCACTGCGATGCCAGCGGCCGCCTGATCCTCCCCACTGCGGCGGGCGTTGCCCGCTGCGACCGACCACTGACATGACCGCAACTCCTGATTCCGTTTCCCCGATCCTGCCCGGCGCGTGGCTGGGCATGGTCGGCGGCGGCCAGCTCGGCCGCATGTTCTGCTTTGCCGCCCAGTCGATGGGCTATCGCGTCGCCGTGCTCGATCCCGATCCGACGAGCCCCGCCGGCGCGGTCGCCGACCGTCACCTGCGCGCGGCCTACGACGACGAAGCCGCGCTCGCCGAACTGGCCGAACTGTGCGATGCCGTGTCGACCGAATTCGAGAACGTGCCGGCCGCGAGCCTCGATTTCCTCGCGCGCACGACGTTCGTCGCGCCGGCCGGCCGCTGCGTCGCGGTCGCACAGGACCGGATCGCGGAGAAGCGTTTCATCGAGGCGTCGGGCGTGCCGGTCGCGCCGCACGTCGTGATCGAATCGGCGGCGGCACTCGCCGCGCTCGACGATGCCGCGCTCGACGCGGTGCTCCCGGGCATCCTGAAGACGGCGCGCCTCGGCTACGACGGCAAGGGCCAGGTGCGCGTGAGCACCGCGCGGGAAGCGCGCGACGCGCATGCGTCGCTCGGCGGCGTGCCGTGCGTGCTCGAGAAGCGCCTGCCGCTGAAATACGAAGTGTCCGCGCTGATCGCGCGCGGCGCGGACGGCCGCTCGGCCGCGTTCCCGCTCGCGCAGAACGTGCATCACAACGGCATCCTCGCGCTGACGGTCGTGCCGGCGCCGGCCGCCGATGCCGCGCGCGTCGAGGAGGCGCAGCAGGCAGCCGTGCGGATCGCCGATACGCTCGGCTACGTCGGCGTGCTGTGCGTCGAATTCTTCGTGCTGGAAGACGGCTCGTTCGTCGCGAACGAAATGGCGCCGCGCCCGCACAACTCCGGCCACTACACGGTCGATGCGTGCGCAACGAGCCAGTTCGAGCAGCAGGTGCGCGCGATGACGCGCATGCCGCTCGGCAACCCGCGCCAGCACTCGCCGGCGGCGATGCTGAACATCCTCGGCGACGTGTGGTTCCCGAACGGTGCGGCCGAGGCCGTCACGCCGCCGTGGGACACGGTCGCCGCGATGCCGGCCGCGCACCTGCACCTGTACGGCAAGGAAGAAGCGCGCGTCGGCCGCAAGATGGGTCACGTGAACTTCACGGCCGAGACGCGCGACGACGCGGTTGCCGCGGCCACCGCGTGCGCGCAGCTGCTGCGCGTGCCGCTCGACTGAGGCACCGGCCGATGTCCATCGATCTCCCGAACACCGTGACGCCCGCGCAGATCGACGCGGCTGCCGCGCTGCTCGACGCGGGGCAACTCGTCGCATTCCCGACCGAAACCGTGTACGGGCTCGGCGGCGACGCGGCGAATCCCGAGGCCGTCGCGCGCATCTATGCGGCGAAAGGGCGGCCGGCGAACCATCCGGTGATCGTGCATCTGCCGCCCGGCGGCGACCCGGGCTACTGGGCCGACGACCTGCCGGCCGATGCACAGGCGCTGATCGATGCATTCTGGCCGGGCCCGCTGACGCTGATCCTGAAGCGTCATGCGCGCATTCCGGATGCCGTGAGCGGCGGCCAGGATTCGGTCGGCCTGCGCTGTCCGTCGCATCCGGTCGCGCAGGCGCTGCTGGCCGCATTCAGCGCGCGGCGCGGCGGCCACGGCGGCGTCGCCGCGCCGTCCGCGAACCGCTTCGGCCACGTGAGCCCGACCACCGCTCAGCATGTGCGCGAAGAATTCGGCGACACCGTGCACGTGCTCGACGGCGGTCCGTCGGAAGTCGGCATCGAATCGACGATCCTCGACCTGTCGCGCGGTTTTCCGGCGCTGCTGCGCCCGGGCCACGTGACGCCGCAGCAGATCGCCGACGTGCTCGGCCGCGCGCCGCGCCTGCCCGACGGCAGCGATGCGACCGCGCCGCGTGCGTCCGGCACGCTGAAGGCGCATTACGCGCCGCGCACGCCGCTCGCGCTGCTGCCGTTCGAGGCGCTCGAGCCGCTGCTCGCGGCCGCGCAGACCGATGGCGAACGCGTCGCGCTCGTCGCGCGCGCGTCGCGCGCGGGACGCTGGGCGCAGGCCGACGGCGTGCATTTCGTCGCGGCGCCGGAAGATCCGCAGGCATATGCGCGCGATCTGTACGGGATGCTGCGCGCGCTCGATCGTGCGCAGGTCGCCCGCATTCTCGTCGAGAAGCTGCCCGAGACCGTCGAGTGGATCGCGGTCAACGATCGTCTCGGTCGTGCGGCCGCGGCGTTCGAAGCGCGCGACTGACGCGGCTTTCCGACGCCGTCCGCTCCGGAATGAAATAACGCCCGACCGGCGAACCGGTCGGGCGTTTTTGTTTGCGTGCGTGGCGGGCGGCTTATTTGCCGACGCCCGAAGCCGCGATCTGCTTCTCCACGAACTGTGCGAACAGCGCGTGCAGGCGCGTCGTCGGGTGGACCGTGTCGGCGAACATGTAGGTCTGGTCCGCGTTCGGGACCGTGTAGGTCTGCGGCGAGCAGAACAGCGACGAGCCGAATGCGGTCGCGTTCGCGACGCCGTACTGCGTCGCGGCCGCGACCATCGCCTTCAGGTTGCACGCGGTGTCGGTGTTCGACACGCTGAAGCCGTTCGCCTGGTAGTTGGCCGCGATGCCGTCCTGCCACGTGAACGTGTCGAGCAGCGCGACCTTCGTCGTGTCGACCTTCAGCGCAGCCAGCGTGCCGGCGAGCGTCTTGTTGAACAGCCCGGACAGTTGCGTGAACGCGGCCTGCGTCTGCGCGCCGCCCTGCAGCGCGAGCGGCGTGCCGCCGATGTCCGGCACGTTCGACACGTACACGTGCGCCGCGCCCGCCGCGACGATCTGCTGGACGATCCCGCCGAGCTGCTGCGCGGCCAGGCCGATCGCCTGCGCCGCCGCGAGTTGCGCGGCCGGCGTGTTGCCTTGCGCCTGCGCGACCTGCGCCTGGTAGAAGATGTCGTTCGCGCCGCCGTTGACCAGCACGATCTGGCCGGCGTTGAAGCTGCCGTGCTGCGTCAGGTACTGCTTGACCTGATCGGCGATCGGCGTCGTGGTCGCCTGCGCGTAGTCGGCGTTCGGCACGCTCGCGTCCGCGTGGCCGATGCCCGGCTGCAGCGTCACGCGCGAGCCGCCCTGTGCATAGCCGAGGCCGCCCGTCGCCTGCAGCGGAATGCCGAAGCCGCCCTGGTTCGCGGGCTGCAGCGTGTCGCCGTAGTACTGCGCGACATCCTGGGTCCACACCTGGCCGGGGTTGGTCGTGAAGCGGCCGCCGCCGAAGCCGAGCTTGATCTGCGAGTAGGTGCCGGCGTCCGACAGGCTGTCGCCGAACGACACGATCTGCATCTTCACGCCGGACGGCGGCGTGTTCGACGCGCTGCTGCTGTTGTTGTCGTCACCGCCGCCGCATGCGGCGAGCAAGGCGAGCGCGGCGCCCGCGATCGCGACTTGCGCGGTGCGCAGCAGGCGTTGGCGGTTGCGCGACGGAGTGTGTTGTCGTGACTGCATCGATGGATCTCCTCGTAGATATGGCCTGATGTATTGTGCATCTGCCGCGCGTCTCCTCCGGTACTGGCTGCGCGGCGGCCGTTGGCTGAAGCGGTTTATTGGTCGCGCACGGCCGCGAGCGGCGTGGTGCGCGGATCGTGGTTTGCGGCCTCGGCGATCTGCGCATGATAAGCGCTCGCCCATTCGGGCGGGCCGAAAATCGCGCGCAGCTTGTTGCGCCATCCATGGACGCGCAACGCGTCGGCCGCCATCGACACCCACTCGTGAAACGTCGCGACGAGCGGGTTGTTCGAGCCGAGCGGCTCGACGATTCCGAATTGCGGCGGATCGTCGGGCGACTCCTCGACGTAGCTGCCGAACAGGCGATCCCAGATCACGAGCACACCTGCGTAATTGCGGTCGATGTAGCGCGGGTTGCGTGCATGGTGCGCGCGATGGATCGATGGCGTGTTGAGCACGTATTCGAGCCAGCCGAGCTTGCCGATCGCCTGCGTATGCACGAAGAACTGGAACGCGAGGTTGATCAGCACGACCCCGACGATCTGCTGAGGCGGAAAGCCGAGGAACGCGAGCGGCAGCCAGAACGCCCACATGCCCGCGACGGGATACATCAGGCTCTGCCGGAACGCGGTCGAGAAATTCATCCGCTCGGACGAGTGGTGCACGACGTGCGCGGCCCACAGCCAGCGCACGCGATGGCTCGCGCGATGGAACCCGTAGTAGAGGAGATCCTGGCCGACGAACAGCACGGCCAACGACAGCCAGCCGTCGTGCCACGTGAACAGCCGGAAATGTGCGTAGCAGTACGCATAAACGGGGATCACGAACAGCCACGCGAGCTTGTCGGCGGCCTGGTGCATCAGCGCGAGCGCCGCATTGCACAGCGTGTCGCCCCACGCATAGAGATGATCCTGCGCGCGCGTGCGGGCGAGGTGCCAGGCCTCCCACGCGATGCAGAGCAGGAAGACGGGCGCCAGCGCGAGCAGAAGCAATTCGACGTCGAATCGCATGGACGTGTCTCCTCCTTTCCCCTGCAAGCCGTGAGGCCGGGCGTATGGCCCGTTGTAGATATCGGTCAGGCCAACAGCCTACGCAATCGGCACGCACTAGGCGAGGGGGCAGCGTAGAGGGTTCCCTCTGAGCGGCCCAAACCGGTCGCTTCGCGCCAGGCCGCCGAGGGGGCGTCGTGCGGGGCCGAAAACCTGGGGGCGGCCCGGCGTTTTCTTGAGGACAGGGTTTCTACGGAAGCCATGCGGAACGGGGCCGCGCGGTGCGGCCCCGTTTCATGGGCACGGCTGGCGGGCGCTGCGCGGCGCGCCGGCGGCCGGGACCGTTTCAAACCGCGCGGCGAGAACGCCCGGGGTGCGGGGCGCCCCGACATGTGGCGCCGCCCGCGATCGACGCAAGCCGGCAGCGCGGCATGCGTGCGCCGCTTCGCGGCGCGTGCGTCGTCAGTGCGCGCCCGCGTAGATCCATTCGAGCAGCGTGTCGTGCGCGGCACGCGCGCCTTCGGCTCGATCGTCGTTGATGAAACTGACGACGATGTAGCTCTGCCCGTCGGCGCCCGCGACGTAGCCCGCGATCGCGCGCACGTCGCGCAGCGTGCCGGTCTTGATGTGCGCGTTGCCGAGCACGCCGGCGTTGGTGAGACGGTTCTTCATCGTGCCGTCGATGCCGGCGATCGGCAGCGAATCGATGAACGCCTGCGCGACGGGGCTCGCGTTCGCCGCCTGCAGCAGCGCGGCGAGCGACTGCGCGCTCACGTGTTCTTCGCGCGACAGGCCCGAGCCGTTCTCGAGGTCGAGGTCGGGCATCGCGATCCCGCTCTTCTGCAGGAACGCGCGAATCGCGCGACTCGACTGCTCGGGCGTCGCGGGCGGCTTGCCGGCGACCGCGCCGATCGTCAGGAACAGGTTGCGCGCCATCACGTTGTTGCTGAACTTGTTGATGTCGTAGACGATGCTGCCGAGCACGGGGCTGTGATGGACCGCGAGCGGCCGTGCGGTGGTCGGCACCTTGCCTTCGCTGACGGGGCCCGCGATCGTGCCGCCGTCCTGCTGCCACAGCGCGAGGAAGCCGCGTGCGAAGAACGTCGTGTGATCGAGGATCGCGAGGTTCGTGGTGTGCGCGCCGCAGCGCAGCGGATAGTCGCCGGCGAACGAGGCGGTCATGATGCCGCCGCCGCCCGCCGACAACGTCGGACGCGCGGCCGCGGCCGCCGCGCCGCACGACCCGGTGCCTTCGACCAACTGGTTGTCGATCGACAGGTTCGCGAGCGGCGGCAGCACGTCGACGGCGATCTTGCCGTCGTCGCCCGGCGTCACCGTGAACGACACGGCCTTGAACGCATACAGCAGCGGATCGGGGCCGACGTTGTACGGCGCGCTCACGTCGTCGTCGAACGACGGCAGGTCGCGTGTCGACGCGGCGAAATAGCTCTTGTCGAGCACGAGGCCGCCGGCCACGCGCTTGATGCCCGCCTTGCGGATCTTGTCGACGAGGTCGATCAGTTCCTCCGGTACGAGCTTCGGATCGCCGGTGCCCTTGATGTAGAGGTTGCCCTGCAGCGTGCCGTCCGGATCGACCGGGCCGTCCGCATACGCGGTGGTGCGCCAGCGGAAGTCGGGGCCGAGGATCGACAGCCCCGAGAAGGTCGTGACGAGCTTCATCGTCGACGCCGGCATCATCGGCCGGCTCGCGTTCCACGCGATCAGCGGCTCGGGATCGCCGACGCGCTCGACGACGACGCTCATCGCCGAGGCCGGCACCTTCGCGCGCTGCAGTGCGACGAGCACGGACGCCGGCAGGCCGGCCGCCCGCGCGGCGGGCGACACCACGACGGTCTTGCGCGCTTCCTTGTGGGACTTCTTGCGGGCCTGCGCGGACGGTGCGAACGCAAGGGCCGTGCAGGTGGCGACGACGGCGGCCGCCCGCAGGAAGGGGCGGGCGCGGGGGGCGAACCGGGCGGAAAAATCGGAAATCGGCATGGGCGAATACGGGAAAAGCATCGGGCTCGGGCAGGGCGCGCGCGGCGCCGGAGCGCACATTGTAGAGACAAGTGCGCACACGCCCCTTGCAATCCGCCTTTCTGTTGCATTGCAGGCGGCGCACCCGATTCGCGGCGCTACAATGGTCGCCATGTCTTACTCGTCAGATGGGTTCCGGTTCCGATGCGGATTCTGCTTGTTGAAGACGATCGAATGATCGCCGAGGGCGTACGCAAGGCGTTGCGCGCCGACGGCTTCGCGGTCGACTGGGTGCAGGACGGCGACGCCGCGCTCACGGCGCTCGGCGGCGAGACGTACGACCTGCTGCTGCTCGACCTCGGCCTGCCGAAGCGCGACGGCATCGACGTGCTGCGCACGCTGCGCGCGCGCGGGCAGTCGCTGCCGGTGCTGATCGTCACCGCGCGCGATGCGGTGGCCGATCGCGTGAAGGGGCTCGACGCGGGCGCCGACGACTACCTCGTCAAGCCGTTCGACCTCGACGAACTGGGCGCGCGGATGCGCGCGCTGATCCGCCGCCAGGCGGGGCGCAGCGAGTCGCTGATCCGCCACGGCGCGCTGACGCTCGACCCCGCGTCGCACCAGGTGACGCTCGACGGCGCGCCCGTCGCGCTGTCCGCGCGCGAGTTCGCGCTGCTCGAGGCGCTGCTCGCGCGGCCCGGCGCGGTGCTGTCGAAAAGCCAGCTCGAGGAAAAGATGTACGGCTGGGGCGAGGAGATCGGCAGCAACACGGTCGAGGTCTACATCCACGCGCTGCGCAAGAAGCTCGGCTCGGACCTGATCCGCAACGTGCGCGGGCTCGGCTACATGGTCGTCAAGGAAAGCTGACGCGTGCGGTCGATTCGTCATCAACTACTGATCTGGCTGCTCGCGATCGTCGTCGCGGGCGTGGGCGCCGCGGGCTGGCTGATCTACCGGCAGGCGCTCGCCGAAGCGAACGAGCTGTTCGACTACCAGCTGCAGGAAATCGCCGCGGCGCTGCCGTCCGAGCCGTTTTCGCAGGTGTTCGGTTCGCGCACCAACGGCGACGAAGGCATCGTGATCCAGATCTGGAACCGCAACGGCGTGCTGATGTACTTCTCGCATCCGCGCGCGCCGATCGCGCCGCGCGCGGAACTCGGCTTCTCGACCGAGCGCACCGATCGCGGCGAATGGCGCGTGTACGGCGCGATCGTCGGCGACAACGTCGTGCAGCTCGCGCAGCCGCTGTCGGTGCGCAACCGGCTCGCGGCGAACGTCGCGCTGCGCACGCTGTGGCCGCTGATCGTGCTGCTGCCGTTTCTCGGCGCGGCGGTCTGGATGATCGTCGGGCAAGGGCTCGCGCCGCTCGAGCGCCTCACGCGCGCGGTCGAGGCGCGCCGGCCGGAAGCGCTCGATCCGTTGCCCGATGCGCGCCTGCCGCTCGAGGTGCAGCCGCTTGTGCGCGCGCTGAACGGGCTGCTCGCGCGGCTCGCGGCCGCGCTCGACACGCAGAAGGCCTTCGTCGCCGATGCCGCGCACGAGCTGCGCACGCCGCTCGCGGCCGTGCAGATCCAGGCGCAGCTCGTCGCGCGCGCGAAGGACGACGCTTCGCGCCGCGAGGCGCTCGCCGATCTGCAGGACGGCGTCACGCGCGCGACGCGCCTCGCCGAGCAACTGCTCGCGCTGGCGCGCGCCGAACCGGACGGCGCGACGATGCGCGAGCCGGTCGACCTGCAGGCGCTGCTGGTCGAATGCGTGGCCGCGCATGCACCGCTCGCGCAACGGCACAGCATCGATCTCGGCTTCGAGGAGACGCGCGCGGCGACCGTCGTCGCGGACGTCGGCGCGCTGCGCGTGATGTTCGGCAACCTGCTCGACAACGCGGTGAAGTACACGCCGGACGGCGGCCGCATCGACGTGTCGCTGACGCGCGACGCGGCCGGCCGCGCGTGCGTGCAGATCGGCGACAGCGGCCCCGGCATCCCGGCCGAAGAGCGCGAGCGCGTGTTCGACCGCTTCTACCGCGACAGCTCCGCGCGGGCGCGGGCCGACGTGTCGGGCAGCGGTCTGGGGCTCGCGATCGTCAAGCGCGTGGCGGCTCAGCAGGGCGCGACCGTGACGCTCGGCGACGCGGCCGCGGGCGGCCTGCTCGTGAGCGTCGTGTTCCGCGATGCCGAGCTGCCGCAGCCGGCGCCGCAGGCGTCCGAATCCGTATGACGAACGGCACACCGCGCGGGCGCCGCGCGGTAGCGGCGGCCTAAGCCCCGCTTAAGGTCGATTAAGCCTCCTTTAAGTCAGCGTCGTTACGCTGCGTCCTAACAACGAGGAGGTCCTACGATGAACACCCGATTCCTTGCGCGCGGCGCCGTCGCGGTCGCCGTGGCGGCCGCCCTGTCCGCCGGTTATGTCGCGGGCACCCGCCGCGCCGATCCGCAGATCATCACGCCCGCGCAGGCCGCCGCGCTGATGCCGGCCGAGGCCGCGGCGAAGACCGGCATTCCCGATTTCTCCGGGCTGGTCGAAACCTACGGCCCGGCGGTCGTGAACATCAGCGCGAAGCACGTCGTGAAGCAGGTGTCGCGGCGCGTGCCGCAGCCGCAGCTGCCGATGGATCCGAGCGATCCGTTCTACCAGTTCTTCAAGCACTTCTACGGCCAGGTGCCGGGCATGGGCGGCGACACGCAGCCGGACGACCAGCCGAGCGCGAGCCTCGGGTCGGGATTCATCGTCAGCTCGGACGGGTACATCCTCACCAATGCGCACGTGATCGACGGCGCGAACGTCGTCACGGTCAAGCTGACCGACAAGCGCGAGTACAAGGCGAAGGTCGTCGGCGCCGACAAGCAGTCCGACGTGGCGGTGCTGAAGATCGACGCGAGCGGCCTGCCGACCGTGAAGATCGGTGACCCGGCACAGAGCAAGGTCGGCCAGTGGGTCGTCGCGATCGGTTCGCCGTACGGCTTCGACAACACGGTCACGTCCGGCATCATCAGCGCGAAATCGCGCGCGCTGCCCGACGAGAACTACACGCCGTTCATCCAGACCGACGTGCCGGTGAACCCCGGCAACTCGGGCGGCCCGCTGTTCAACCTGCAGGGCGAGGTGATCGGCATCAACTCGATGATCTACTCGCAGACGGGCGGCTTCCAGGGCCTGTCGTTCGCGATCCCGATCAACGAGGCGATCAAGGTCAAGGACGAACTCGTGAAGACCGGCCACGTGAGCCGCGGCCGCCTCGGCGTCGCCGTGCAGGGGCTCAACCAGACGCTCGCGAGCTCGTTCGGACTGCAGAAGCCGGACGGCGCGCTCGTCAGCTCGGTCGACCCGAATGGCCCGGCCGCGAAGGCCGGCCTGCAGCCGGGCGACGTGATCCTCGCGGTCAACGGCTCGCCGGTGGCCGACTCCACGTCGCTGCCCGCGCAGATCGCGAACCTGAAGCCGGGCTCGAAGGCCGACCTGCAGGTGTGGCGCGACAAGTCGACGAAGTCGATCAGCGTGACGCTCGGCGCGATGACCGACGCGAAGCTGGCATCGAACGACGGCGGCCCCGTCGAGCAGGGGCGCCTCGGCGTCGCGGTGCGTCCGCTCACGCCGCAGGAGCGCAGTGCCGCCAACCTGTCGCACGGGCTGATCGTGCAGCAGGCCGGCGGCCCGGCAGCCAGCGCGGGCATCCAGCCCGGCGACGTGATCCTCGCGGTCAACGGCCGCCCGGTCACGAGCCCCGAGCAGTTGCGCGACGCGGTCAAGGGAGCAGGCAACAGTCTTGCTCTCCTGATCCAGCGGGATAATGCACAGATCTTCGTGCCGGTCGACCTGAGCTGACCGGCGGCCGTTGCGGGCCGGCGTGGCCGGCCCTGACGGGCGCCGCCGGCGTTCGGCCCGTGGTGCTGTGTTCCGACCCGAAAGGAGGGAGCCATGCAATATCTACGCAACGTGTCCCGATTTGCCGTCGCGGCGGCGCTGGCCGCCGGCCTCGCCGCCGCCGTGCCCGGCGCGTACGCGCAATCGGACGGCTTGCCCGCGGCGAGCCAGCAGGGCGATGTCAGCTACGTGTCAGGCGGCATCGGCAAGGATCAATCGACGGCGTTCGAGAGCAACGAGGCGGCGTGGCCGCTGGCGCTGCGGTTCACCGGCAAGGGCGGCGAATACCTGGCCGACGTCCATGTGCGGATCGTCGACGGCAAGGGCACCGAGCTGCTGGCGACGGACGCGCGCGGGCCCTACATGCTCGTGAAGCTGCCGCCGGGGCGCTACACCGTGCATGCGTCGTACCAGGGCAGCGACGAATCGCGGGCGGTCACGGTCGGCGCGAAGGGCGGCGCGAAGGTCGCGTTCCAGTGGAGTGCGCAGTAGCGCGTCGCGCGCAGGCCCGGCCGGGCCGCGCAATCGGGCCCAGTTTCGCCCATAATGAAGGCCACGGCACTTGTGCCGTGGCTTTTTCGTTTCCGGCCCGCGGCTTGCGCGCCGGGACCGCCGCCCGGAGGAGAAACGATGTCCGATGCCGCCGACCCTCGCCTCGAAATCGTGCCGAACCGCCATCGCGTGCGCGTGATCCATCGCGGCATCACGTATGCCGATTCGCACGGCGCGCTGACCGTGCGCGAAACGGGCCTGCCGGATATCCATTACCTGCCCCGCGGCGACGTGAACATGCACCGGCTCGTGAAGTCGAGCGTCACGACGGACTGTCCGCTGAGGGGCCGGGCCGTGTATTTCGACCTGCAGACCGAAGACGGCGTGATCGAGAACGCCGCATGGAGTTACGAGGAACCGGGGGCGACTGCGTCCGCGCTTGCGCACTACGTCGCCTTCGACGTCGCACGGGTCGACAGTCTCGTCGAGACGTCCTGATGCGGCGCGTGTTCATCGGGGAGGCATCATGGAACTGAACGACACGTTACGCGTACCGCTCGCGCCGGCCGTCGTGCGGGCGGCGCTCGAGGATCTCGCGCTGCTGCGGGCGAGCTTCGATCATTGCGAATCGTTCGTGAAGCTCGCGCGCGGCGAGTTCGCGCTGACCATCACGGTGCCGCTCGGCCCGCTGCGCGCGCGCTACGACGTGCGTGCGCATTCGGCGAGCGAGCAGGGCGACGCGGAAGGGCAGCCGCGCCGCGTGCTCAACTTCAAGGCGCGGGCCGACGGCCTCGGCGCGCTGCGCGGGCAGGTCGAGCTCGTGCTGCGGCCGGACGATGACGACACGGCTGCGACGTGCATCGAATACGTGGTGTGGGCGACGGCGAGCGGGCCGCTCGCCGAGCTGCCGGCGCGGCAGATCGAGAACGCGCTGCACGAGTGGACGGACGATTTCTTCCGCGAATTCTGCGCGGTCGTGCAGGCGAAGCACGGTCTCGTGCCGAACCGCGCGCGCTCGAGCCCGCAGCGTCGCCAGCATGTGTTCCTGCGGCCGGCGTCGCTGATGGCCGCGGCGAAGCGTCCGCTGCCGCCGCACCTCGGCGGCGCGCTCGGCGGCCGCGCCGCGAGCGCCGTGCATCATCGCGAATCGGGTCCGCTGCCCGTCTGGGCGTGGGCCGCGATCGTCGTGTTCGTGGCGCTGCTGCTGTACGCGGCGCGCTGGATCAACGGCACCTGAGCGCCTGCGCGCGCCGCCGCGCTGTCTCATTGTCCGGCCGGTCGCCGGCCGTTCGTCGGCGGTGCGGCCGCCGCTAGCGTCGGGCGTCGGGCCCGGCGCCGCGAAATTCCCGCCGATATGCCGACGGCGACGTGCCGAGCGCGCCCGCGAAATGCTGGCGCAGCGACACGCTCGAGCCGTAGCCGGCCGCTTGCGCGATCGCGTCGATCGATTGTCCGGTGGTTTCCAGCAGATGCTGCGCGCGCGTGAGCCGCTCGGCCTGCAGCCACGCGGTGACGGTCGTGCCCGTCGCCTGGCGGAAGTGGCGCGTGAAGGTGCGCCGGCTCATCAGCACGCGTTCGGCGAGCGAATCCACACTGTGCGCGACGTCGAGATGCGCGCGCACCCAGTCGAGCAGGCCCGCGAGGCGCGCGTCGCGCGGATGCGCGGCGACCGGCTGCGGCACGTATTGCGCCTGGCCGCCCTGGCGGTGCGGCGGGATCACGAGACGCCGCGCGATCCGGTTCGCGGCGTCCGAGCCGAAGCGCCGCCGCACGACGTGCAGGCAGCAGTCGAGCCCTGCGGCCGTGCCGGCCGACGTCATCAGGTTGCCGTCGTCGACGTACAGCACGTCGGGGTCGAGCTTCACGCGCGGAAAGCGCTGCGCGAAGTCGTCGGCCCACGCCCAGTGTGTCGTGGCCGGGCGCCCGTCGAGCAGCCCGGCCGCGGCGAGCACGTACGCGCCGAGGCACAGGCCGACCACCTGCGCGCCGCGCGCGGCGGCCGCGCGTACCGCATCGACCAGCACGTCCGGCGGCGCTTCGTCGGGATCGCGCCATGCCGGCACGATCACGATGTCCGCGTCGTCGAGCGCGTCGAGCCCGTAAGGCGCGGTGATCGTGAAGCCGCCCGTCGTCGACAGCGGGCCGCGCTCGGCCGAGCACACGCGGCACTCGAACGCGGGCATCGCGGCCGCATCGCGCTCCTTGCCGAACACGACGGACGGCACCGACAGGTGGAACGGGCTGATGCCGTCGTACGCGATCACGGCGACGACGGTTGAGGCGGGGGCAACGGACGACGCAGCGGCGCGCATGACGGGCTCCGGGGTGGCGATGGCCCGATTCTATCGAAGAATGGCTATCGGGCCACTGTCCGCCGGCGCGATGCAATCCGACAATGCATCGCATCGCGCTGCTGTCCGCCCCGTTCCGGAGCGGGGCGGCGCGGCCGAACCCGGAGCCTGCCATGTCGAACGCCGTATCGTCTTCCGCTTCCCGCCGTGCCCTGATCGTGATCGATGTCCAGAACGAATACGTGACCGGCAACCTGCCGATCGAATATCCGCCCGTCGACGCGTCGCTGGCGAACATCGGCCGCGCGATCGACGCCGCGCACGCGGCCGGCGTGCCGGTGATCGTCGTCCAGCACGTCGCGCCGGCGGGCGCGCCGATCTTCGCACCGGGCACCGACGGTGTCGCGCTGCATCCGGTCGTCGCCGACCGGCCGTATGCGCACCTCATCGTGAAGGCGCAGGCCAGTTCGTTCGCCGGCACCGATCTCGCCGCGTGGCTCGACGCGCACGGCATCGATACGCTCGCGGTCGCCGGCTACATGACGCACAACTGCAATGCGTCGACGGTCTATCACGCGGCCCACGCGGGGCTCGCCGTCGAATACCTGGCGGACGCGACCGGCGCGTTGCCGTACGAGAACGAAGCGGGCGCGGCGAGCGCCGAAGAGATTCACCGCGCGTACACGGTGGTGTTCCAGTCGAATTTCGCGGCCGTGATGTCGACCGACGCATGGATCGCGGGACTCGGCGGCGCGGCGATGCCGACGCGCGATTCGGTGGCCGCGTCGAACCGGCGGGCCCGCGCGCAACGCGCGAAGGCGGCCTGAGCCGGTCAGTCGCCCGTCTTCAGCATCGCCGGGCTGTAACGCATCATGTCGAAGCAGCCGTCGACGAGCTGTTCCGCGTGCTGCTCGGCGTCGATCTCGTCGGGCAGCATCAGCATGTCGCGCACGAAACCGCTGACGAGCGTGTGCAGCATCAGCGTCGCGCGCCACGTGTCGAGCCGCTCGGGCAGCAGCTTGAGCCGCACGGCGCCCGCGAGATCGGCATCGATCGCGTGCAGCGCCTCGCTCATCCCCGCGCGGTTGCGCTGCAGCAGCGGTTCCATGTCCGCGACGTACTCGCACTTCATGAACAGGATGCTGAACACGCGCCGCAACTGCGAGTCGCGCTGCACGCCGAGCAGGCACCAGATCAGGATCTTGCGGATCTTCTCCAGCGGATTGCCGCCGGGCGCATCGAGCGGCATCCGCTTGAGTTCGTCGATCGGCAGGAACACGCGGTCGAACATCGCGTCGAACAGCTCGCTCTTGTTCGCGAAATGCCAGTAGATCGCGCCGCGCGTCACGCCGGCGTGATGGGCGATGTCCGCGAGCGACGTGTGCGACACGCCCTTCTCGAAGAACACGTGTTCGGCGGCGTCGAGAATGCGGTTGCGCGTCTCGAGCGCCTCCTCCTTGGTGCGTCTGACCATGTGCAGGCCTGAATGGATCGATCGTAGGTGAATATAGGGTCCGTAACCCTCGTCGCGGCTGTGCGGACGGGCTATGCTTGCGACTGGTAATAATTCGTAAGACTTGGCGGTTGGCGACGGACGAGCGGGCTTTTTACATACATTCGTGAATGTATATACAATACCACCCTACGATCGAATGACCAAAGTGGCAATCAGTTAATATCCCACTCTGCTGATTCCCGCCAAAGTACCAGTCCGCAGTTCGCGGCATCTCGTCGGCATGGAGGTCTCGTGCCGACTTGCTGTATCCAGTAGTCCAGTAATTCAGGTGTTCGATCTGCGCCGCGAGGCGCATCCGTGTGGCGCTCCGTCCGTGCGCCGCACTCATTCCATTGGTTACACACAGAGGTCGCTCCATGCGCGTCGAACGGGTTCCATACCGCTTGATCACTGTCGCGGCAGCCGCGGTTTTCCTGGCTGCATGCGGAAAAAAAGAATCGGCACCGCCGCCGCAAACGCCGGAAGTCGGCGTCGTCACCGTCCAGCCGCAAGCCGTGCCGGTCTACAGCGAACTGCCGGGCCGTACCAGCGCATTCCTCGTTGCGCAGGTCCGCGCGCGGGTCGACGGCATCGTGCTGCGCCGTGAATTCACCGAAGGCACCGACGTCAAGGCCGGCCAGCGTCTGTACAAGATCGATCCGGCGCCGTACCTCGCTGCATTGAACAGCGCGAAGGCGACGCTCGCGAAGGCGCAGGCGAACCTCGTCACGCAGAACGCGCTGGTCGCGCGCTACAAGGTGCTGGTGGCCGCGAACGCGGTCAGCAAGCAGGACTACGACAACGCGGTGGCCACCCAAGGGCAGGCCGCGGCGGACGTCGCGGCCGGCAAGGCAGCGGTCGACACCGCGCAGATCAATCTCGGCTACACGGATGTGGTCTCGCCGATCACCGGCCGCGTCGGCATTTCGCAGGTGACGCCGGGCGCGTACGTGCAGGCGAGCCAGGCGACGCTGATGTCGACGGTGCAGCAGCTCGATCCGGTCTATGTCGACCTGACGCAGTCGAGCCTCGACGGGCTGAAGCTGCGCCAGGACGTGCAGAGCGGCCGCCTGAAGACGAGCGGCCCGGGCGCGGCGAAGGTGTCGCTGATCCTGGAAGACGGCAAGACGTACTCCGAAGCCGGCAAGCTGCAGTTCTCCGACGTGACGGTCGACCAGGCCACCGGCTCGGTGACGATCCGCGCGGTCTTCCCGAACCCGGGCCGCGTGCTGCTGCCGGGGATGTTCGTGCGCGCACGGATCGAGGAAGGCGTGAACGAGAACGCGTTCCTGGTGCCGCAGATCGGCGTCACGCATGACCAGAAGGGCCAGGCGATCGCGATGGTGGTGAACGCGAGCAACAAGGTCGAGCCGCGTCCGCTGAAGACGGCGGGCATGCGCGGCCAGGACTGGATCGTCGAAGGCGGTCTGCAGGCGGGCGACCACGTGATCGTGCAGGGGGGCGAGAAGGTGCGTCCGGGCGCGACCGTGAAGTCGGTGGAGGCACAACTCGCACCGGCGGCCGGTGCCGCATCGGGTGTCGCCGCTGCCACCGCCGCGCCGGCTGCCGCCGGTTCCGGCGCCGCCGCCGCGTCCGGCGCCGCCGCATCGGGCGCAGCGCCGGCGAGCGCCGCCGCTGCTTCGAGCGCGCAATAACAGGGAGCCTGTTTCATGGCAAAGTTTTTTATCGATCGCCCGATCTTCGCGTGGGTGATCGCCATCATCCTGATGCTGGCCGGGGTTGCGGCGATCTTCACGCTGCCGATCGCGCAGTATCCGACGATCGCGCCGCCATCGATCCAGATCACCGCGAACTACCCGGGCGCTTCCGCGAAGACGGTGGAAGACACGGTGACGCAGGTGATCGAGCAGCAGATGAGCGGTCTCGACAACTTCCTGTACATGTCGTCGACGAGTGACGACTCGGGCAACGCCACGATCACGCTGACGTTCGCGCCGGGCACCAACGCCGACATCGCGCAGGTCCAGGTGCAGAACAAGCTGTCGCTCGCGACGCCGGTTCTGCCGCAGGTCGTGCAGCAGCTCGGTCTGTCGGTGACGAAGTCGAGCAGCAGCTTCCTGCTGGTGCTCGCCTTCAACTCCGAAGACGGCAGCATGAACAAGTACGACCTCGCGAACTTCGTGGCGTCGCACGTGAAGGATCCGATCAGCCGGTTGAACGGCGTCGGTACCGTCACGCTGTTCGGCTCGCAGTACGCGATGCGGATCTGGCTCGACCCGACCCGCCTGACGAACTACGGCCTCACGCCGGTCGACGTGACGAGCGCGATCACCGCGCAGAACGTGCAGATCGCGGGCGGCCAGATCGGCGGCACGCCGGCCAAGCCGGGCACCGTGCTGCAGGCGACGATCACCGAATCGACGCTGCTGCAGACGCCCGAGCAGTTCGGCAACATCCTGCTGAAGGTCAACCAGGACGGCTCGCAGGTGCGCCTGAAGGACGTCGCGCAAATCGGCCTCGGCGGCGAAAACTACAACTTCGACACGAAGTACAACGGTCAGCCGACCGCGGCACTCGGTATCCAGCTCGCGACCAACGCGAACGCGCTCGCGACCGCGAAGGCCGTGCGCGCGAAGATCGACGAGCTCGCACCGTTCTTCCCGCACGGCCTCGTCGTGAAGTATCCGTACGACACGACGCCGTTCGTGAAGCTGTCGATCGAGGAAGTGGTCAAGACGCTGCTCGAAGGTATCGTGCTCGTGTTCCTCGTGATGTATCTGTTCCTGCAGAACCTGCGGGCGACGATCATCCCGACGATCGCGGTGCCGGTCGTGCTGCTCGGCACGTTCGCGATCATGTCGCTGGTGGGCTTCTCGATCAACACGTTGTCGATGTTCGGCCTCGTGCTCGCGATCGGCCTGCTGGTGGACGATGCGATCGTGGTGGTGGAGAACGTCGAGCGCGTGATGGCGGAAGAGGGGCTGTCGCCGAAGGAGGCGACCCGCAAGGCGATGGGCCAGATCACCGGCGCACTCGTCGGCGTCGCGCTCGTGCTGTCGGCGGTGTTCGTGCCGGTCGCGTTCTCCGGCGGGTCGGTCGGTGCGATCTATCGTCAGTTCTCGCTGACGATCGTGTCGGCGATGGTGCTGTCGGTGCTGGTCGCGTTGATTCTGACGCCCGCCCTGTGCGCGACGATCCTCAAGCCGATCCCGCAGGGCCATCACGAAGAGAAGAAGGGCTTCTTCGGCTGGTTCAACCGCACGTTCAACAACAGCCGCGACAAGTACCACGTCGGCGTGCACCACGTGATCAAGCGCTCGGGCCGCTGGCTGATCATCTACCTGGTCGTGATCGTCGCGGTCGGCCTGCTGTTCGTGCGCCTGCCGAAGTCGTTCCTGCCCGATGAAGACCAGGGCCTGATGTTCGTGATCGTGCAGACGCCGTCGGGCTCGACGCAGGAAACGACCGCGAAGACGCTCGCGAACATTTCCGACTACCTGCTGAAGGACGAGAAGGAAATCGTCGAATCGGCGTTCACGGTCAACGGCTTCAGCTTCGCCGGCCGCGGCCAGAACTCGGGTCTCGTGTTCGTGCGCCTGAAGGACTACTCGCAGCGCCAGCACGCGAACCAGAAGGTCCAGGCGCTGATCGGCCGGATGTTCGGGCGCTATTCGGGCTACAAGGACGCGATCGTGATCCCGTTCAACCCGCCGTCGATTCCGGAACTCGGCACCGCCGCCGGCTTCGACTTCGAGCTGACGGACAACGCCGGTCTCGGCCACGACGCGCTGATGGCCGCACGTAACCAGCTGCTCGGGATGGCCTCGAAGGATCCGACGCTGCAGGGCGTGCGTCCGAACGGGCTGAACGATACGCCGCAGTACAAGGTCGACATCGATCGCGAGAAGGCGAATGCGCTCGGCGTGACGGCGGATGCGATCGACCAGACGTTCTCGATCGCGTGGGCGTCGAAGTACGTGAACAACTTCCTCGACACCGACGGCCGGATCAAGAAGGTGTACGTGCAGTCGGATGCGCCGTTCCGGATGACGCCGGAGGACATGAACATCTGGTACGTGCGCAACGGGTCGGGCGGGATGGTGCCGTTCAGCGCGTTCGCGACCGGTCACTGGACGTACGGTTCGCCGAAGCTCGAGCGTTACAACGGCGTGTCGGCGATGGAAATCCAGGGTCAGGCCGCACCGGGCAAGTCGACCGGTCAGGCGATGACCGCGATGGAAGGGCTCGCGAAGAAGCTGCCGGTCGGTATCGGCTATTCGTGGACCGGCCTGTCGTTCCAGGAAATCCAGTCCGGCTCGCAGGCGCCGATCCTGTACGCGATCTCGATCCTCGTCGTGTTCCTGTGTCTCGCGGCACTGTATGAAAGCTGGTCGATCCCGTTCTCGGTGATCATGGTGGTGCCGCTCGGCGTGGTCGGCGCACTGCTCGCGGCGACGATGCGCGGCCTCGAGAACGACGTGTTCTTCCAGGTCGGCCTGCTGACCACGGTGGGCTTGTCCGCGAAGAACGCGATCCTGATCGTCGAATTCGCGCGCGAACTGCAGATGACCGAGAAGATGGGGCCGATCGAGGCCGCGCTGGAAGCCGCGCGCCTGCGGCTGCGTCCGATCCTGATGACGTCGCTCGCGTTCATTCTCGGCGTGATGCCGCTCGCGATCAGCAACGGCGCGGGTTCGGCCAGCCAGCACGCGATCGGTACCGGCGTGATCGGCGGGATGATCACGGCGACGTTCCTCGCGATCTTCATGATCCCGATGTTCTTCGTGAAGATCCGCGCGATCTTCAGCGGCGAGAAGGAAGACGTCGACCAGGCGCTGCGTCTGGCTCAGGAGCACTCGCACCACGAAGAGAAGCCGGGCAACGGCGACGAAGGCAACAAGGGACAGTGATGATGCAAAAACACGCTTTGACTGCAATCGCGGTCGCGCTGCTGGCCACGGGCTGCACGATGGCGCCGCACTACACGCGGCCCGACGCGCCCGTCGCGCAGGCGTACCCGGCCGGCGGCGTCTATGCGACGCAGCCGGGCGCTGCCGGCGCGCGCAGCGCGAACGGCCAGGCAGCGACCGCCATCGGCTGGCGCGAATTCTTCGTCGATCCGCGCCTGCAGCGGCTGATCGAGATCGCGCTGAAGAACAACCGCGACCTGCGCGTGTCGGTGCTGAACATCGAGGCGGCGCGCGCGCAGTACCAGATCACGCGCGCGGGCCTGTTCCCGACGCTCGACGGCACGGGCACGGGCAGCATCCAGCGCGTACCGCAGGGCCTGTCGCAGACGGGTGCGCCGTATATCTCGCGGGCCTACAACGTCGGCGTTTCCGCGTCGTGGGAACTCGATCTGTTCGGTCGCGTGCAGAGCCTGAAGGACCAGGCGCTCGCGCAGTACCTGTCGACGTCGTACGCACGGCAGGCTGCCGAGATCTCGCTGGTGTCGCAGGTGGCGGATCAGTACCTGACGCTGCTGTCGACCGACGACCTGCTGCAGGTCACGGAAAACACGCTGAAGTCGGCCCAGGCGTCCTACGACCTGACCAAGCTGCAGTTCGACAACGGCACGGGCTCCGAGCTCGAGCTGCGTCAGGCGCAGACGGTCGTCGAGACGGCGCTCGCGAACCAGCAGGCGCAGGCGCGCGCGCGTGCGCAGGCGCTGAACGCGCTGGTGCTGCTGATCGGCGAGCCGCTGCCGGACGATCTGCCGGCGGGCATGCCGCTCGACGCGCAGAACCTGCTGACGGACGTGCCGGCCGGTCTGCCGTCCGACCTGCTGACGCGTCGTCCGGACGTGATGCAGGCCGAGCAGACGCTGCTGGCCGCGAACGCGAACATCGGCGCGGCGCGTGCGGCGTTCTTCCCGCGCATCTCGCTGACGGGCGCGTTCGGCACCGGCAGCCCGACGCTCGGCGGCCTGTTCAAGGCTGGCACCGCGGCGTGGTCGTTCGCGCCGCAGATCACGATGCCGATCTTCGAAGGCGGGCAGAACATCGCGAACCTGAACCTCGCGAACGTGCAGAAGCGCATCGAGATCGCCAACTACGAGAAGGCGATCCAGTCGGCGTTCCGCGAAGTGTCGGACGGGCTGGCCGCACGCGGCACGTACGACCAGCAGATCGCCGCGCTCGAGCGCAACGAGCACGCGCAGCAGCGTCGCTTCGACCTGTCGGACCTGCGCTACAAGAACGGTGTCGACAGCTACCTGTCGGTGCTGACCGCGCAGACCGACCTGTACTCGGCGCAGCAGTCGCTGATCAGCGCGCGCCTGGCACGCTGGACGAACCTCGTCACGCTGTACCGCGCACTGGGCGGCGGCTGGATCCAGCACGCGGGCGAGACGCCGCGCGCACCGGACGAGACGGTCGACTACGACAAGGCGGCTGCTCCGGCTGCTGCGTCGGCGGCAGCGACGAACGGGTAAGCGCGACGGCGGGCAGGAGCGGGCGACCGCGCCGGTTCGCCGAAGTCGCGGTCCCCGGGATGCGACAACGCCACGGACGAAGGTCCGTGGCGTTTTTTTATGTGCGGCCGGTTCGGTTGGCCGCGACCGCGGATCGTCATCACCGGCACCTCCGCTATCGTCGCTCAATCACTCGCCGCAAAGCAAAACGCCACGGCAAGCCGTGGCGTTTTTCCTTTACCGTATCGCGCCGTCCTTCGGCGCGTCCGGGTCGGACCGATCAGTGATGCACGTCGGCCGGGCGTCCGTCGAAGTCGTGCCCTGCGCGGCGGATCTCGCAACGCGCGTCTTTCTCGCCCTTCACGCCGTTGAACACGACGTTCAGGATCACGGCGGTGGCCGACGCGAGCAGGATGCCGCTATGCAGGATCGGGGCGAGCGCGGGCGGCAGCTTCGAGAAGAAGTGCGGCGACACGACCGGCACGAGGCCCATGCCGACGCTCACGGCGACGATGAACAGGTTGTGCGAGTTGTTCACGAAGTCGACCTTCGACAGCACCTTGATGCCGTTCGCGGCCACCATCCCGAACATCACGATGCCCGCGCCGCCGAGCACGAACGGCGGCACCGACGCGACGACCTGCGCCATCTTCGGGAACAGGCCGAGCAGCACCAGGATCACGCCGCCCGTCGCGCAGACGAACCGGCTCTTCACGCCCGTCACGCCGATCAGGCCGACGTTCTGCGAGAACGACGTATGCGGGAACGAGTTGAAGATGCCGCCGATTAGCGTGCCGAGGCCGTCGACGCGCAGGCCGCGCACGAGGCGGTCCTGGTTGACCGGACGATCGACCATGTCGCCGACCGCGAGGAACATGCCGGTCGATTCGATGAACGTGACGAACATCACCGTGACCATCGTCGCGATCGACAGCGGGTCGAAGTGCGGCAGGCCGAAGTGGAACGGCATCACGAAGCCGACCCACGGTGCGTGCGCGACGCCGTCGGTATTCACGCGGCCGATCGCGAACGCGATCACGAAGCCGGCGACGATGCCGAGCAGCACCGAGATGTTCGCGAGGAAGCCGCGGCCGTACTTGTTGATCAGCAGGATCAGCGTGAGCACGAGCAGCGACAGGCCGAGGTAGACGGGGCTGCCGTATTCGGGGTTGCCGACGCCGCCGGCTGCCCAGTTGATTCCGACTTCCATCAGCGACAGCCCGATCACCGCGATCACGGTGCCGACCACGACCGGCGGGAAGAACCGCAACAGCTTGCCGATCATCGGCGCGAGCACGATGCCGATGATGCCGGCCGCGATGGTCGAGCCGAAGATGTCGAGAATGCCGAGGCCGGGGTTGGTGCCGATCGCGATCATCGGGCCGACGGCCGCGAACGTGCAGCCCATGATGACGGGCAGGCGGATCCCGAAGATCCACAGGCCGAGCGTCTGGATCAGCGTGGCGATGCCGCACGAAAACAGATCGGCGCTGATCAGGAACGCGATCTGGTCTTTCGGCAGCTTCAGCGCGCCGCCAACGATAAGCGGCACGGCGACGGCGCCGGCGTACATGACGAGGACGTGCTGGAGACCAAGCGTTACAAGCTTGCCGGTCGGCAGCACCTCATCGCACGGATGGACCGTGTTCGATTGCATCTGTCTCACTCCATGATCTTGTTTTCGGGGTGGTACGAAGTTATGCGGAATGCCACATCGCAACAAGAGCGCTGGGTTCTATTCCGTTCTTTGCTGGTTCGATATGCCTGGTCGGCATGAAACAGGGTGTCGATCATCGGGAAACTGCCGCTGGAGTGAGGTTCCCCGGTTTTATAGCCCTACAAAATAGCGCGGACCCCCATGTCAAATATCGGCCGCTTTATGGTGTGTATCGCGACCGCGGCATAGTGGCAAAAACGACCGGCGCAAGATCGCGCCGGGTTAACCCGCGAGCGGCTGTTTTGGCGGGCAAGGTGCGGCCCGGCGAAGCCGGTCGTTCACGGCCGTGTTTTCGCGTCGCCGCGCGGCCGAAAGCGTCGCAAAAATCGGGGCGCATGGCGCGATCCCGCTATCATCGATATCCGTCCACTCGACTACGCCATCCCGTCATGCGCCTGCTCGGAATCGACCTCGGCACCGGCTCCGTCAAACTCGTCACGCTCGATGCCGATGGCATCGAGCGCGCGGTGGCGAGCGAACCCTATGCGTTGTCGTCGCCGCAGCCCGGCTGGGCCGAAATCGCGCCCGACGTCTGGTGGCAGGCGCTCGTGCGGGCCGCCGCGCGGCTGCCGGCCGGCGAGCGCGCGCAGGTCGCCGCGATCGGCTTCTCCGGCCAGATGCATGGCGTCGTGCTGATCGACGCGGCCGGGCAGCCGGTGCGGCCCGCGCTGTTGTGGCCCGATACGCGCGCGGTGCGCGAAGCGGACGCGGCGGATTGGCCCGTCGCCGGTTTGCCCGTCGCACCGAATCCCGTCGCGCCCGGCATGGCGGGGCCGCTGTTGCGCTGGCTGGCCGCACACGAACCGCAGGCGCTGCGGGCCGCACGCTGGGCCGTGCAGCCGAAGGACTGGCTGCGCGTGGCGCTGGGCGGCGAGGTCGTGGCCGATCCGAGCGACGCGTGCGCGACCGCGCTCGCGACGCCGGACGGCGCATGGGATACGGCGCTGATCGAGTCGCTGGGCCTGCCGCTCGACCGGTTCGCGCCGGTGCGGGCGTCGGGCGCGCGCTGCGGCGTGCTCGATGCGAAGGCCGCGGCGGCACTCGGGCTGCCGGCCGGCGTGCCGCTGGCGACGGGGGCGGCCGATACGGCGTGCGCGGCGCTCGGCAGCGGGCTCGTCGCGGCCGGCGACGCGCTGCTGACCACCGGCAGCGGCGGCCAGATCGTCGTGCTCGCGGATGCGCTGCCGCCCGCGCGGCGCGGGCTGCACCGCTATCGCGCGGCAGCCGGCGACGGCTATTACACGATGGCCGCGATGCAGAACGTCGGGCTCGCGCTCGAAGCCGTGCGTGGCTGGCTCGGCTATCCGGGCTGGGCGGATGCGTACGACGACGCGTTCGCGCAGCCGGCGTCCGAGCGGCTGTGCTTCCTGCCGTACCTGACGGGCGAGCGCTCGCCGTGGATGAATCCCGACGCGCGCGGCGGCTGGCTCGGGCTCGGGCTCGGCGACACGCGCGGCGCGATGATGCGCGCCGCATTCGAAGGCGTCGCGTTCGGGCTGCGCGCGGGGCTCGATGCGATCCGCGCTGCGAACCCGGCCGATCCGGTGACGGCGCTGCGCCTCGCCGGCGGCGGCTCGGTCGATCCGCGCTGGCGCCAGTTGCTCGCGGATGCGCTCGGCGCGTCGCTGGACGCGGTCGATTGCCCGAACGCCGCGACGCGCGGTGCCGCGCTGCTCGCCGGCGTCGCGATCGGACACTGGCGCGACGACGCGCTGCGCACGCTGGCGCCGGCTGCGTCGCCCGTCGCCGCGCCGCGCGACGATCGCGCGCTGGCCGCCCGCCATGCGCGTTTCATCGATCTGTATGCGCGAACGGATGCGTGGTTCACGAGCGGCGTTTAAACTCGGGCACTTGTCCTGGATTGTCCTGTTGCGACCACGGTGACGCCTCGCGGCAAGCCGGCGGCCGTTTCCCGCGCGCGCCGGGCAGCGGGATCGGAGATCATGCCGGACACGATACGGCTTTGCCGTGTCGCGCGGCACGGCGCGACCTGATCACGCGCGCTCTGCCGCGCGAGATGCTCGACGACGGCGTCGACCCGATGAAGAAGGGCGAATCGATTCGCCCGATCGTGCTGTATTGAACGGAAGGGAACCCCATGCTCGAACTCGTTTCTTCGCATGCTTGCCACGGTGGCGAGCAACGCTTCTATCGCCACGATTCGAAGGCGATCGGCCTGCCGATGAAGTTCTCGGTGTACCTGCCGCCGCAGGCGGCGCACGACCGCGTGCCGGCGCTGTTCTATCTCGCGGGGCTCACCTGCACCGAGGAGACGTTCGCGATCAAGGGCGGCGCGCAGCAGTACGCGGCACAGCACGGCCTCGCGCTCGTGATGCCCGATACGAGCCCGCGCGGCGCGGGTGTGCCGGGCGAGTCGGAGGCGTGGGATTTCGGCGTCGGCGCGGGTTTCTATGTCGACGCGACGCAAGCACCGTGGTCGACGCATTACCGGATGGAGTCCTACGTGACGGGCGAGCTGCGCGAACTCGTCGCGGCCGAGCTGCCGATCGACGGCGCGCGGCTCGGGATCTTCGGCCACTCGATGGGCGGGCACGGCGCGCTGACGCTCGCGCTGCGTCACCCCGACCTGTACCGGTCGGTGTCGGCGTTCGCGCCGATCGCCGCGCCGACGCGCTGCCCGTGGGGCGAGAAGGCGTTCTCGGGTTATCTGGGTGCCGACCGCGAAGCATGGAAAGAGCACGACGCAAGCGAGCTCGTCGCGCGCGCGGATGCGCCGAAGTTCGCGGACGGCATCCTCGTCGACCAGGGCCTCGCCGACCAGTTCCTCGCGAACCAGCTGAACCCCGACGTGTTCGAAGCCGCGTGCGCGAAAGCCGGCCAGCCGCTGACGCTGCGCCGCCATGCGGGCTACGACCACGGTTACTACTTCATCTCGACGTTCATCGCCGATCACATCGCGCATCATGCGCGGGTGCTGGCACGTTAGTGCGATAAACCGGCCGCGCCATCCGCCATCAGCGAGTGGCGCGGCGCTTCCACTTTCGCAGCGTGCGCAAGGCGAGCCAGGTCACCGGTATCACGACCGCAAGCGCTATCAGCAAATGCACGACGATGACGAGATCATCGCCCGACTCGCCGTCCCAGAATCCGGGAACATGCGTGACGAGCCAAGCCCACGTGCGCTCGGGTATCGGCAGTGCGAACGACTCGTGAGTGAGGCACAGCCGTGCAAGCGACACGGATGCCACGAGTACCCAAGCGGTCACCGCGGCTCGGTACGCGACTCGCTTCATTTGACTGTAATCGTGCCGTACGCACGCACGGAGGAGCCGGGGATCGGAACCGGCTTCTGCGCGGTCAGCAAGTTTCTCAGTCGCGCGTAATCGATCGTCGACTCGATGGTCACGCATCCCCTGCTGATTCCGTGCACGCCTTTGGGGGCGTGCCGACATGCGCGATTGCGCACCCTGTCGAGCGCCGGCTGAACGTCATGTGCGTCGCCGCAACAGGCTCGCCCCATACACGAGCGCGGACAGCGCGGTGATCCAGAAACTCGTCGGCCAGTCGGTGTGATACGCGAGCGCGATCCCGGCCCACGCTTCGAACAGCGCGAACAGCGCGGCGAGCAGCACGCCGGTCGACAGCCGCGTCGACACGTTCTGCGCGGCCGCGGCCGGCCCGACCAGCAGCGTGAACACGAGCAGCACGCCGACGATCTGCGTCGCCGCGGCCACCGCGAGCGCGCACACCGCGAGGAACAGCATCGACACCGTGCGCAGCGACACGCCCTTGGCTTCGGCCAGCTCGGGCTGCAGCGACGCGAACAGCAGCGGCCGCGCGATCAGCGCGAGCGCGACGAGGCTCACCGCGCCGATGCCGGCCAGCACCGCGAGCGTATCGTGGCTGACCGCGAGCACGTTGCCGAACAGCAGCGCGGTGACCTGCGTCGCGAACGACGTGTAGAAGTGCAGGAACAGCAGCCCGAAGCCGAGCGCGCCCGACAGGATCACGCCGATCGCGACGTCGCGGCCCGCGAGCCGTTCGCCGAGCGCGCCCATCCCGATCCCGGCCGCGAGCGTGAAGCCGACCATCCCCCAGATCGGCGAGATGCCGAGCAGCACCGCGCCGGTCGCGCCGGTGAAGCCGACGTGCGACAGCGCGTGGCCGGCGAAGGTTTGTCCGCGCAGCACCAGGAAGTAGCCGACGATGCCCGCGAGCACCGCGACGATCCCCGACGCGGCGAACGCGTTGATCATGAAGTCGTATTCAAACATCGTGCGAATGCCCGGGATGAGCGTGTCCGTGGTGGTGGTGACCGTGATCGTGATCGTGACCGCCGCCGCCGTGCGAGTGGCCGTCGTCGTCCTCGTGTTCGTGATCGTGCTTCTCGATTTCGACGTCGCCCGACATCACGAAGATCCTGCCGTTCACGCGCATCACGTCGATCGGCGAGCCGTAGAGCCGCGACAGCACGGGCTTCGTGATCACCTCGTCGACGGTGCCGAGCGCCGCGACGCCGTTGCCGAGATACAGCACGCGGTCGAGCGCGTTCAGCAGCGGATTCAGTTCGTGCGCGGAAAACAGCACGGTGATGCCGAGCTCGCGCTGGACGTTGCGCACGAGTTCGACGACGCCGCGCTGGTGGTTCGGGTCGAGGCTGATCAGCGGCTCGTCGAGCAGCAGCAGCTTCGGGCTGCCGAGCAGGCACTGCGCGAGCAGCAGGCGCTGCCGCTCGCCGCCCGACAGTTCCGACAGCGGCCGGCGCGCGAGCGTCGGGCCGCCGACGAGGTCGAGCACGCGGTCGACGTCGCGCCGCGTCGCGGCGTTGGTGTGCGGCAGCCCCCAGCGGTGGCCGTCGGCGGCCATCGCGACGAAGTCGTAGCCGCGCATCCGGCGATTCGCGAGGCCGCTTCTGATCTGCGGCATGTAGCCGATCGACGCGTTGCCGCGCACGACCGGCACGCCGCCGACCGACAGCGTGCCACCCGTGACGGGCACGAGGCCGAGCACCGCGCGCATCAGCGTCGTCTTGCCCGCGCCGTTCGGCCCGAGCACGCCGACGAATTCGCCGGGTTCGATCGAGAAGCTCACGTCGCGCAGGATCGTGCGTCCGCCCAGTTCGAGCGTGACGCGATCGAGTGCGAGTGCGTGGGGAGTGGCGGTCATGTCGTAGCGTGAATCATTTCTTGCCGGCGGAAAGCGCGGCCGCGAGCGCGTCGAGCTGGCCGGCCATCCATTGCTGGAAGGTCTTGCCGGCCGGTTGCGTCTCGGTGACGCTGACGCTCGGCACGCCGCCGTCGCGCGCGACCTTCAGCAGGCGCTTGGTCATCGGCGCTTCGGCCTGGCTGTTGTAGATCAGCACGCGCACCTGCTTCTTGCGCAGGTCGTTCTCGAACGCGGCGACGTCCTGCGCGCTGGCTTCGGTGTCGTTCATCGTCGCGAGCTGGAAGCGCTGGTTGCGCATGTCGAGGCCGATCGCATCCGACATGTAGCCGAACACCGGCTCGGTGGCCGTCACCGGCACGCCCTTGTACTGCGCGCGCAGCGCGGCGACCTTGTCGTCGATCGGCTTCAGCGACGCGACGAACTTCTGCAGGTTCGCGTCGTAGTCGGCCTTGTTCGCCGGGTCGGCCCGGCCGAGCTCGGCCGCGATCGCGCGCGCCGCGGCCGGCATGGTCGCCGGGTCGTACCACAGGTGCGGGTTGTCGCCGGCCTTCTTGCCGACGAGATCCGCGACGACGATCGTCGCGCGCTTCGCCTGCTTCGATGCGGACAGCAGCTTGGCCATCCACGGGTCGTAGTTCGCGCCGTTGTAGATCACGACCTGCGCGTGCTGCAGCGCGCGCGCGGTCTTCGGGCTCGCTTCGAACAGGTGCGGATCCTGGTCGGGACTGCTGAGGATGCTGGTTACCGCGACATGGCGGCCGCCGATCTGCGACGCGACGTCGCCATAGAAATTCTCGGCGGCGACCACGTTGACGGTCGCGGCCTGCGCGAACGCGGGCGCCGCGATCGACAGCGCGGCAGCAGCAGCGGCCAGCAGGCGGGCAAGCGGCAGGGCGCGCCGCGGCGCGCGCTTCAGGGCAATGGACATGGAACTCCTCGTTGGAAGGGGCGGCGCCGTGCGCCGCGCGGTGCGGTGTCAGCGTTGCGCGGGCTTGCCCTTGCAGTGCCCGCACAGGCCGTTCAGCTCGACGACCTGGTGGTGGACTTCGAACCCGTGCGCGGGCTCGCTCGCGGACAACTGTTTCGCGAGGTCGCTGCCCGGGATCTCGACGGTCTCGCCGCACGAATCGCAGATCAGGAACTGGCCTTCGTGCGGCACGCCGATCTCGCAGCACGCGAAGAACGCGTTCTTCGATTCGATCCGGTGGATGAAGCCGTGCTCGACGAGGAAATCCAGCGCGCGATAGACGGTCGTGGGCGGCACGCGGCCGCGTTGGGGCTCGAGCTCGGCGAGCAGGTCGTACGCGCCGATCGGGCGCTGCGCGGCCAGCACGCGTTCGTAGACCTGGCGGCGCAGCGGCGTCCACGCGAGCCCGTGCTCGGCGGCGAATGCGTCGGCCCGGGACAGCCGGGCGTCGATGGGCGATGAGGTGGCCATGGCGTGAAGCAGGCAATGAAACGAAGTATCGCGATGATATAACGTATCTCCATGCCGTGCAGCCCGAATTCCTGCCGATGCACGCGCTCTGTCCCCTTCAGCGCCGTTTCAGCCGCGCCGCACCCAGCCCGCCGCGCCTTGCCGGGCGCGGGTCGCCGGCCGGCGCACGGCGCGGCCGTGCCGCAGCGCATCATCGAAAGCCGCCGTGTCGCCTTGACAGCATGAATCGCGTATCCGATCATTCGATCAACAACAGAGCAATTGATCGGCCGGCGAGCGTTCGCTCACCTCGCGGCCTTCGTGCAGCAGAACGAACCGGAGACAACCAGTGAGACTGGCAGACAAGGTCGCGATCCTGACGGGCGCGGCAAGCGGTATCGGCGAAGCGGTCGCGCAACGCTATCTGGACGAGGGCGCGCGCTGCGTGCTGGTCGACGTGAAGCCGCCGAGCGGCTCGCTCGCGCGGCTGATCGAGCAAAATCCCGGCCGGGCGGTGGCCGTTACCGCGGACGTCACGCGCCGCGACGACATCGCGCGCATCGTCGCGACCGCGGTCGAGCGCTTCGGCGGCGTCGACATCCTGTTCAACAACGCGGCGCTGTTCGACATGCGCCCGCTCCTCGACGAATCCTGGGACGTGTTCGACCGGCTGTTCGCGGTCAACGTGAAAGGGCTGTTCTTCCTGATGCAGGCGGTCGCGCAGCGGATGGTCGAGCAGGGCCGCGGCGGCAAGATCGTCAACATGTCATCGCAGGCGGGGCGTCGCGGCGAGGCACTCGTTTCGCACTACTGCGCGACCAAGGCCGCGGTGATCAGCTATACGCAGTCGGCCGCGCTCGCGCTCGCACCGCACCGGATCAACGTGAACGGCATCGCGCCGGGCGTGGTCGACACGCCGATGTGGGAGCAGGTCGATGCGTTGTTCGCGCGCTACGAGAACCGGCCGCTCGGCGAGAAGAAGCGGCTCGTAGGCGTTGCCGTGCCGCTCGGGCGGATGGGCGTGCCGGGCGACCTGACGGGCGCCGCGCTGTTCCTCGCGTCGGCCGACGCCGACTACATCACCGCCCAGACGCTGAACGTCGACGGCGGCAACTGGATGAGCTGAAGTGGCGCCGCTCGCACGCTTACCCCTGGCGTTCGTGCCGCGCGCGGCCGCCGCCGAACGAGGACACGCATGATGGCGGAGATCGTGGTTGCCGGCGAACTGCTGGCCGAATTCGTCGCCGCCGAGCGCGGCCAGGGCTTCGACGTGCCGGGCCTGTTCGCGGGCCCGTTCCCGAGCGGCGCGCCGGCGATCTTCGCCGACCAGGCCGCGCGGCTCGGCGTGCGCGTCGCGTATGCGGGCTGCGTCGGCCGCGACGCGTTCGGCGACGCGATCGTCGCGCGGCTCGAGCGCGATGGCGTCGACGTCGCGCGCATCCGTCGCGTCGCACGTCCGACCGGCACCGCGTTCGTCGCGTATCGCGACGACGGTTCGCGCAGCTTCGTGTTCAGCCTGTCGACCAGCGCGGCCGCGTGCGTCGCCGCATCCGACGTCGACACCGCGATGTTCGACGGCTGCCGCTATTTCCACGTGATGGGCTCGTCGCTGACGAGCGAATCGGCGATCGCGGCGGTCCAGCGCGGCGTGATCGAGGCGGCGCGCGCCGGCGCGAAGGTGTCGTTCGACCCGAACGTGCGGCCCGAGATGCTGAGCTTCCGCCCGATGCGCGCGGCGCTCGACACGCTGCTCGCCGCGTGCCACCTGTTCCTGCCGAGCGAGGCCGACCTGCCGTTCTTCTGCGGGCCGCAGCCGGCCGAGCGCGCGATCGCCGGGCTGCTCGCGACGCATCCGCTGCTCGAACGCGTCGTGCTCAAGCGCGGCGCGGCCGGCAGCGTGGCGTTCGACCGCGCGAGCCGCGTCGACGCGCCGGCTTATCCCGTCGACGAACGCGACCCGACCGGCGCCGGCGACTGCTTCGGCGGCACGCTGGTCGCGAGTCTCGTCACCGGCCTGCCGATCGACGTCGCACTGCGCCGCGCGAACGCGGCCGGCGCGATCGCGGTCACGCGGCGCGGCCCGATGGAGGGCAACAGCAGCGCGGCCGAGATCGACCGCTTCCTGACCGAACGAGGTGTCGCATGCCCGGCCTGACTTCCACTGCCGAACGCCCGCGCAGCGCGCACGCCGGCGCCGTGCTGCGGATGATCTTCGACGCGAACCGCGCGCAGGCGCAGCGCGGCATCTATTCGGTCTGCAGCGCGCACCGGCTCGTGCTGGAGGCCGCGTGCGAGGCCGCGCGCGCGGACGGCTCGCCGCTCCTGATCGAGGCGACCTGCAACCAGGTGAACCATCTCGGCGGCTATACGGGCATGACGCCCGCCGATTTCCGGCGCGACGTCGATGCGATCGCGCAGCGCTGCGGGCTCGCGCCGTCGGCGCTGGTGCTCGGCGGCGACCATCTGGGACCGAACCCGTGGCGGCACCGCCGCGCGGCCGACGCGATGCGCGAAGCGGCCGCGATGGTCGCCGCGTATGTCGAAGCCGGGTTCGAGAAGATCCATCTCGATGCGAGCATGGCGTGTGCGGACGATCCGGCGCGGCTCGACGACCGGACGATCGCCGCGCGCGCGGCCGGGCTGTGCCGCGCGGCCGAAGACGCGGCGGCGCGCGCCGGCGTCGCGCCCGTCTACGTGATCGGCACCGAGGTGCCGACGCCGGGCGGCGAAGTGGCCGGCGACGCAGCCGGCGATGCGATCGCGCGGATCGCGGTCACGCGCAGCGACAGCATCGCGGCGACGCTCGACGCGCATCGCAGCGCATTCGCGGCGGCCGGGCTCGACGACGCATGGACGCGCGTGGTCGCGATCGTCGCGCAGCCGGGCGTCGATTTCGACGATCGCCACGTGCTCGACTACGACAGCGCGAAGGCCGCATCGCTCGGTGCAAGCATCCTGCGCACGCCGCGCCTCGTGTTCGAAGCGCATTCGACCGACTACCAGACCGAAGGCGCGCTCGCCGCGCTCGTGCGCGACCACTTCGCGGTGCTGAAGGTTGGCCCCGCGCTGACCTTCGCGCTGCGCGAGGCGCTGTTCGCGCTCACCTTCATCGAGGACGCGCTGATCGGCGACGGCGCGCAGCGCTCGCGGTTGCGCGACGTGGTCGACGCCGCGATGCGCGCGCAGCCCGAGCACTGGGCGCCGTACTACCGCGGCGACGAGACCGAGCAGCGGCTCGCGCGCCAGTTCAGCTACAGCGACCGGATCCGCTACTACTGGCTGCAGCCGGCCGTCGCGGCGGCGGTCGAGCAGTTGTTCGACAACCTCGCGCGGCAGCCGGTGCCCGAAACGCTCGTCGCGCAGTGGCTGCCGGACGTGTACGCGGCGTGCCGCGCGGGTGGCCTCGCGAAGGAGCCGCGCGCCTGGGTGCGCCACCGGATACGCGACGTGATCGCGCACTATGCGCGCGCGTGCGGGATGCAGCGGCCGGCGTGACGGGCCGCGAAGGAAGTGCAGCAACGCGACACACGCAATACGCAATACGCAACACCGACGACAGTTCGAACAATCACAGGAGACATGCCATGCAACGAAAGATGCTCGATGCCGCCGTACGCTGCTTCGCCGGGGCCGCGCTCGCGACGGCCGCGTGCGCGGCGTCCGCCGGCACGCTGACGATCGCGACGCTGAACAACCCGGACATGATCGAGTTGAAGAAGCTGTCGCCGGCGTTCGAGAAGGCGAACCCGGATATCAAGCTGAACTGGGTGATCCTCGAGGAGAACGTGCTGCGCCAGCGCGCGACCACCGACATCACGACCGGCAGCGGCCAGTTCGACGTGATGGCGATCGGCACCTACGAGACGCCGCAGTGGGGCAAGCGCGGCTGGCTCGCGCCGATCACGGGGCTGCCCGCCGACTACGACCTGAACGACATCGTGAAGACCGCGCGCGACAGCCTGTCGTACAACGGTCAGCTGTATGCGCTGCCGTTCTACGTCGAGAGCTCGATGACGTTCTACCGCAAGGACCTGTTCGCGGCGAAGGGGCTCAAGATGCCCGACCAGCCGACCTACGACCAGATCGCCGAGTTCGCGGACAAGCTCACCGACAAGGCGAAGGGAACCTATGGCATCTGCCTGCGCGGCAAGGCCGGCTGGGGCGAGAACATGGCGTACGTGTCGACGGTCGTGAACACGTTCGGCGGGCGCTGGTTCGACGAGAACTGGAACGCGCAGCTCACGTCGCCGGAATGGAAGAAGGCGATCGGCTTCTACGTGAACCTGCTGAAGAAGGACGGCCCGCCGGGAGCGAGCTCGAACGGCTTCAACGAGAACCTGACCCTGACCGCGTCGGGCAAGTGCGCGATGTGGATCGACGCGACGGTCGCGGCCGGGATGCTCTATAACAAACAGCAGTCGCAGGTCGCCGACCGGATCGGCTTCGCCGCCGCGCCGGTCGCCGCCACGCCGAAGGGCTCGCACTGGCTGTGGGCGTGGGCGCTGGCCGTGCCGAAGACGTCGAAGCAGCAGGACGCCGCGCGCAAGTTCATCGCGTGGGCGACGTCGAAGCAGTACATCGAGATGGTCGGCAAGGACGAAGGCTGGGCGTCGGTGCCGCCGGGCACCCGCACGTCGACCTACCAGCGCGCCGAGTACAAGGCTGCCGCGCCGTTCTCGGACTTCGTGCTGAAGGCGATCGAGACGGCCGACCCGAACGATCCGTCGCTGAAGAAGGTGCCGTACACGGGTGTGCAGTACGTCGGGATTCCTGAATTCCAGTCGTTCGGCACGGTGGTCGGGCAGGCGATCGCGGGTGCGGTGGCCGGCCAGATGACGGTCGACCAGGCGCTCGCCGCCGGGCAGGCGGCGGCCGACCGCGCGGTCCGGCAGGCCGGCTACAAGAAGTAACGCGGCTGGCACCGTGCGCGCCGCCGCGCACGGTGCGCGTCGCCGATGCAGAAAGGCGGGCCGCCCGTTCGTGCCCGCGTCTCAACCGGAGGGACTCCGATCATGCGTCATTTGCGTCTTCCCCTGAGCCACGCGTCGCCGGTCGGCGACGCATCGTCGCCGCCGGGCGCGCCGCGCCGCGCGCGCGGCGGCGCCAGCTGGCTCGTGTCGCCGTCCGTCGCGGTGCTGCTGCTGTGGATGTCGATCCCGCTCGCGATGACGATCTGGTATTCGTTCTCGCGCTACAACCTGCTGAACCCGGACGTGAAGGGCTTCGCCGGGATCGACAACTACCGCTTCCTCGCGACCGATCCGTCGTTCCTGCCCGCGATCTGGCACACGCTCGTGCTGATCGGCGCGGTGCTCGCGATCACCGTGGTCGGCGGCGTGCTGATGGCCGTGCTGTTCGACCGCAAATTCTACGGGCAAGGCGTGGCCCGCCTGCTCGCGATCGCGCCGTTCTTCGTGATGCCGACGGTCGCCGCGCTGATCTGGAAGAACATGATCCTGCATCCGGTGTACGGGCTCGTCGCGAACGCGATGCGCGCGCTCGGGATGACGCCGATCGACTGGTTCGCCGATTATCCGCTCACCGCCGTGATCATCATCGTCGCGTGGCAGTGGCTGCCGTTCGCGTTCCTGATCCTGTTCACCGCGATCCAGTCGCTCGACCAGGAGCAGAAGGAAGCCGCGCGCATCGACGGCGCGGGCCCGATCGCGATGTTCTTCTACATCACGCTGCCGCACCTGAAGCGCGCGATCGCCGTGGTCGTGATGATGGAGACGATCTTCCTGCTGTCGATCTTCGCGGAGATCTACACGACGACGGGCGGCGGCCCGGGCGATGCGACGACCAACCTGTCGTACCTGATCTATGCGCTCGGCCTGCAGCAGTTCGACGTCGGCCTCGCATCCGCGGGCGGGATCATCGCCGTCGTGGTCGCGAACGTCGTGTCGTTCTTCCTGGTGCGGATGCTCGCGCGCAACCTGAAGGGGGAGTACGAGAAATGAGCGACCTGACTTTGGAAGGCCGGCGCGCGCCGGCTGCATTCGACCTCGTGCGGCGCGCGCTGCCCGGTGCGCTCGCGTGGCTGCTCGCGCTGCTGCTGTTCTTCCCGCTCTTCTGGATGGCGATCACCGCGTTCAAGACCGAGCAGCAGGCGTATGCGTCGACGCTGTTCTTCATGCCGACGCTCGACAGCTTCCGCGAGGTGTTCGCGCGCAGCAACTACTTCTCGTTCGCGTGGAACTCGGTGCTGATCTCGGCCGGCGTCACGGTGATCTCGCTGCTGCTCGCGGTGCCGGCGGCCTACGCGATGGCGTTCTTCCCGAACCACCGCACGCAGAAGGTGCTGCTGTGGATGCTGTCGACCAAGATGATGCCGTCGGTCGGCGTGCTCGTGCCGATCTACCTGCTGTGGAAGAACGCGGGGCTGCTCGATACCGTGTCGGGCCTCGTGATCGTGTACACGCTGATCAACCTGCCGATCGCGGTGTGGATGACCTTCACGTACTTCAACGAGATCCCGAAGGACATCCTCGAAGCGGGGCGCATCGACGGCGCGTCGACGTGGCAGGAGATCGTCTACCTGCTGATGCCGATGGCGCTGCCGGGGCTCGCGTCCACCGCGCTGCTGCTCGTGATCCTGTCGTGGAACGAGGCGTTCTGGAGCATCAACCTGTCGAGCTCGAACGCCGCGCCGCTGACCGTGTTCATCGCGTCGTACTCGAGCCCCGAGGGGCTGTTCTGGGCGAAGCTGTCCGCGGCTTCCCTGCTCGCGGTCGCGCCGATCCTGATCGTCGGCTGGCTGTCGCAGAAGCAGCTCGTGCGCGGGCTCACGTTCGGGGCGGTCAAATGAGCGCTACCGGCGAAGGTGCGGCCGGCGAACGCGCGTTCGGTCACGGGATGAACGTGCTGATCTGCGACTGCGACGGCGTGCTGATCGACAGCGAGGCCGTCGCCGCCGACGTGATCGTGCGCGAGCTCGATGCGCGCTGGCCGGGTGTCGACGCGCGGCCGGCGGTGATGCCGCTGCTCGGGCTGCGCATCGAGCGCGTGCTGGCCGGCGCGGGCGAGGCCGTCGGCCGCACGCTGTCGGCCGGCGACGTCGACGCGATCCGCCGCGCGGTCGAGGCGGCGGCCGTCAACGCGCCGATGGTCGACGGCATCGACAAGGCCCTCGCGGCGCTCAACCTGACGACCGCGTGCGCGAGCAACAGCTACCGCGCGTACGTCGAGGCGGCGCTCGCGCGCACCGGCCTCGCGCGCTTCTTCGGCGACCGGCTGTTCTGCGCGGACGCCGTGGCGAGGCCGAAGCCGGCGCCCGACGTGTATCTCGCGGCCGCGCGTGCGCTCGGCGCGGTGCCCGCGCAGTGCCTCGTCGTCGAGGACAGCGTGACCGGCATCACCGCGGCCGCCGCGGCCGGCATGACCGTGCTCGGCTTCGTCGGCGGCGGGCATGCGTCGGCCGCGCAGATCGACGCGTTGCGCGGGATCGGCGCGCGTCACGTATTCGACGACATGCACGAGCTGCCCGGCTACGTCGCGCGCTGGCAGGCGACTGGCGCGGTGCTGCCGGGCTAGCAACCAGGAACGAATGCGCGCCGCCTTCAACGCGGCGCATCACGAACGAACGGAGACAGACCATGGCAAGCGTGCTCCTGCGCAACATCGCGAAGCGCTACGACGACACCGAAGTGCTGCGCAACGTGAACCTCGACATCGCCGACGGCGAATTCGTCGTGTTCGTCGGGCCGAGCGGCTGCGGCAAATCCACGCTGATGCGGATGATCGCCGGGCTCGAGGACATCTCGAGCGGCGAGCTGCTGATCGACGGCGCGAAGGTCAACGACGTGCCGAGCGCCAAGCGCGGCATCGCGATGGTGTTCCAGTCGTATGCGCTGTACCCGCACATGACGCTGTACGACAACATGGCGTTCGGCCTGAAGCTCGCCGGCGCGAAGAAGCCCGAGATCGACCAGGCGGTGAAGCAGGCCGCGAAGATCCTGCACATCGACCACCTGCTCGACCGCAAGCCGAAGCAGCTGTCGGGCGGCCAGCGGCAGCGCGTCGCGATCGGCCGCGCGATCACGCGCAAGCCGAAGGTGTTCCTGTTCGACGAGCCGTTGTCGAACCTCGACGCGGCGCTGCGCGTGAAGATGCGGCTGGAATTCGCGCGGCTGCACGACGAGCTGAAGACCACGATGATCTACGTGACGCACGACCAGGTCGAGGCGATGACGCTCGCCGACAAGATCGTCGTGCTGTCGGGCGGCGCGGTGCAGCAGGTCGGCACGCCGAACGCGCTGTACCACGCGCCGGCCAACCAGTTCGTCGCGGGCTTCATCGGCTCGCCGAAGATGAACTTCCTGAAAGGCACCGTCGAGTCGGTCGACGCGGCCGGCGTGCTGGTGCGCTTCGGCAGCGGCGAGACGCAGCGCGTCGCGGTCGAGGCGGCCGGACTGCTGCGCGGCGCGGCGGTGACCGTCGGCGTGCGGCCCGAACATCTGATGGTGGGGCAGGCGGAGACCGGCGTGGCCGCGCGGACGATGGCCGTCGAATCGCTCGGCGATGCCGCGTACCTGTATGCGGAGTCGGCGGTCGCGCCGGACGGGCTGATCGCGCGGATTCCGCCGCTCGACACGTACCGCACCGGCGAGGCGCTGCACGTGCATGCGCAGGCCGAGCACTGCCACCTGTTCGACGAGCAAGGTCAGGCGTTCCGGCGCTTGAGCGCGCACGCGAAGGCGGCGTGAGGGCGCGCGCCGGTCAGAGCCGCAGGTGGTCGGCCATGTAATCGACGAAGGCGCGCAGTTTCGGCGTCGGATGGCGGCCTGACGGCCACAGGACGTAGATCGGCGTGCAGCTCGCGACGTGTTCGTCGAGCACCGCGCACAACGTGCCGTCGTCGAGCGCGTCGCGCACGAAGAACTCGGGCAGGCACGCGATGCCGAGCCCGCGCAGCGTGAAGCACAGGCGCGCTTCCGCGCTGTTGCTGACCATCGCGACCGGCACCTCGGGCGGCGTACTCGCATGCGGCACGCGCAGCGGCCAGGTCTCGAGCTTGCCGCTGCTCGGAAAGCGGTAGTGCAGGCAGCGATGCTGCGCGAGATCGGCCGGCGTGCGCGGCGTGCCGTGCCGCGCGAGGTAGTCGGGCGACGCGACGAGGTGCTGGCGGAAATGGCGGAGCAGCCGCGACGACAGCCGCGAATCCGTCGGCTGGCCGGTGCGCAGCACCGCGTCGAAGCCTTCTTCGACGACGTCGACGAGGCGGTCGCTGAAATCGATGTCGAGTTCGATCTCCGGATATGCGGCCATGAAATCGGCGAGCAGCGGCAGCAGCAGCGTGCCGATCGTCGGCAGGCTCACGCGCAGGCGCCCGCGCGGCGCTTCGGCGCTGTGCGTCAGTTCCTGCTCGGCCGCGTCGATCTCGGCGATCACGCGCCGGCACCGTTCCAGGAAGCGCGTGCCTTCCGCGGTCAGCGTGATGCTGCGCGTGCTGCGGTGAAAGAGGCGCACGTTCAGCCGCGCCTCGAGCCGCGCGATGCGCTTGCCGATCGCCGACGCCGACAGCCCGAGCGCGCGGCCGGCCGCGACGAAACTGCGCGTTTCCGCGACCTGGACGAACACGACGAAGCCGCCAAGATTTTCCATGCTGGTTCTCGATTGCGGACATCGATGTCCGGAGTGTCCGGAACTCTAACCCGGTTTTTCTTCTCGCGCCGGCTCCCTACGATGGGCGTTCCTTCACTGTTCGAGGTCACGCCATGTCATCCCTGCCTGTCACCGCCCACCGCGCCGAACCGGATGCCGACGCCGCGCTGCCCGAGCGCCTCGACACCGCGCTCGATCGCGCGCTGGCCGATGCGCGCGTGGTCGGCGCGGTCGTGCTGGTCGCCCGCCACGGCCAACTTCGCTATGCGCGCGCGGCCGGTCTGGCCGATCGCGAGGCCGGCACGCCGATGCGGGAGGACACGCTGTTCCGGCTCGCATCGGTATCGAAGCCGATCGTGACGGCCGCCGCGATGCGGCTGGTCGCGGCGGGGCGCATCGGGCTCGACGAGCCGGTCGCGCGCTGGTTGCCCGCGTTCCGGCCGACGCTGCCCGACGGCACGCCGGCCGACATCACGTTGCGTCATCTGCTGTCGCATACGGCCGGGCTCGGCTACCGCTTCCTCGAAGCCGACGCCGACGGCCCGTATGCGCGTGCCGGCGTGTCCGACGGGATGGACCGCGCGGACCTGTCGCTCGCGGAGAACGTGCGGCGCATCGCCGGCGTGCCGCTGCGGTTCGCGCCCGGCACGTCGTGGGACTACTCGCTCGCGACCGACGTGGTCGGCGCGCTGATCGAGGCGGTCGACGGCCGGCCGCTCGCCGAAGCCGTGGCCGCGCTCGTCACGACGCCGCTCGGGATGACCGACACCGCGTTCTTCTCGCACGACGCCGCGCGCTTCGCGACGCCGTACGTCAGCACGCCGGGCGCGCCGCGCCGGATGGCCGACGACGATCTCGCGCCGGTGTACGACGGCACGGTCGGCATCCGCTTCGCGCCGGCGCGCGCGTTCGACGCGGCCGCGTGGCCGTCGGGCGGCGCGGGAATGGTGGGCACCGCGCGCGACTGCATGACGCTGCTCGATGCGTTGCGCACCGGCCGCGACGGCTGGCTCGCGCGCCGCTGGATCGATGAGATGGCGCGCGTGCAGCCGGGCGCGCACGACCTGCCGGACGCGCCGGGATTCGGTTTCGGGCTCGGTTTTTCGGTGCTGCGCGATCCGGCGGCCGCGCAGTCGCCGGAGTCGGTCGGCACGTGGCGCTGGGGCGGTGCGTACGGGCATGCGTGGTTCGTCGACCGCGCGGCCGGGCTGACGGTCGTCGCGCTGACCAATACGTTGTACGAAGGGATGCACGGGCGTGTCGTCACCGACGTGCGCGACGCGGTGTATGGCGTCGACGACCGGAGCGCGGCATGAGCGAGTGCGTATCCGTTCCCGACCGCGCTTCCGACCGCGTCGCCGACCCGGCGTCCGGTCTGTCCGCACTGGTGCGCGAACGCCTGCCGGTCGCGAACCTGCTGGCGCTCGCCACCGCCGGGTTCATCACGATCCTCACCGAAGCGTTGCCGGCCGGCTTGCTCCCGTTGATGAGCATCGACCTGCGCGTGACCGAGGCGTTGATCGGCCAGCTCGTGACCGTCTACGCGCTCGGCTCGATCGTCGCGGCGATCCCGCTCGTCGCCGCGACGCGCGCGATGCGCAGGCGCCGGCTGCTGCTCGCGGCGCTTGCCGGGTTCGTCGTGTCGAATGCATTGACGGCCGCGTCGCCGTATTACGCGCTCACGCTCGCCGCGCGCTTCGTCGCGGGCATGTCGGCCGGGCTGTTGTGGGCGCTCTTGGCCGGCTATGCGAGCCGGATGGTCGACGCATCGCTGCGCGGCCGGGCGATCGCGGTCGCGATGCTCGGCGCGCCGGTCGCGATGTCGATCGGCATCCCGGCCGGCACCGCGCTCGGCGCGATGTTCGGCTGGCGCATCGCGTTCGCGGGCATCACGGTCGCGGCGCTCGCGCTGATCGGCTGGATCCGGTTGCGCGTGCCCGACTATCCGGGACAGCCCGCCGGCGCCCGCGAGCCGGTGCTCGGCGTGATCGCACTGCCCGGCGTGGGGCCGGTGCTGGTCGTGATGTTCGCCTATGTGCTCGCGCACAACATGCTGTACACGTACGTTGCGCCGTTCCTTGCCGGCGTGCGGATGGGCGCGCAGGTCGATGCGGCGCTGTTCGTGTTCGGTATCGCGTCGCTGGTCGGCATTGCGCTGACGGGCGCATGGATCGGCGCCGCGCAGCGGCGGCTGACGCTCGCGAGCATCGCGCTGTTCGCGCTTGCGGCGGCGATGCTCGGTGCCGGGTCCGGGATGACGATCGTTTATGCGGGTGTCGCGCTGTGGGGGCTCGCGTTCGGCGGCGCGCCGACGCTGTTCCAGACGGCCACCGCGAACGCGGCGGGCGATGCGGCCGACGTCGCGCAGTCGATGCTCGTGACGGTGTGGAACCTCGCGATCGCGGGCGGCGGCATCGCGGGCGGGATGCTGCTCGGCGCGACGGGCGCGGGCGCGATTCCGTGGGTGCTGGTCGTGCTGCTGGCGGCTGCGTGGCTCGGCGCATGGCGCGCGCGCCGGCATGCGTTTCCGGCGCCGCGCGCGGCCGCGTGAGCGTGCGGAGGCGTCAGGCCGCCTTCGCGTCGAGCGCCGCGCGTGCGCAGGTTTCGTCGGTGACGAGCCCCGACAGCCAGCCGCCGCGCAGCGCGGCGATCACCGCGTCGCGCTTCTTCGGGCCGCCCGCGAACGCGATCGTCGGGCGCTTCGGCGGCGCGTCGAGCGCGACGCTCGTCACGCGCGCGCTCGTCGACACGTCGACGAGCCGGCCCTGCGCATCGATCGGCACGCCGAGCAGTTCGGCTACCGCGCCGAGCGCGGTCATCTCGTCGCGTTCCTGTTCGGTGATGAAGCCGTCCTCGTAGAGCGGGCAGTGCGGGCCGATGTTGCCGATCCCGACGAACGCGACGTCGGCCTGCGCCGACAGCGCGTCGACGATCCGGTACAGCCGGTGATTGCACCATTGCGCGCGCTCGGCGTCGCTGTCGGCGAACAGCGGCGCGGGCAGCAGGAAGTGCTTGCCGCCGGTTTTCTCGGAGATGTACTGCGCGACGTCGTAGCGGTTCGACGAGCCGTCGGCGGCGATCGCGCCGACCATCGACACGAGCCGGTGCTGCGGCCGCTCGATCTGCGCGATCTGCGCGACCGCCGCCTTCAGCGTCCGGCCGCTGCTGACGGCGATCACCATCGGGCGCGTCTCGTTCAGGTAGCGCTCCATCACCTGCGCGCCGGCGACCGCGAGCTTGCGGTCGATCGCTTCGGCCGCATCGGCATCGACGGGCACGACTTCGCACATCGTGAGCCCGTAGCGTTTCGACAACTGCGCGCCGAGCTCGAGGCAGTCGGCGAGCTGGTGATCGACGCGCACGCGGATCAGGTTCTTCTCGACCGCGAACGCGACGAGGCGCTGCGCGACCGGGCGCGACACCTGCAGCTTCTCGGCGATTTCGTTCTGCGTGTCGCCCGCGACGTAGTAGAGCCACGCGGCACGCGTGGCGAGATCGAGTTTTTCTGAGGACTTGGACACGATAGCGGTTCGGTTCGGATCTGGGGGGCCGCCCGCGGACCGGCCGTCGGGCGGCGCAATGGCATCCACTGTAACGCATGCGCGGCGTGCGGCCGACGGCCGCCCTGCGTCGCCGCCTACGCGAGCCGCGCGCGCGACGGTTCGTAAAGCGGGCGCACGTGGCGATACAGCGCGCGGAACGCGTCGAGGCGCTCGCGCAGCAGCGCATGACGCGCGGCGTCGGGCACGTATTCGGCGCGCACCGGCGGCTTGGTCAGCACGACTTGCGGATCGCCGCCGACGGCGAGCCAGCCCAGCCGCGCGGCGCCGAGTGCCGCACCCGTTTCGCCGCCGCCGTGCTGGCAGGTGCGCACGTCCAGCGCGTCGGCGATCAGCTGCGCCCAGAACGCGCTGCGCGCGCCGCCGCCGATCAGCGACAGCCGGTCGGTTTCGACGCCGGCCGCGTGCAGCGCGTCGAGGCCGTCCGCGAGGCCGAGCGTCACGCCTTCGAGCACCGCGTAGCCGAGATGCGCGCGCTCGGTCGCATGCGTCATCCCGAAGAACACGCCCTGCGCATACGGATCGTTGTGCGGCGTGCGTTCGCCGGACAGGTAGGGCAGGAACAGCGGCGCCGTCGCGAGTGCGTCCGCGTCGAGCGCCGCGATTTCGGCGAGCAGCGCCGGCTCGTCGGTGCCCGTCAGCTTGCAGACCCAGCGCAGGCAGCTCGCGGCCGACAGCACGACGCTCATCAGTTGCCAGCGATCGGGGATCGCGTGGCAGAACGCATGCACGGCCGACGCCGGATTCGGCATGAAGCGGTCGCCGACCACGCTCAGCACGCCCGACGTGCCGAGCGACACGAAGCCGTCGCCCGCGTGGATCGCGCCGATGCCGAGCGCGCTCGTCGCGTTGTCGCCGCCGCCGCCCGCCACCACGACGGCCTCCGACAGCCCGATTTCGCGCGCGACGTCGGCGCGCAGCGTGCCGGACGGCGCGTTGCCTTCGACGATGCGCGGCATCTGGTCGCGCGTCATGTCGCACGCGGCGAGCAGCGCGTCGGACCAGTCGCGGCGCGCGACGTCGAGCCACAACGTGCCGGCCGCGTCGGACGGATCGGACACCTTCGCGCCGGTGAGCCGGAAGCGCAGGTAGTCCTTCGGCATCAGCACGCAGGCCGTTGCGGCAAACACGTCGGGTTCGTGCTTCGCGACCCACAGCAGTTTCGGCGCGGTGAAGCCGGGCATCGCGAGGTTGCCGGCCAGCGCGTGGAGATCGGGCGCGCGTTCGGTGAGCAGCGCGCATTCGTCGGCGCTGCGCATGTCGTTCCACAGGATCGCGGGGCGCAGCACGCGGTCGTCGCGGCCGAGCAGCACCGCGCCGTGCATCTGGCCCGACAGGCCGATCCCGCGCACCTGCGCGAAGGCCTGCGGATGCCGTTCGCGCAGCGCCGCGAGCGCGGCGAGCGTGCCTTGCCACCAGTCGTCCGGATGCTGTTCCGCCCAGCGCGGGTGCGGCCGCGACACGCTGAACGGCGTGCCGGCGGTGCCGACCACGGTGCCGTCCGGAGCAAGCAGCAGCACCTTCACTTCCGAGGTGCCGAGGTCGATGCCGAGATACATGAGCGATCCGTTCCGTCAGTGAGGAGCCGCTACTTTAGCCGCACGCGCGCGCGCCTGCCAACGCAGGTTCGCCCGGATGCGCGGCCGCTCGCGGGCGGCCGGCTGCGAGGCCGCGGGCCGCCATGCGTCAGCGCTGCGCGAGCCATGCGTCGACGCGTGCGAGCCCGGCGCGCAGCGCGTCGAACAACGCCGCGTTGCCGGCGAGCGAGCCCCACAGCGCGCGGCTCGCGCACAGCGCGACGACCGGGTCGTCGGCCTCGACGATCGCCCGCGCGGCGCCGTCGTCCATCACGCCGTCCTGGTACGCATACGGCAGCAAGCCGCGCGCCCAGCGTTCGAGAAAGCGCAGGAACAGCGCCGGCAGCACCGCGGTGGCGACCGGCGCCGCGCCGCGAGCGAGCGATTCGGCGAGCGTCGGCGCGATGAAGCCGGGAATCTTCGAGAAGCCGTCGGCCGCGACGCGCTGGTTCGTGTCCAGCACGTACGGATTGCCGAACCGTTCGAGCACGACGTCGCGGTAGCGTTCGAGGTCGAGCGGGCTCGGGCTGAGACACGGGATCACGTCCTGCGTCACGTAGTCGTGCGCGAAGCGGCGGATCGCCGCGTCGTGCGTGCCTTCGTGGATGTACGTGTGGCCCGCGAGCGTGCCGGCCCACGCGATGCAGCTGTGCGTCGCGTTGAGGATGCGGATCTTCGCTTCCTCGTACGGATGCACGTCGTCGACCAGTTCCGCGCCGGCCAGCTCCCAGCGCGGCCGGCCCGCCGCGAAGCGGTCCTCGATCACCCACTGGATGAACGACTCGCCCATCACCGGACACGCGTCGTCGACGCCGGTTGCCGCGCGCACCCGTTCGCGCACGTCGGCGGTCGGGCGCGGCGTGATGCGGTCGACCATCGCGCTCGGTGTCGCGACGTTCGCATCGAACCACGCGAGCAGATCGGTCTCGCCGCGCCGCTCGAGGAATTCACGCATGCCCGCGCGAAAGCGCGCGCCGTTGTTGCGCAGGTTGTCGCAGCTCTGCAGTGTGAGCGGGCCCGCGCCGCGTTTCGCGCGTTCGGCGAGCAGCGCCGCGAGCGCGCCGTACAGCGTCGTGCGCGCGCCCTGCAGGTCGGCCGCGAGATCGGCGTTCGCGAGGTCGAGCCGGTTGTGTTCGTCGAGGTAGTAGCCGCCTTCGGTGACGGTGAACGACACGATCCGGCACGCCGGGTCGGCGCCGGCGTCGATCAGCGCGGCGAGATCGATCGACCACCGCAGTACGCGCGAGATCGCGCGGACCGTCTCGTACGCGCGCTCGCCCTGCGGCGTGACGGTTTCGAGCGTGTAGGCGCCGTGCTGCGCGGCGAGCGCGTCCATCGTCGCGCGCATGTCGTCGCGGATGTTGCCGACGGTCAGCGACCAGCGTTCGTCGGCCGGCACGGCCGCGTTCACGCGGTGCAGATACCACGCCTGGTGCGCGCGGTGGAACGAGCCTGCGCCGATGTGCAGCAGCACGGGCGCGTGGGCGGAGGGCGATTCGCTCATCCGGTGTCTCCTGTTCGTGCCAGTCTTTCCTGTCGAATACGATCATTTGCTCTTTATGTGAGCGAATGATCGTATTCGGGCGAGCGAAAGTCAAGGCGCGGGCGCGGCATTTCGATGGTGCGCTGCGGCGGCGCGTGGGCGGGGCGGGGCGGAAGCGGGGGCGGAAGGCGGAAGGCGTCAGCGTCCGTCGCGCATCGATGTGACGAGTTCGTCGAGCAGCGAGCGTGCTGGCCGCCCCGGCAGGGTGCCGTGACGCCGTCGGAACACGGTGAGCGTGAGTAGCGGATGGTGCGGCGCCGCAACGATATGGCGATATGCCGGCGATCGTCCCGGTGGCTCGTCGGCTCGTCCGCACGTCGATATGTCGGCCCGTCGGCCCGTCGGAAACGCGGCGACCGCGTCGGCATCGGATCCCGCACGCGGACGGCGCGAGGCCGATCCCGTGCGTGCCCGGCCCTTGCGCGAGCCGGCGGCGCCGGCTGCGGCGGCACATTCCGCGGCGTGCACACGAACGCGCGTTGCCGCGCGAAGGGGAGGCGCCGGCCCGCACGTCGTCGTGACGCGCGGGCGCGAGGCGATGCGTTACAGCGTGGTGCGCACGTGCCAGAGCTCGGGGAACAGCACGACGTCGAGCATCTTGCGCAGATACGGCGCGCCGCTCGTGCCGCCGGTGCCCTGCTTGAAGCCGATGATGCGCTCGACGGTCGTCACGTGGCGGAAGCGCCACTGGCGGAACGCATCCTCGAGATCGACGAGTTCCTCGGCCATCTCGTAGAGCTCCCAGTGCTGCTGCGGGTGACGATAGACCTCGAGCCACGCGGCTTCGACCGTTTCGTCGTGACGCATCGGCTGTGTCCAGTCGCGCTCGAGCCGTTCCGGCGCGATCGGGAAACCGCGCCGTGCGAGCAGGCGCACGACCTCGTCGTAGAACGACGGTGCCTCGAGGGTCGCGCGCACCTGTTCGAGGATGTCGGGCCGGTGCGCATGCGGCTGCAGCATCTGCACGTTCTTGTTGCCGAGCAGGAATTCGAGCTGCCGGTACTGGTACGACTGGAAGCCCGACGACTGGCCGAGATACGGCCGCATCGCCGAATACTCGGACGGCGTCATCGTCGACAGCACGTTCCACGCCTGCACGAGTTGCTCGAGGATCCGCGACACGCGCGCGAGCATCTTGAACGCGGGCGGCAGCGCGTCGCCGCGCACCGCGTCGAGCGCGCCGCGCAGCTCGAACAGCGCGAGCTTCATCCACAGCTCGCTCGTCTGATGCTGGATGATGAACAGCATCTCGTTGTGATCGGGCGACAGCGGATGCTGCGCGTCGAGGATCGCGTTCAGCGACAGGTAGTCGCCGTAGCTCATCGACTTCGAGAAATCGAGCTGCGCATCGTGCCAGCCGGCTTGAGCGGTGGCTTCGCCAGGCACGTGCGGCGCTTCATGAGCCGGTTGGGCCGCGCGTGCGCCCGAGAACGGGCAGCCCGCCGGCGCATCGTCGCCGGGTGGCTGAATATGACCAGAATTCACGACTTTCTCCAGATTTGAATGACGGGGCGCGGCGCGCAATCCGCACGTCGCGGCGGCGCGCGCCGGGCTGGAAGCGGTCAGGTCACCGCGCCGCGCTCGGCGAACTCGGGCGCCTTCCACGCGTCGGTGGCGAGGATGTCGCGCAGCGTCTCGACGGCATCCCACACGTCGACGAAGCGCGTATAGAGCGGCGTGAAACCGAAGCGCAGCACGTAAGGCTCGCGGTAGTCGCCGATCACGCCGCGCGCGATCAGCGCCTGCATCACCTCGTAGCCGTGCGGATGCTCGAAGCTCGCCTGCGAGCCGCGCTGGTGATGCGCGCGCGGCGTGACGAGCTTCAGCGACAGGCCCGCGCAGCGCGTTTCGACGAGCGCGATGAACGCGTCGGTCAGCGCGAGCGACTTGCGGCGGATCGCGTGCATGTCGGTCTGCAGGAACACGTCGAGCCCGCATTCGACCATCGACATCGACACGATCGGCTGCGTGCCGCACAGGAAGCGCGCGATGCCCGGATCGGGCGCGAAGCCCGGCTGCATCGCGAACGGTGCGCGATGGCCCCACCAGCCCGACAGCGGCTGCGAGAAATGCGCGAGATGGCGCCGCGGCACCCACACGAAGGCCGGCGAACCGGGGCCGCCGTTCAGGTACTTGTACGTGCAGCCGACCGCGCCGTCCGCGTGCGCGCCGTTCAGGTCGACCGGCACCGCGCCGGCCGAATGCGCGAGATCCCACAGCATCAGCGCGCCCGCATCGTGCACGAGCTGCGTGACGGCCGGCATGTCGTGCATGTAGCCGGTGCGGTAGTTCACGTGCGTGATCATCGCGACGGCCGTGTCCGCGCCGAGCGCGTCGGGCAGGTCCGCCGGATCGTCGATCAGGCGCAGCTCGTAGTCGCCGCCGAGCTGTTCGATCAGCCCTTGCGCGATGTACAGGTCGGTCGGGAAGTTCGAGCGCTCCGACACGATCACGCGGCGCTCCGGCGCGCGTTCGGCCTGGTGGCGCAGCATCGCCGACAGGAGCTTGAACAGGTTGATCGAGATGGTGTCGGTCACGACGGTTTCGCCGGGCGCGCCGCCGATCAGCGTCGCGAGCTTGTCGCCGAGGCGGCGCGGCAGCGCGAACCAGCCGGCGGTGTTCCAGCTGCGGATCAGGCCTTCGCCCCATTCGGCGCCGATCACCTGTTGCGCGCGGGCGGCCGATGCGCGCGGCTGCGCGCCGAGCGAGTTGCCGTCGAGATAGATCACGCCGTCGGGCAGCGCGAACTGGTCGCGCAGCGCGGCGAGCGGGTCGTCGCGGTCGAGGGCGAGCGCGTCTTCACGGGTCTTGATGATCATGATGTCGGGTCAGTAGTTCGCGGACGAGTGGTTCGCGGGTCGATGGTTGGATGAATCAGGAGGACCGGCCGGGCAGCGCGCGCAGCACCGCACGCACGGGGCTCGCGTCGAGCGTCGCGAATTTCAGCGGCAGCGCGATCAGCTCGTAGTCGCCGGGCGGCACGTCGTCGAGCACGATCCCTTCGAGGATCGCCATCCGGTGCGTGCGCACGCGGTGATGCGCATCCATGGTCTTCGATTCCTGCGGGTCGAGCGACGGCGTATCGATGCCGATCAGCTTGACGCCGTGCGCGGCGAGCAGGTCGACGGTCTCGGGCGCGACCGCGCAGAAGCTGCTGTCCCATTGCGCGACGCTGGCGCGCGCATAGGTGCGCAGCAGCACGCGCGGCGGCACGCCGGCGAGCGCGGCCCCGAGGTCGGCCGGACGCACGACCGGCGATGCGCCGATGCAGTGGATCACGCGGCACGGGCCGAGATAGGTGTCGAGCGGCACCGCGCCGATCGGCGCGCCGTCGGCGTCGTAGTGAAGCGGCGCGTCGCAGTGCGCGCCGGTATGCGGCGACAGCGTCAGGCGCGCGACGTTGACCGGCGAGCCGGCCTCCATCCGCCAGACGCGTTCGACGGAAACCGGCGTGTCGCCCGGCCACACGGGGGTGGCGGGGCTGACGGGCGGCGAGATGTCCCAGAGTGTGTCCATGGCATGACGAGTCGGTGAATCGATGCTTCGAATGATAGGTGGACGCTCGCAGAAAGTGCTTGCGAAATAAACATGGACAATCCGCCCGATTGGCAGATAATTCGACTCAGAGGGAAAACGGGGACCAAAAATGCACGCGATCACGCTCGATGCCACCGACTGCCGGATTCTGGCGGTCCTGCAGGAAGAGGGCAGAATCAGCAATCTCGATCTGGCGGAACGCATCTCGCTTTCGCCATCCGCCTGTCTGCGCCGGATGCGCCTGCTCGAGGAGCAGGGCGTGATCGAGCACTATCGCGCGTGCCTGAGCCGCGAGAAGCTCGGCTTCGAGCTCGAGGCGTTCGTGCAGGTGTCGATGCGCAACGAAGAGAATCAATGGCACGAGCGCTTCGCGGAGGCGCTGCGCGAATGGCCGGAGGTGGTCGGCGCGTTCGTCGTGACGGGCGAGAGCCACTACCTGCTGCGCGTGCTCGCGCACAACCTCAAGCACTATTCGGATTTCGTGCTGAACCGGCTCTACAAGGCGCCGGGCGTGATGGACATCCGTTCGAACATCGTGCTGCAGACGCTGAAGGACGAAGCGGGCGCGCCGGTCGGGCTGGCGCGCATGGGGGCGATCAAAGCGGTGTGAGGCCGTGGAAGCCGCCGCCGTGGAACACGAGCGGCGGAGCGGCATCCGACACGGCACGCACGCCGCAGCGTTCCACTTCGCCGACGAAGATCACATGGTCGCCTTCGTCGTAGCGGCTGCGGTTGTGGCATTCGAACCACGCGAGCGCACCGTCGAGCACCGGCATGCCCGAGTTGCCGGCCGCGTGCGCGATCCCTTCGAAGCGGTCGCCCTTGTAGGTCGAGAAGCGCTTGCACAGGTCGAGCTGCGACGCCGCGAGCACGTTCACCACGTAATGGCTGTTGCTGCGGAACACCGGCGTCGACGCCGATTTGTGCGCGAGGCTCCACAGCACGAGCGGCGGATCGAGCGACACCGAGTTGAACGAGCTCGCGGTGATGCCGATCAACTGCCCGGACGGCGCACGCGTCGTGATGACCGTGACGCCGGTCGCGAACTGGCCGAGCGCCTGGCGAAAGGCGGCCGAGTCGAAATCGGGCGGGGTGGCATGCTTCATCGGGCGGCCATCCGGATCGAAACGGACAGGCGCGGCGCGCGGCGGGTGCGGGAGGCGCGGCGGACGAAAGGCGGCAAGGCCAGGGCGGTCGGTCGGGAAGTGGTGCGCATGGCGCGATTTTAGCGGAATCGCGACCGCCGGGCCCGTGCGGACGGTGCATTGCGGGGCCAGCGTGAGGTAGCGAACACAGTCGCGCGGCGCCGCGATCGGGCCGGCGGCGGCGTTTCTGGCGTGTTTTATCGCGCGCGGTCGGTGGCCCGCCCATGCGGCAGGCCATCCGCCACGCCATGAATCCCGCGCGGCAGCCGCCGCGCGTGCGCTACCGCGCCGCCGCCAGCCCGAGCGACAGCACACCCGTCAGGATCAGGCTCGACGCCCACACCGCATCGAGGTTGAACCAGCTCCGCGCGACGAACTTCAGCCCGAGATAGCGGTACACGAGCCACGCGAGCACGCCGCCCGTGCCGATCATCGCGGCCGCGTGCACGGCCGCGACGACGAGCGCCATTCCGAGATGCGCGTCGACGAGCGTGGCCGCCGCGCGATCGCCGGCGTCCGTGTCGAGCCCGCAAAGCCCCAGATAGATCGGCACCAGCATCAGCCCGGCGCCGTGCGCGAGCGCGACCGCGAACGACCACAGCCCGAGCCGCGCGGGCGGAATCCGCGCGAGCGCACGCGGGTGGCGCCGCCGGATCAGCAGCACCGCGCCGAAGCCGATCACGAGCGCGCTCGCGCCGATCCGGATCGCCGACTGCCATGCAAGCAGCGCGGCGAGCAGCCCGAACGGCAGCATCACCATGAATACCGCGAGCGCATGGCCGAGCGCGAGATAGCCGAGCGCCGCGACGAGCGCGCCGCCGCGGCGCGTCATCAACGCGTTCGACACCGCGAGCGGCCAGCCCATCGCCGGATTGAGCCCGTGATAGACGCCGCTCGCGAGCACGGCCGCCCACAGCGCGAGCGGCGCGGAGAGGCCGGCGCTCAACGCTTGACCGACGGATAGCAGAACGAGTCGGTCGAGCAGTCGCCGCCTTCCAGCCGGATCTGGTGCGCGCGATAGCCGTCGGGGAACTCGACCCAGTAGTCGTCGGCGAGCGTCAGCCCGCCGTCCGGCCCCGCATGCGCGAGCACCTGCGCGGCCGGCACGCCGTCCGGATAGAACTGGTCGTCCCACGTCGAGTAGAGCGAGTTGGTCCAGTACACGCGCCGGCCGTCGCGGCTGATTTCCACCATCTGCGGGCCGCCGGCGAACGCGCGGCCGTTCGAGTGCGGCGCGCGGCGCACGATCCCGCCGATGCGCACCGACCCGGCGAGCACCGGGTGACGCGGATCCGACACGTCGTACTGACGCATCTCGCCCGTGCCCCAGCACGATACGTACAGGAAACGGTCGTCGAGCGACAGGTCGATGTCGGTCACGAGCGGCGGCACCGCGCCGAATCCCTGGAGCAGCGGCGGCAGTTCGTCGGCGGCGGCCGGCTCGGGCGGAATCGTCGCGGTCTTCTCCACATGGAACCGGCCGTCCTCGCGCCACCAGGTCCAGATCGATCCTTCGAGATTGGTCGTGTCGACCACGACGCCGACGAACCCGTATTCGCGCACCGGATCGTGCGCGGGCCGCACTTCGAGCGCCATCTGGTGCTGCGCGCCGAGATCGATCGTCTGCACGTTGCGCCGCGCGCGCAGGTCCCAGAAATGCAGCCGGTGGCCGTAGCGGTTCGCGAGCAGGTCTTCCGGCACGATGCCGTTCTCGAATTGCGGCGGCAGCGCCCATTCGCTCGACACCATGTAGTCGCGCGGCAGGTTCCACCAGAAGTCGTAATGCTTGTCCTGCGGGCCGCGGTCGATTTCCCAGCGGCCGAGCACGTCGAAGGTCTCGCAGTCCATGATGAAGATGCCGGGCGCGCCGTCGGTGCCGTCCGGGCCCGCGCCGCCGAGCGTGCTCACGTAGATGCCCTCGGGGCCGCAATGAACCGTATGCGGCCGCGAATAGCCGGTCTTCGCGAACACCTCGCCGGGCTCGATGATCTTGTGGATACGCGCCTGCGTCGGGTGCGGCTTCGTGTCGATCACGTAGATCCGCGACGAGCGCAGGCCCGGGATGATCAGGAAGCGGCGCTCGAGAAACGCGTGACCGGTCAGCGGCGACAGCGACGACGAGCACGCATTCCAGCCGAAGTGGTGGAATTCGTCGCCGGTGTTCGGCATCGTCACCGTGTGCACGATCTTGCCGTAGGTCGCCGAGCCGGGTTTCACGTCGATCACGGCGAGCGCGTCGGGCCTGGAAAAATCGGGGCTCAGCAACAACGTATAGGCAAACTCTTCCGCGGGCGCCTGCATCGCAAGTTCCGGCGAAGCGTGAAAGGTCGGGTCAGGCCGCATGCTCATCGTGGTGCCTCTCTCGGTTGTATCGGATCACGGGCGCACGGCCGTTCACTGCGGGCGTGCGGGTCGAACAGGTTGCGTGACGGGAATGCAAAGGCGGTGGCGCGCGATTGCAGGACGCGCGGTGCGGTGCATCAGGTCGGGAAAGCGGGGAAACGCGGCGCGCCGGATCGTCGCGCAGGCGGCGCAACGGGCGTACGGTGACGCGAGGGTGCGGTGAAGGCGACGGCGCGCGGGGCACCGGCGGCCGGGCCCGTCATGCGGGCGATTTCTGCTGAGGCGTGCATATCGATGTTCCGGCGGATGTTGTTGGCATCAGGGCGGGCATGCATCGGACGCTGCGTGCAGCCGGACGGTGTGCCGTCGCGGCGAAGCGTGCCTAAGTGTAGTCGAGAAACGCGCAGCCGGTGGCGCGCGGCGCGCATGCGGTTCTGCCGGATTCGCGCGCGAGTGAGATACTTGAACGCTGCCGCTGCGCGCCGGGCAACCGGGCAGCGACGATAAGGACCGGCGGCGCCGGCGCGTGCCTGCGTGCCGGCCGCCGTCTTCAACGAGGTACTGATTTCATGGTGAACGAGATGCTTGAAACCGCGACTGTGGGCGGCGGGTGCTTCTGGTGCACGGAGGCCGTGTTTCTCGACGTCGACGGCGTGACGGCCGTCCAGTCGGGCTATGCGGGCGGCCATACGCGCAATCCCGGCTATCGCGACGTCTGCGACGGCGACACCGGTCACGCCGAGGTCGTGAACGTGACGTTCGATCCGGCGCGCATCGGTTATCGCGAGATCCTCGAGATCTTCTTCGCGACGCACGATCCGACCCAGCTGAACCGGCAGGGCAACGACGTCGGCACGCAATACCGGTCGGTCGTGTTCACGCATTCCGACGCGCAGCGCGACGTCGCGCTCGACGTGATCCGCGAACTGGAGCGCGAGCAGGTGTTCGGGCAGCCGATCGTCACGCAGGTCGTGCCGCTCGACGGCAACTACTGGCCGGCCGAGGACTATCATCAGAACTATTACGCACGCAATCCGGGGCAGGGCTACTGCTCGGTCGTGATCGGGCCGAAGCTCGCGAAATTCCGCCAGAAGTTCTCGCACCGGCTGAAGTCGCAGCGCGGCGCGTAATCGGCGCGTCAGCCGCAAGCGGCGCGGGCACCCGCGCCGCGACCCCTACGCAGCCTCGCTGCGCCAGTGCGCGCACGCGGCGGCGATCTCGCGCGCGAGCGCGAGGCACGACAGCGGCGCGGAGCCTTCCGCCTTGTTGTTGATCGTGATGATCACCGGCTGTCCGGCCAGCGCGTAGCGCGCGGCCAGCTCGGCGAGCGCCGCGCGCGTGGCCGGGTCCTCGTCGACGAGCTTGTCGAACGGCTCGTACTTCGCTTTCGCCTGTTCGTACTTGAAGCCGCCGTGCAGGCTCCAGCGCACGATCAGCGGGCCCGGCGCATCGCCGTCGAGCAGCGCGAGCGCGGCCGCCTGGCGCAGCGGGTCTGGCATCCGCGCGTGCAGGCCGACGCAGTAGCGCACGCCGAGCGCCGCGAGCGCGCGGATGAAGCGCGGCGTGAGCAGGCTCGCGTCGCGGATCTCGATCGCGTAGCGCGTGCCGTCGGCGTCCGGCGGCAGCGGCGGCAATGCCGCGAAGAATGCCGACAGCCGGTCGATCAGCGCGGCCGGCTCGGCGAGCAGTTGATCGGGCATCGGCGAGAACTGGAACACCAGCACGCCGGCCTTCCGGCCGAGCCCTTCGAGGCACGGCTGCACGAATTCCCGGGTCGCGAGCTGCGCGTCGAGGAAGGTCGGGTTCGGGCCCGACGGCTCGCCGCGCCTGCCGCGCACGACCGCGTCGGTGACGGACGCCGGCGCCTTCACGACGAAGCGGAAGTCGTCCGGCACCTGTTGCGCGTAGCGCAGGTAATCGGCCACCGACAGCGGCCCGTAGAACGAGCGGTCGAGGCTTACGCTCTTCAGCAGCGGATGCGCGCCGTACGCCTCGAGCCCTTCGCGCGACAGCTTCGTCTGCGCGAAATCGCCGTCGTAGACGATGCCGTCCCAGCCGGGGAAATACCACGACGACGTGCCGAGCCGCACATTGGGCGGCAGCGCGGCCGCGGCGGCGGCGACTTCCGCGGAAACCGGGGCGGGCGGCACGCCGCGCCGGCGCCGGCTTTTCTTCGGCGGCGCGGCCGGTGGAGACGGTTCGTCCCACAGCAGGCCGGAGGCAGGGGGCGGTTCCGCCGGCTCCTGGTCGGCGCAAGGGCGGGGCGATGCACGGCCGGGGCGCGCGGGCGACTTTGCCGGCCGCGCAGTATCGTGCTCGTCCGGCGTCACGCGTGCGTCGGCGCCTGCAGCGTTGTCGCCATCCGCGGGCGCGGCCGCGCCCGCGCGCGCGTCGTCGGGCGCCGCGCCGCCGAACAGGTCGAACTGCCCGTCGGCGTGCGATCCGTCCGGTTCGTCGCGCTGCTGTCGTTGCGGCGGCGTGTTGCGCCGCGTCCTGCCGTCACCCATGCATGCCCAGCGTGAAGTGCCGCCTAGCGCGGCAGCGTGTGTTCGTACATGTAGCGCCGCGACCACGGCAGCGTTTTCGCGCTGCGTCCGGCCTTGCGGCACACGATCTGGAAGATCGACACGTCGTCGTGTTCGAACGCATACGCGCAACCGGCGAGGTACACGCGCCAGATGCGGAATTTCTCGTCGTCGACGAGCGCGCGCGCCTGGTCCGCCTTCGCCTCGAAGTTCTCGGTCCAGATGTCGAGCGTGCGCGCATAGTGCCGCCGCAGGCTTTCGACGTCAATCGCCTCGAGCCCGCCGCGCTGCGCCGCTTCGAGCGCGAGGCTGATGTGCGGCAGCTCGCCGTCCGGGAACACGTAGCGGTCGATGAATTCGCCGCCGCCGAGCGCCGTTTCGCCGCTTTCCGCGTCGGTCGACGTGATCCCGTGGTTCATCGCGATGCCGTCGTCGGTCAGCAGGTCGTGCACGCGTGAGAAATAGAGCGGCAGGTTCTTGCGGCCGACGTGCTCGAACATCCCGACGCTCGTGATGCGGTCGAACTGCCCGTCGATCTCGCGGTAGTCCTGCAGGCGGATCTCGATCTTGTCCTCGAGCCCGGCGGCCTTCACGCGCGCGGTCGCGAGATCGAACTGGTTCTGCGACAGCGTCACGCCCAGGCACGTCGCGCCGAACTTCTGCGCGGCGCGCAGCACGAGCGCGCCCCAGCCGCAGCCGATGTCGAGCAGGCGCTGGCCGGGCTCCAGCTGGATCTTGGTCAGGATGTGGTCGATCTTCTTGATCTGCGCGGTCGCGAGATCCTCGTCGCCGTTCTCGAAGTACGCGCACGAGTACACCATGTTCTCGTCGAGCCACAGCTGGTAGAACTCGTTCGAGACGTCGTAGTGATACTGGATCGCCTTCCGGTCGGTGTTCTTCGTGTGATTGAAGTAGCGCTTCACGCGCGCGAGCTTGCTCGCGCTGGTGACCGTGCTGCGCGCGAGCGAATAGCTGATGTTGATGATGTCCGACAGCCGGCCTTCGATGTCGATCTTGCCCTTCACGTACGCCTCGCCGAGATTGTCGAGGCTCGGTTCGAGCAAGAGCGGCAGCGCCGACGCGCTGTTGACCTTCAGCGTGACCTGCGGTGCGCTGAAGGTGCCGAAATCGAGTTGATCGCCGTTCCACAGCACGAGGCGCGCCGGTATGTTCGCTTTCGCCCGTACTTCGTCCGCCCACTGTGCCAGCTTCTTTTCCCAGAACATTTGGATTCTCCGTTTGTTCGTTGAATCGAATACAGCCAAGTATCTTGACCGGCGCCCGCCTCCTGCGAGGCGGGCGCCCGGATGCAACACGAGACACGACCGGCAAGCGGCACCGCGGCCGCGGTTCGGCTTACGGCGACAGGCGCGAGATCGTCCAGCCCGACGCCGCAGCGGCGTCGCGCGTATAGAGCAGGCGGTCGTGCAGCCGCGACGGGCGGCCCTGCCAGAACTCGATCGCGTCGGGCACGACGCGATAGCCGCCCCAGTGCGGCGGGCGCGGCGGGTTCTCGCCGTAGCGTTCGGCCACGTCCTTCTCGCGCGCTTCGAGCGTCGCGCGGCTGTCGATCACGGCGCTCTGCTCGGACGCCCACGCGCCGATGCGCGAGCCGAGCGGGCGCGACGCGAAATAGCGGTCGCTTTCGTCGGCGCTGGTCTTTTCGATCCGGCCCTCGATGCGCACCTGGCGCTCGAGTTCGATCCAGTAGAACAGCAGTGCCGCGTACGGATGGGCGGCGAGGTCGCGCCCCTTGCGGCTTTCGTAATTGGTAAAGAAGACGAACCCGCGTTCGTCGACAGCCTTGATGAGCACGATGCGTGCCGACGGCCGGCCGTCGTCGCCGACGGTGGCGAGCGTCATCGTGTTGGGCTCGGGGAGCTTGGCGGCGAGCGCCTCCTTGAACCAGCGATCGAACTGGGCGAAGGGGTCGGGGGCGGCATCGGCTTCGTCGAGCGAAGCACGCGAATAGTTGATGCGGAGATCGGCGAGAGTCGTCATGTTATGCGAACGCTTCAATCTGGGGCCAGTATAGCTAACGCGCGAGAATCGTGCGTGCACAGTGGCGCGTGCCGGCGGGGAGTTCAGGCAAAATAGAGGGCTGCTCGACTTACGTTTTCCTTGCTGCCATGTCCGCTGCCGACACCGCCCCGCTCAGTTCCTCTGATCTTACCCCGACCCCGACAATCCAGCTTGACGTGGATCGCGAGCGCCGCTTCGGCGGCATCGCGCGGCTGTACGGCGCCCCGGCGCTCGCCGCGTTCGAGGGCGCGCACGTGGCCGTGATCGGCATCGGCGGCGTCGGGTCGTGGACGGCCGAGGCGCTCGCGCGCAGCGCGATCGGCATGCTGACGCTGATCGATCTCGACAACGTCGCCGAAAGCAATACGAACCGGCAGATCCACGCGCTCGACGGCAATTACGGCAAGCCGAAGGTCGACGCGATGGCCGAGCGGATCGCGCTGATCGATCCCGCGTGCCGCGTGAACCGCATCGAGGATTTCGCGGAACCCGACAACTTCGACGCGCTGCTCGGCGGGGGCTTCGACTACGTGATCGACGCGATCGACAGCGTGCGCACGAAGGTCGCGCTGATCGCGTGGTGCGTCGCGAAAGGGCAGCCGCTCGTCACGGTCGGCGGCGCAGGCGGGCAGCTCGACCCGACGCGCATCCGCATCGACGATCTCGCGCTGACGATCCAGGATCCGCTGCTGTCGAAGGTGCGTGCGCAGCTGCGCAAGCAGCACGGCTTTCCGCGCGGGCCGAAGGCGCGCTTCAAGGTCAGCGCCGTGTATTCGGACGAGCCGCTGATCTATCCGGAAGCGGCCGCGTGCGACATCGAGGATGGCGCGGAACCGTCCGCCGCCGCGCATGTCGCGGGGCTCAACTGCGCGGGGTTCGGCTCGAGCGTGTGCGTGACCGCGAGCTTCGGTTTCGCGGCCGCCGCGCATGCGTTGCGGGCGATCGCGGCGCGGGCCGCGGGTTGATCGCGGCGTCGAGCGACGCGCCAAGGAATGTTGCGGCGCGGCGGAGCCGCCGCGCGCGACGAGGCGAGTCGGCCAGGCCATCGCGGCCCGGCCGTTCGTTCGTCAGTTGAGCGCCATGCTTAGCTTGCGCCGCCACGCGGCGACGAGTTCCGGGCGATCGCCCGCCAGCTCGAACACCGAGATCATCGTACGGCGGCCGAGGTCGTCGCCATACGCGCGGTTGCGCAGCACGATTTCCAGCAACTGCTCGAGCGCGCCTTCGTACGCGCGGCGCGCGATCAGGCTCTGCGCGAGGTCGAAGCGTGCGTCGAGATCGGCGGGGTTCGCCGCGATGCGCGCCTCGAGCGCGTCGGTCGGCGGCAGGTCGGCCGTCGCGTCGAGCGCATCGAAACGGGTCTTGATCGCCTGGTAGCGCGGATCGGTGCCCTGCACGGTCTGCGGCGACAGGCGTTCGGCCTCGGCGTGTGCGGCGTCCACCTGGTTGTTCGCGAGCAGCAGTTCGATCAGGTCGAGCCGCGCGTCGTCGAAGCCGGGGTTCAGCGCGAGCGCCGCTTCGAGGTGGGTGATCGCATCGTCGTAGCGCGATTCGGCGATCGCGTATTGTGCGGCGCGGCGCTCGGCTTCGTCGGGCGCGGGCAGCAGCCGGTCGAGGAACGCGCGCAACTGGCCTTCCGGCAGCACGCCGATGAACTGGTCGACCGGGCGCCCGTCGGCGAACGCGATCACGTGCGGGATGCTGCGCGTCTGGAAGTGCGCGGCGAGCTCCTGGTTCTCGTCCACGTTCACCTTCACGAGCTTCCAGCGGCCTTCGTAGTCGGCTTCGAGCTTTTCGAGCAGCGGACCGAGCGTCTTGCAGGGGCCGCACCACGGCGCCCAGAAGTCGACCAGCACGGGCGTGTCCAGCGACGCCTCGATGACGTCTTTCTCGAAAGTGGCAAGCGTGGTGTCCATGTCGTTCTCTTCGGTTCGAATGTCGTCAGGATGGGGGTGGCGCGCCCCTTTTTCAACGCGGCTTCGACTCGGGCAGCGGAATCCACTCGGTTTCGCCGGGCACCTTGCCCATTTCCTGGTTCGTCCACGCCCGTTTCGCGCGCTCGATCGCGTCGCGGCTGCTGGCGACGAAGTTCCATTCGATGAAGCGCTCGCCGTCGATCTTGTCGCCGCCCAGCAGCATCGCGCGCGCGCCGTTGCCGCTCGCGAGCGTGACGGTGGCGCCCGGTGCGAGCACGGCCATCTGCTCGGCCGGCACCGGCGTGCCGTCGATCGACAGGTCGCCGTCGACCACGTAGACCGCGCGTTCCTCGTGCGACGCGTCGAGTTCGAGGTGGCCGCCGGCCGCGAATTCGGCGGCGACGTACAGCGTGCGCGAGAACGTCGTGACGGGCGAGCGCAGGCCGAACGCGTCGCCGGCGATCACCGTGAGCGACACGCCGTTTTCGTCGCGCTTGGGCAGCGTGTCGGCCGCATGGTGCTCGAACGACGGCTCGGTGGTCTCGTTGGCAACCGGCAGCGCGACCCAGGTCTGGATCCCGTGCACCGTGTGGCCGCTCGCGCGCTGCGCGTCGGGCGTGCGCTCCGAATGGACGATGCCGCGGCCGGCCGTCATCCAGTTCACGTCGCCCGGCACGATCTCCTGCAGCGAGCCGAGGCTGTCGCGGTGCAGGATCGCGCCGTCGAACAGGTAGGTGACGGTGGCGAGCCCGATATGCGGATGCGGGCGCACGTCGAGGCCGGTGCCGGCCGGCAGCGTCGCGGGCCCCATGTGATCGAAGAAGATGAACGGGCCGACGAGGCGTGCGGCGAGCGCGGGCAGCGTGCGGCGCACCTGCAGGTTGCCGATGTCGCGGATGTGCGGCTTCAGCAGGGCTTTGATCGGATCGGTCATGGCGGGCCTCGTGGGGAACGGCAGGAATGCCGGTCATTGTACTGGCGGCACGGCGGCCACGCGTGCAACGGGCAGCCGGATATCCGCCGCGCGATGCGGCCGCGGGGCAGGCACGCGTCGTGCGGCGCGTCCACGGCGCCGTGCCTGGCGCCGATTCCATGTGCGCCGCGCGGGTATCGGGTCGCGCGGCGAAATTCGGTAGACTGAGCGGCGTTCAGGAAACCATCCGACAAAATCGAGGAGACGCCGATGATGGCCCCGAAGGACTTGCTGCTCGCGCTGGTCGTGATCCTGGCGTGGGGCATGAACTTCGTCGTGATCAAGGTCGGCCTGCACGGCATGCCGCCGATGCTGCTCGGCGCGCTGCGCTTCACGCTCGCCGCGGTGCCCGCGGTGTTCTTCGTGCGCCGGCCGCAGATTCCGTGGCGCATGCTGATCCTGTACGGCGCGACGATCCAGCTCGGCCAGTTCGTGCTCCTGTTTACCGGCATGTACGTCGGCATGCCGGCCGGCCTCGCGTCGCTCGTGTTGCAGTCGCAGGCATTCTTCACGCTGGTGTTCGCGATGCTGTTCCTCGGCGAGCGGCTGCGCGTGCAGAGCCTGGTCGGGCTCGCGGTCGCCGCGGCCGGACTCGTCGTGATCGCTGCGCAGGGCGGCCGCGCGATGACGCTCGCGGGCTTCCTGCTGACCCTCTGCTCGGCCGCGATGTGGGCGTTCGGCAATATCGTCACGAAGAAGCTGGGCAAGGCCAACCTGGTGTCGCTCGTCGTGTGGGCGAGCCTCGTGCCGCCGGTGCCGTTCTTCCTGCTGTCGCTGTGGTTCGAGGGGCCGCAGCGGATCGAGGCCGCGCTGCTCGGGCTGAACGGCGCGTCGATCTTCGCGGTGGTCTATCTCGCGTTCGTCGCGACGCTGCTCGGCTACGGCTTGTGGAGCCGCCTGATGTCGCGTTATCCGGCCGCCCAGGTCGCGCAGTTCTCGCTGCTGGTGCCGATCGTCGGGCTCGCGTCGTCGGCGCTGCTGCTCGACGAGCATCTGACGGACGCGCAGCTGATCGGCGCCGCGCTCGTGATGGGCGGGCTCGCGGTGAACGTGTTCGGCGGGAAGCTCGCGCGCCGCTTCGCGGCGTCGTGACGCGCCGGCACGCAGCGCGTGCCGGCGGCGGGGAAGGGTGGCCGGTCAGGCCATCCGGCTCTTCGCGAGCGGCGGATTCGCGGCGAAGTAACGCTTGATGCCGCGGAAGATCGCGTCGGCCATCTGGTCGCGATAGCTGTCGTCGTTCAGCCGGCTTTCCTCTTCCGGATTGCTGATGAACGCCGTCTCGACGAGGATCGACGGAATGTCGGGCGCTTTCAGCACCGCGAACCCGGCCTGCTCGACCGAGCCCTTGTGCAGCTTGTTGATGCCGCCGACTTCCTTCAGTACGTAGTTGCCGTAGCGCAGCGAATCGCGGATCTGCGCGGTCGTCGACATGTCGAACAGCGCGCGGCTGACTGCCGCGTCCTGGGTCTTGATGTTGATGCCGCCGATCAGGTCGGACGAGTTCTCCTTGTTCGCGAGCCAGCGCGCCGCGGCGCTCGACGCGCCGTGGTCGGACAGCGCGAACACCGACGAGCCGCGCGCGGACGGCGTCGTGAACGCATCGGCGTGGATCGACACGAACAGGTCCGCGCCGACGCGGCGCGCCTTCTGCACGCGCACGTTCAGCGGCACGAAGAAGTCGGCGTCGCGCGTCATCATCGCGCGCATGTTCGGCGCGCCGTCGATCTTCGCGCGCAGCTTCTTCGCGATGTCGAGTGCCACGTGCTTCTCGTACGTGCCGCCGCCGCCGATCGCGCCCGGATCCTCGCCGCCGTGGCCCGGGTCGATCGCGACCGTCAGCAGGCGCACGGTGCCGCCCTTGCCGGATTTCGGCGCGGTGAACTTGTAGGTATCGCCGTCGTCCTCGCTGTCGTCGCGGCGCGCGATGACGGGCGGCGGCTTGACGGCCGGCTTCGCGGGCGTGGCAGGCGAAGACGGCGTCGCGGCGGCCGGCGGCGTGCGCGGCGCGGCCGGCGTGTTCTGCGCGAAGCGCTGGAAGAACGCGTCGCTGTTGTCGTTGCCCGCGACGGGCGGCGTCGCCGGCCCGTTCAGCGCGCCCGGCGGCTGCACCTGCTGCGCGCGCGCGGTGTCGTTGAGCGCCTGTTCCTTGCGTTCCGTCTGCGCGATCAGGTCGGTCAGCGGATCGGGCGCGACGGCCGGATACAGGTCGAACACGAGCCGGTACTTGTAGGTGCCGACCGGCGGCAGCGTGAACACCTGCGGCTTCACCGAGCCTTTCAGGTCGAACACCATCCGCACCACGTGCGGCTGATACTGGCCGACGCGCACCGACTGGATCTGCGGATCGTTCGGCGCGATCTTCGACACGAGGTCGCGCAGCGCCTGGTCGAGGTCGAGCCCGTTCAGGTCGACGACGAGCCGGTCGGGACCCTGCAGCAGCTGTTGGCTATTCTGCAGCGGCTGGTCGGATTCGATCGTGACGCGCGTGTAATCGCGCGCGGGCCATACACGCACGCCGAGCACCGACGACGCGTGCGCGAGCCGCGGCGCGACGAGGCCGAGCACCAGCGTCGACGCGCCCGCGCACAGGATCTGGCGGCGCCGCCAGTTGTGCGTGGCGGTGGCCGCCGATTCGATCGAGCGGAACGGTTTGATCAACATCTTTCGAGACATGCCTTTCCTGAAGCGCTGTACGCACGGACGGTGAGGGCGCGGCCGTCGCCATCCACGTCGAGCGAGAAAACCAGATCGGGCACGCCGAGCAGGGGGCCCGCCTGCTGCGGCCATTCGACGAGGCAGATCGCGCTGGAATTGAAATACTCGCGAAAGCCTGCATCGGACCATTCGGCCGGATCGTTGAATCGATACAGATCGAAGTGATAGACCTCAAGTTCCCCGTCGTCGCGCGCGAACGCGTACGGTTCGACGAGCGTGTAGGTCGGGCTGCGCACGCGCCCCGGGTGGCCGAGGCCGCGCAGGATCGCGCGCACGAGGGTCGTCTTGCCCGCGCCGAGGTCGCCGATCAGCTGGATCTGCAGCCCGTTGAACGCGTGTGCATGGGCGAGTTCGCTACGCGCCGCGTCGAGCGCGTGCGCGAAGCGGGTGCCGAAGGCCTCGGTCGCCGCTTCGTCGGCGAGTGCGATCACGCGCTCCGCGAGCGGGGCGGGCAGCGTGTCGGCATGAGGCGTATGGGACGTGGCTGGCATTCTCGTAAAATAGTGCGATGAACCGATTACCGGAACTCGCCGCATCCGACAGGCCTTCGACTCGTGCCGAAGGCGCGGCGCCGTGCGCGCTCGATGATGCGACGTTGGCTGCGCTCGCCGCGCGCATCAGGGCGTGGGGGCGCGAATTGGGTTTCGGGGCGATAGGCATCAGCGATACCGATCTCTCGGATGCCGAAGCAGGCCTCGCCGCCTGGCTGGAAGCCGGGTACCACGGCGAAATGGATTATATGGCGAAACACGGGATGAAACGCGCGCGGCCGGCCGAACTTGTGGCCGGTACGCGACGCGTGATTTCCGCGCGGCTCGCCTATCTGCCGGCCGAAACGCTCGCCGCCGACCCACCCGATGCGTCATCCGGCGCGCTCGCGCCGCACGACTGGCGCGCACGCGAGCGCGCGCGTCTCGACGATCCGCAGGCGGCCGTCGTGTCGATCTACGCACGCGGCCGCGACTATCACAAGGTGCTGCGCAACCGGCTGCAGACGCTCGCGGAGCGCATCGAGCGCGAGATCGGCGCATTCGGCTACCGCGTGTTCACCGATTCGGCGCCGGTGCTCGAGGTCGAGCTCGCGCAGAAGGCCGGGGTCGGCTGGCGCGGCAAGCACACGCTGTTGCTGCAGCGCGACGCGGGTTCGCTGTTCTTCCTCGGCGAAATCTACGTCGACGTGCCGCTGCCGACCGACGCGCAAACGGTGCCCGAGCGCGCGCCCGAGACGCCCGGCGCGCACTGCGGCAGCTGCACGCGCTGCATCGGCGCGTGCCCGACGGGCGCGATCGTCGAACCGTATCGCGTCGACGCGCGCCGCTGCGTCTCGTACCTGACGATCGAACTGAAAGGCAGCATTCCGGAGCCGCTGCGGCCGCTGATCGGCAACCGCGTGTACGGTTGCGACGACTGCCAGCTCGTGTGTCCGTGGAACAAGTTCGCGCAGGCCGCGCCCGTCGCCGATTTCGACGTGCGGCACGGGCTAGACCGCGCGACGCTCGTCGAGCTGTTCGCGTGGGACGCCGACGCGTTCGACACGCGGATGCAGGGCAGCGCGATCCGGCGCATCGGTTACGAAAGCTGGCTGCGCAATCTCGCGGTCGGGCTCGGCAATGCGTTGCGCGCGCCGACCGATCGGCTCGCACCCGAAGCGCGCACCGCGATCGTCGCCGCGTTGCGCGCGCGGGCCGACGATCCGTCGCCGGTCGTGCGCGAGCATGTCGAATGGGCGCTGCGTGCCGCATGAAGGCGGCGTAAAGTGTCGTCGGCGCGCGGCGGCGCCGCGTGTTTCACCGGTCAGGAGAAGTTCATGTTCAACGCAGTCATCGACGCGCCGTTCGGCAAGGTCGGCATCCGCACCGATGCCGCGGTGGTGCGCGAGATCGTCTATCTGCCCGAGTCGGTCAAGTCGGTCGATCCGGATTCGCCGCTCGCGAAGCGCGCGGTCGAGCAGATCGAACGTTATTTCGAGCGTGCGTCGGCGCGCTTCGACCTGCCGCTCGCCGACGTCGGCAGTGCATTCCAGCACCGCGTGTGGAACGTGATCAGCGACATTCCGCCGGGCACGGTGCTGACCTACGGGCAGGTCGCGAAGCGGATCGGCAGCGCGCCGCGCGCGGTCGGCCAGGCGTGCGGCGCGAACTATTTCCCGCTCGTGATCCCGTGTCATCGCGTCGTCGCGGCCGGCGGCCTCGGCGGTTTCGCGAATCACGACGACAATGGCTATTACCAGAAAGTGAAGCGCTGGCTGCTGGCGCATGAAGGCGTGCCGTACTGATGAATGAACCGTTGCTTTCCCCCGACTCCGACTCCGATTCCGCGTCCGACGCCAGCGATGCCGCGGCCGCCGCATCGCCCGCGCTGCTCGCGAGCCGCGCGTCGATCGACGTGTTCTGCGATGCGCTGTGGCTCGAGCATGGGCTCGCGCGCAACACGCTCGATGCGTACCGGCGCGACCTGGCGCTGTTTTCGCAATGGCTGGCCGCGACGCACGACACGTCGCTTGACTCGGCCGACGAAGCGATGTTGACGGGCTACATCGCCGCGCGCAGCGACGGCAAGGCGACGTCGTCGAACCGGCGGTTGTCGGTGTTCCGGCGCTATTACGGCTGGGCCGTGCGCGAGCGTCACGCGAGCGCGGACCCGACGCTGCGGATCACGTCGGCGAAGCAGGCCGCGCGGTTTCCGTCGACGCTGTCCGAGGCGCAGGTCGAAGCGCTGCTCGGCGCGCCCGACATCGGCACGCCGCTCGGCCTGCGCGATCGCACGATGCTCGAGCTGATGTACGCGAGCGGGCTGCGCGTGAGCGAGCTCGTGACGCTGAAGACCGTCGAGGTCGGGCTCAACGAGGGTGTCGTGCGTGTGATGGGCAAGGGTTCGAAGGAACGGCTCGTGCCGTTCGGCGAAGTCGCGCACGGCTGGATCGAACGCTATCTGCGCGACGCGCGGCCCGCGTTGCTCGGCGCGCGCGCGGCCGACGCGCTGTTCGTGACCGCGCGCGGCGACGGGATGACCCGCCAGCAGTTCTGGAACATCATCAAGCGCCACGCGCAGCAGGCCGATGTGCGCGCGCACCTGTCGCCGCATACGCTGCGCCACGCGTTCGCGACGCACCTGCTGAACCACGGCGCCGACCTGCGGGTCGTGCAGCTGCTGCTCGGCCACAGCGACATCTCGACCACGCAGATCTACACGCACGTCGCGCGCGAGCGGCTGAAGACGCTGCACGCGCAACACCACCCGCGCGGTTAGCGCGGCGCGCGCCGGCCTACGCGCGGGATGCGGCCGGCGCCGCGCGTCACGCGAGTTCGCGCAGCTTGTGCTTCAGCACCTTGCCCGTCGATGCGGCGGGCAGCGCATCGAGCACACGGATGCGCGCGGGGCGCTTGTACGGCGCGAGCCGTTGCGCGCACCACGCCTGCAGCGCGGCCTCGGTCGCGGCCGCGCCCGGCACCAGCTCGACGAACGCGAGCACTTCCTCGTTGCCCTCAACCGCACGGCCGACGACGGCCGCCTGCACGACGTCCGGGTGCGCGTTCAGCACCTGTTCGACCTCGACCGGATACACGTTGAAGCCCGAGCGGATGATCAGCTCCTTGCTGCGGCCCGCGATCGTCACCGAGCCGTCCGCTGCCTGGCGCGCGAGATCGCCGGTGCTGAGCCAGCCGTCCGGCGACACGGCCGCGCGCGTCGCGTCCGCGTTGCGGTAGTAGCCGAGCATTACGTTCGGCCCGCGCACGCGGATTTCGCCCACTTCGCCCGGCGGCACGTCGGTGCCGTCCGGTGCGACGATCCGCATCTCGACGCCCGGGATCGGCACGCCGACCGAGCAGTCGGTACGCGGCGCGTCGAGCGGCGTCTGCGTGATCGTCGGGCTGCTCTCGGTCATGCCGTAGCCGTTGTGCAGCGGCACGCCGTATACGCGCTCGACGCGCGCCTTCAGGTCGGCGTCGAGCGGCGAGCCGCCCGAATACGCGAAGCGCAGCCGCGGCGCATGCCATGCGTGCGCGTGCGTGTGCAGGTGCTCGAGCAGTTTCGCGTGCATCGCGGGCACGCCCTGGAAGATCGTCACGCCTTCGTCGGCGAGCGCGACGCGCACGGCCTCCGGCGCGAAGCGCGGCGCGAGCCGCAGCGTCGCCCCCGCGTACAGGCTGCCGAGGCAGACCGATGCGAGCCCGTACACGTGCGACACGGGCAGCACCGTATAGACGACGTCGTCGGGCGACACGCCGCGCAGCGCGCTCGACGTCGCCGCGATGAACAGCAGGTTGCGGTGCGACAGCATCACGCCTTTCGGCGTACCCGTCGTGCCGGTCGTGTAGATCAGCGCCGCGCACTGCGCGGCGCCGTCGGGTGACACCGGCTCGTCGGGCGCGCTCGCGTCGACGCGGTACGACCACGTGCCGATGTCGACCGGCAGCGCGTCGGCGGGCGTCGCGCCGTGGCGCGCCGCGTGCGTGCGCGCATCGGGCGATGCTTCCGTCGCGAACGCGATCAGCTTCGGCCGCGCGTGCGCGGCGATCGCATCGAGCTCGCCGGCCGACAGCCGCGCGTTCGACACGAGCGCCCAAGCGTCGACGCGCGCGGCTGCGAACAGCAGCACGATCTGCGCGACGCTGTTTTCCGCGACGATCATCACGCGATCGCCGCCGCGCACGCCGAGGCGCGCGAGCCGCTCGGCGGCCGCATCGACGGCCCGCGACAGCTCGCCGTACGACAGGCGGCGCGCGTCCTCGATCAGCGCCGGGTGCGCGGGCGCTTGCGCGGCCCAGCGGGCGGGCACGTCGGCGATGCGGCCGGGCAGCGCGGCGAGCAGTGCCGCGACGTCGAGCGGCGCGGATGAGCGGACAGGCGAGGACATGGCGTCTCCAGAAGAAGGCCGTGCAGTGGCGCGGCGAGTTTTGCGAACGATCGTGCCATGGCGGCGGGCGCGCCACAATCGGTCAATCGGGCAATAGCACTTCGCGATGTCCGCAATGATGCCGGTGCGGTGCGGTGCGGTGCGGTGCGGATCGGCTCGGCTCGACGCGGCTGCGGCTGCGCTCGCCCGGGACAAAAGGGCCGCGAGTATACCGCCGGCGCCCGGTACGCTGTCGCGAAGGCGAAGGCGAAGGCGAAGGCGAAGGCGAAGGCGAAGGCGTGATGCGCTCGTGCGCAATGGCGTGCGATGCATGCGATGGCCGCAACGCCGCCCGCCGGTCGTTCGCCATTAAAATGCCGCCATGAGCAAATCCAGACACGTGTCCGAGACACCCGCGACCCAGCTGCTGCGCCGCCACGGCGTCGCGTTCGGCGAGCATCCGTACGATTACGTCGAGCACGGCGGCACCGGCGAGTCGGCGCGCCAGCTCGGCGTCGACGAGCATAGCGTCGTGAAGACGCTCGTGATGGAGGACGAGCACGCGAAGCCGCTGATCGTGCTGATGCACGGCGACCGCACGGTGTCGACCAAGAACCTCGCGCGGCAGATCGGCGCGAAGCGCGTCGAGCCGTGCAAGCCCGACGTCGCGAACCGCCATTCCGGCTATCTGGTCGGCGGCACGTCGCCGTTCGGCACGCGCAAGACGATGCCCGTGTACGTCGAGTCGACCATCCTCGAATTGCCGACGATCTACCTGAACGGCGGCCGCCGCGGCTACCTCGTCAGCCTCGCGCCGGCGGTACTCACGACGCTGCTCGGCGCGACGCCCGTGCAGTGCGCGAGCGTCGACTGAGGGTTTCACCTTCGTGGCAGGCCGCGCTCGTTCGGTAGAATGGGCGCCGTTTCGGCCGGTCGGCCCGCACGGCCGGCTGCCGCGGCCTGCCGGCGGTTCGCCGCGGCGGCGCCTGCCCCGACGGGCCGGCCCGCCGCGCCCGGCCGTCCCTTTACCGATACGTTGAAAGAAGAGTTTTCCGCATGCAGATCCTGCTCGCCGCACTTGTTGCCTACCTGATCGGTTCGGTGTCGTTCGCCGTCGTCGTCAGCGCCGCGATGGGCCTGGCCGATCCCCGTTCGTACGGGTCGAAGAATCCCGGCGCGACCAACGTGCTGCGCAGCGGCAACAAGAAGGCCGCGATCCTGACGCTCGTCGGCGACGCGTTCAAGGGCTGGTTCGCCGTCTGGCTCGCGCGGCACTTCGGGTTGCCCGACGTCGCCGTCGCGTGGGTCGCGATCGCCGTGTTCCTCGGCCACCTCTATCCGGTGTTCTTCCGCTTCCAGGGCGGCAAGGGCGTCGCGACAGCGGCCGGCGTGCTGCTCGCCGTGCACCCGGTGCTCGGCCTCGCGACCGCGCTGACCTGGCTGATCGTCGCGTTCTTCTTCCGTTACTCGTCGCTCGCGGCGCTGGTGGCGGCCGTGTTCGCACCGGTGTTCGACGTGTTCCTGTTCGGCACCGGCCACAACCCGGTCGCGTGGGCCGTGCTCGCGATGAGCGTGCTGCTCGTGTGGCGTCACCGCGGCAATATCTCGAAGCTGCTGGCGGGGCAGGAAAGCCGGATCGGCGACAAGAAGAAGGCGGCATCCGACGGCGGCGCGCAGGACGGCGGGAAGGCCTGAGGAAGGGGATTGCCGCCGCCGCCCGCCGGGGCGCCCCGCATGCGGGGCCCGGCGGCGCGGCGTGACTGGTCGACGGCGTGGTCGACGGCGCGCTTGACGGCGCGCTTGACGGCGCGGCCGACCGCGTCGATCAGTCGCGGAAGTTGTTGAAGTCGAGCGGGGTGTCGGTCACGTCCTTGCGCAGCATCGCGATCACGCTCTGCAGGTCGTCGCGCTTCGTGCCGGCCACGCGCACCGCGTCGCCCTGGATGCTCGCCTGCACCTTGATCTTGCTGTCTTTCACGAGCCTGACGATCTTCTTCGCGAGGTCGCCCGTCACGCCCTTCTTCACGGTGACGACCTGCTTGACCTTGTCGCCGCCGATCTTCTCGACCTTGCCGTAGTCGAGGAAGCGCACGTCGACGTTGCGCTTCGCGAGCTTGTTGATCAGCACGTCCTTGACCTGGCCGAGCTTGAAATCGTCGTCGGCGAACAGCGTCAGCTCGCGCTCCTTCTGCTCGACGCGCGCGTCGGAGCCCTTGAAGTCGAAGCGCGTCGAGATTTCCTTGTTCGACTGCTCGATGGCGTTCTTCACTTCGATCATGTTCGCTTCGGAAACGACGTCGAACGATGGCATGGCATTCTCCCTTGAGATGCGGGCGCCCGGCTCGCGCGCGGGCACTCGCTATAATTGCGGACTGTTTGCCATTTTACCGATGCCCCTCCGTTTGCCCAAGGCCGGCCGTATGCCCGCCCGGCGGACGTGACCGCGAATGCCGATGCCTCCTGACGATTCCGCCCTGTCGCTGCTCCCCGACCATCCGCTCGCCGCGCATAACACGTTCGGCATTGCCGCGAAGGCGCGCTTTGCCGCGCGCGTCACGCATGCGGCGCAGTTCGAGGCGCTGCACCGCGACCCGCGCGTCGCATCGCTGCCGCAGCTCGTGCTCGGCGGCGGCAGCAACGTCGTGTTCACGCGCGATTTCGACGGCGTCGTGCTGCTCGACGAGATCGCCGGCCGTCGCGTCGTGCGCGAGGACGACGACGCATGGTACGTCGAGGCCGGCGGCGGCGAGACCTGGCACGCGTTCGTCGCGTGGACGCTCGAGCACGGGATGCCGGGCCTCGAGAACCTTGCACTGATTCCGGGCACCGTCGGCGCCGCGCCGATCCAGAACATCGGCGCATACGGCCTCGAGATGAAGACCTATTTCGACTCGCTGGTCGCCGTCGAGCTCGCGACGGGGCGCAGCGAGCGCTTCGACGCCGCGCGCTGCGGGTTCGGCTATCGCGACAGCTTCTTCAAGCGGGAAGGGCGCGGCCGCTTCGCGATCGTCGCCGTGACGTTCCGGCTGCCCAAGCGCTGGACGCCGCGGCTCGGCTACGCGGACGTTACGCGCGAGCTCGACGCACGCGGCATCGCGCCGGACGCCGCGACCCCGCGCGACGTGTTCGACGCCGTTGTCGCGATTCGCCGCGCGAAGCTGCCCGATCCGCTCGTGCTCGGCAACGCGGGCAGTTTCTTCAAGAATCCGGTGATCGACGTCGCGCAGTTCGACGCGCTGCGCGCGCGCGCACCCGAAGTCGTGTCGTATCCGCAGCCGGACGGGCAGGTGAAGCTCGCGGCCGGCTGGCTGATCGACCGCTGCGGCTGGAAAGGGCGCGCACTCGGCGCGGCGGCCGTGCACGACCGGCAGGCGCTCGTGCTGGTCAATCGCGGCGGCGCGACGGGCGCGGACGTGCTCGCGCTGGCGCGCGCGATCCAGGACGACGTGCGCGAGCGCTTCGGCGTCGAGCTCGAACCCGAGCCCGTGTGCCTGTAACGCGGTGTTGCGCTGCGCGGTTCATTCGCGTTCGTCCGACCCAACAAAAAAGCGCCGATCGACGACGATCGGCGCCTTTTTTCCGCATGCCGCGCGGATGGCGGCATGCGCGCGTAATGCGCACGTAATGCGTGCGGCGGTCAGTGCTTGAGGCGGCCGAGCAGCAGGAACTCCATCAGCGCCTTCTGCACGTGCAGGCGGTTTTCCGCCTCGTCCCACACGACGCTCTGCTGGCCGTCGATCACGCCGGCCGTCACTTCCTCGCCGCGGTGCGCGGGCAGGCAGTGCATGAAGAGCGCGTCGGGATTCGCGTGCCCCATCATTTCCTCGTCGACGCACCAGTCGGCAAACGCCTGCTTGCGCGCTTCGTTCTCGGCTTCGAAGCCCATGCTCGTCCACACGTCGGTCGTCACGAGATCGGCGCCCTTGCACGCTTCGTTCGGATCGTCGAACACCTCGTAGAACGGCGCACTGTCCGGCGCCACCAGCTTCATGTCGAGCGCATAGCCCGGCGGCGTCGACAGGCGCAGCTTGAAGCCGAGGATCTGCGCGGCTTCGATCCACGTGTACAGCATGTTGTTCGCATCGCCGACCCACGCGACCGTCTTGCCGGCGATCGGGCCGCGGTGCTCGTAGTACGTGAAGATGTCGGCGAGCACCTGGCACGGGTGGTATTCGTTGGTCAGGCCGTTGATCACCGGCACGCGGGAGTTTTCCGCGAAGCGCGTGATCACGTCCTGCTCGAACGTGCGGATCATGATGATGTCGACCATCCGCGAGATGACCTGCGCGGAATCCTCGACCGGCTCGCCGCGGCCGAGCTGCGTGTCGCGCGTGCTCATGAACACCGCGTGGCCGCCGAGCTGGAAGATGCCGGCTTCGAACGACAGGCGCGTGCGCGTCGAGCTCTTCTCGAAGATCATCGCGAGCGTGCGGTCGTGCAGCGGGTGATAGGTCTCGTAGTTCTTGAACTTGCGCTTCAGGATACCCGTGCGTTCGAGCACGTACTCGTAGTCTTCCAGCGAGAAATCCTTGAACTGCAGGTAGTGACGAATGGTTTTGGCGGTCATGAAACGAAATACGGCGGGTCTGAACCGGCCGCGCGGCCGGACGGCGCCGCCGTCGGGTGTGGATAACTCAAAGCAGCATAAAGGATTTTCTGTGCTTTGACGAGCCGCGACGAAAACCGGGTTGGGATCGTGGCGCACGCTGGAAGGCGCCGGACGAGGGGCGGCGAGACGACGCGCGATGCCGCGCTGCGGTATAATCCAAAAGTTTTCTCCAGCCCGGCAGGCAAGCCTCTTCGCGCTCTGCCGGACACAAGCCATGCGCTGCACAAATCCGGTGCGGCGCGTCGGCGGCACGCCTCGACAGCCTGTTTTTTTCGGGATATCGGAGCGCGAGTGCCGCTGTCCGCTCGAGCTTTGTGTTCGCGTATCCGGGCGCTGTCGCCTGGACATCGCCGGGCCGTCACTTGGGTAACCACATGGCTGAAACCCCTCCGACCGAATTCTTCATCCAGGGCATTACGAAAGACGGGAAAAAGTTTCGCCCGAGCGACTGGTCGGAGCGTCTGGCCGGCGTGATGGCCTGCTTCGGGCCCGGTGCGAGCGGGCCGAACGCGCGCCTGAAATATTCGCTGTACGTGCGCCCGACGATGCTCGGCGACCTCAAATGCGTGATCCTCGATTCCCGGCTGCGCGACGTCGAGCCGATGGCGTTCGATTTCGTGCTGAATTTCGCGAAGGACAACAACCTCGTCGTCACCGAGGCGTGCGAGCTGCCGGACTACCACGAGAAGAAGTGAGTTCGACGGGCGAGGGCGCGTGCCGCGCCCCTGCCTGGCGGTCGCCCGGCGCGATGCGCGGGCGACGCACAGCAAAAAAGCCCGCCTAGGCGGGCTTTTTTGCGATCGCAGGAAACAGGAGCGCCCGCCGAAGCGGGCACGCCGGATTTACGCTGCTGCCTGCAGACCCTTGACGGCTGCGGCGAGGCGGCTCTTGCTGCGAGCGGCCTTGTTCTTGTGAACGATCTTCTTGTCGGCGATCGTGTCGATCGTCTTCACGGCAGCCTTGAACAGCTCGGCAGCCTTTGCCTGGTCGCCGGCTTCAACAGCCTTGCGAACCGACTTGATCGCGGTACGGAATTTCGAGCGCAGCGCCGAGTTGTGCGAATTTGCCTTCGCGGCTTGGCGGGCGCGCTTGCGTGCTTGTGCGGAGTTAGCCATGACGGTTCCTTATCCTGTCCTGTTTCCAGAGCTTGGAGCCTGACGGCCAAGCGCTGCTTTTCGATCCGTCCCCTGAGAGCGATTGCCCAGGGGCGCATAAAAAACGGTGATTTTAACCGAGGCCGAGACATGAAAACGACAGGCGCCGTGCATGTAACAGGCTCAGAAACCGGCGATTATAGCAACAAAATCAAGCGCGTGGCAAGGTCAACGTGACGTCGGCCGGACGGGGGCGCCGGCGACGCGCGCCCTTTTCGCCATCCGTCCGTGCCGGGCCACGCAACGTCCGTATAATAAGCGCCCCATGAATCTATTCCGAGCCCTGCTGACGGTCAGCGGCTTCACGCTGCTGTCGCGCGTGACCGGACTGGCCCGCGAGACGCTGATCGCCCGTGCGTTCGGCGCCAGTCAATACACCGACGCGTTCTACGTCGCTTTCCGCATTCCGAACCTGCTGCGCCGCCTGTCTGCCGAAGGCGCGTTCTCGCAGGCGTTCGTGCCGATCCTGGCCGAGTTCAAGAACCAGCAGGGGCACGATGCGACCAAGGCGCTCGTCGACGCGATGTCGACCGTGCTCGCGTGGGCGCTCGCCGTGTTGTCGGTCGTCGGGATCGCCGGCGCGTCGTGGGTCGTGTTCGCGGTCGCGTCCGGCCTGCATACCGACGGGCAGGCGTTCCCGCTCGCGGTCACGATGACGCGGATCATGTTCCCGTACATCGTGTTCATCTCGCTGACGACGCTCGCGTCAGGCGTGCTCAATACCTACAAGAGCTTCTCGCTGCCGGCGTTCGCGCCGGTGCTGCTCAACGTCGCGTTCATCGCCGCGGCCGTGTTCGTCGCGCCGCACCTGAAGGTGCCGGTCTACGCGCTCGCGTGGGCCGTCATCGTGGGCGGCGTGCTGCAGTTCATCGTGCAGCTGCCGGGGCTGAAGAAGATCGACATGGTGCCGCTGATCGGCCTCAACCCGGTGCGCGCGCTGCGTCATCCCGGCGTGAAGCGGGTGCTCGCCAAGATGGTGCCCGCGACGTTCGCGGTGTCGGTCGCGCAGCTGTCGCTGATCATCAACACCAACATCGCGTCGCGGCTCGGGCAGGGCGCGGTCTCGTGGATCAACTACGCCGACCGCCTGATGGAGTTCCCGACCGCGCTGCTCGGCGTCGCGCTCGGCACGATCCTGTTGCCGAGCCTGTCGAAGGCGCACGTCGACGCCGATTCGCATGAATATTCGGCGCTGCTCGACTGGGGGCTGCGCGTCACGTTCCTGCTCGCGGCGCCGAGCGCGCTCGCGCTGTTCTTCTTCGCGACGCCGCTCACCGCGACGCTGTTCAACTACGGCAAGTTCGACGCGCATACGGTCACGATGGTCGCGCGCGCGCTCGCGACCTACGGGATCGGTCTCGTCGGCATCATCCTGATCAAGATCCTCGCGCCGGGCTTCTACGCGAAGCAGGACATCAAGACGCCGGTGAAGATCGCGATCGGCGTGCTGATCGTCACGCAGATCTCGAACTACGTGTTCGTGCCGCTGATCGGCCATGCGGGCCTCACGCTGAGCATCGGCGTCGGTGCCTGCCTGAACTCGCTGCTGCTGTTCCTCGGGCTGCGCAAGCGCGGCATCTACCAGCCGTCGCCCGGCTGGCTGCGCTTCTTCGTGCAGCTGATCGGCGCGGCGCTCGTGCTCGCCGGCCTGATGCACTGGTGCGCGATCAACTTCGACTGGGCCGGCATGCGTGCGCAGCCGCTCGATCGCATTGCACTGATGGCCGCGTGCCTCGTGCTGTTCGCTGCACTATATTTCGGTATGTTGTGGGTGATGGGCTTCAAATACGCTTACTTCAGAAGGCGCGCCAAGTGACGACCGCAATGACCCGCGTCCTCGACTACTTCAGCACGCTCGTGGCGGACGACGACAGTCTGCCCGTCACGGAAACCGCGCTGTCGCTTGCGCAGGACGCGTATCCCGACCTCGACCTGCAGGGTACGCTGGCCGAAATCGACATCCTGGCCGCGCGGCTGAGCCGCCGGCTCGGCGACGATGCGGACCTGAAGGACCGCGTCGCCGCGCTCAACGCATTCTTCTTCCGCGAACTCGGCTTCGCATGCAATCACAACGATTACTACGACCCCGATAACAGCCACCTGAACGCGGTGCTGAAGCGGCGGCGCGGGATTCCGATCTCGCTGTCGGTGCTGTACCTGGAGCTCGCCGAGCAGATCGGCGTGCCGGCGCGCGGCGTGTCGTTCCCCGGCCACTTCCTGCTGCGCGTGACGCTGCCGGACGGCGACCTGATCATCGATCCGACCAACGGCCATTCGCTGTCCGAGGCCGAGATGGTCGAGATGCTCGAGCCCTACGTCGCGCGTGCGGCGGGCGCGGTCGACAGCGCGTTGCGCGCGCTGCTGCAGCCGGCCACCAGCCGCGAGATCATCGCGCGGATGCTGCGCAACCTGAAGACGATCTATCTGCAGACGGAACGCTGGCAGCGGCTGCTCGCGGTGCAGCAGCGGCTTGTGATCCTGCTGCCGGAACAGCTCGACGAAGTGCGCGACCGCGGCTTCGCGTATGCGCGGCTCGACTACCTGCGCCCCGCGCTCGAGGATCTCGAGCAGTATCTCGGCGAGCGGCCCGATGCGGAGGACGCGACCGTCGTCGAGTCGCAGGTGACCGAGTTGCGGCAGCGGATGCAGCGCGACGGCGAGGACTGAGCCGTCGCAGTCTCACCGGCGCCCCGAACGTCGACACGCCCGCATCGCGGGCGTTTTTTTTGCAGCTGCTTGCTTGCACTTACTTCGGCTGCATCCGGATCGCGCCGTCGAGGCGGATCACTTCGCCGTTGAGCATCGGATTCTCGACGATCTGGCGCACCAGCATCGCGTATTCGTCCGGTTTGCCGAGCCGCGGCGGGAACGGCACCATCGCGCCGAGCGCGTCCTGCACGTCCTTCGGCATGCCGAGCAGCATCGGCGTCTCGAACAGCCCGGGCGCGATCGTCATCACGCGGATGCCGTGGCGCGACAGGTCGCGCGCGATCGGCAGCGTCATGCCAGCGACACCGGCCTTCGACGCCGCATACGCGGCCTGGCCGATCTGCCCGTCGTACGCGGCGACCGACGCGGTGCTGACGATCACGCCGCGTTCGCCGCCGGCGTTCGGCGCGGTCGCGGCCATCGCGGCGGCCGCGAGCCGGATCATGTTGAAGGTGCCGACCAAGTTGACGTTGATCGTCTTCGCGAACACGTCGAGCGGATGCGCGCCGTCCTTGCCGACGGTTTTCGCGGCGGGCGCGATGCCCGCGCAATTCACGAGGCCGCGCAGCGTGCCCGCGCGCGTCGCGGCGTCGACGGCCGCCTGCGCATCGACCTCGCTCGATACGTCGCAGCGCACGAATACGCCGCCGAGTTCGCCCGCGAGCGCCGCGCCGGCTGCTTCGTTGAGGTCGGCGAGCACGACCTTGCCGCCGGCCTGAGCGAGCATGCGGGCCGTTCCGGCGCCGAGGCCCGATGCGCCGCCCGTGATCAGAAAGACGTTGTCGCGAATCTCCATCACTGTCTCCTTGGTTGGGTCCGATGCCGGTCGATCGGAGGCACGGCCGCCGCGCCGGTTCGTGCGGCGCACGTATTCGATCGATTGTACGGGGCGCCGCCGGATGCCGGCGAGACCGGCGCGGTCGTGCGAGGTCGGACGAAACGGATGGCGCAGGCGGAAAAAAGGTTCATCGAAGATTGCCGGCGAACACGTGGAAGACTGTCGGCGCTCGGCGGTCTCCAGCCGTTGGCCAGTTCAGCCGTCAACCGAAGCTGATGCTGAAGCCGCGTGTACCAGCGTCACTGCCTGTTCGCGCGCAGCCTCCCTGCCCGCGTGATCGATTTCGGGTCCAAACAGCGTTTTCTCGACGACGATCGATTCGATGTCGGTGATACCGATGAAGCGCAGCCACGCCTCAAGAAACGGCCGCTGATAGTCGAACGACTCGGCGGGCGTGCTCGATTGCCTTGAATAGTCGAGGCCTCTCGCATAGATCACGACGGCTTTCTTGCCGTTCAGCAATCCCGCCAACCCACGCTCGTCGAATGAGAAGAGGAGCCCGCGGTGGGACACGGCGTCGATGAAATGCTTGAGCTTGTACGGGATGGAAAAATTCCACAGCGGCACGGAGAACAGCAGCGTATCCGCGTCGTGCATCCGCTGCGCCAGCTGGCGGAAATCCGCCCACGCTTGCTGCTGGCCTTCGCTGAGCGGCGTGCCGCTCAAGTCCGCGTATTTGGCATCGAGCGCATCGCCGTCGAGTTCCGGCAATTGCGTCGCCCACAGATCGAGCACGTCGACCCGATGCACCGGATGCGCGTCGCGCCAGGCTTCCAGATACGCGTGCGCAACGTCGAGTGATGCGGACCGCGACTTGCGCGGGGACGATTCGATATGAAGCAAGGTCGACATGGAACGACTCCTGACGGGTTGACGGCCCTCATCAGAACATAGTTCGATTCGAAATATAAACAAAGTATCATCACGATACTCAGTAGAATTCGCACTGTATTGCGGGACATCTCATGTTCGATACCGTTTTGCTGCGCTCCTTCGTGGCCGTCGTCCAGGAAGGCGGGTTCACGCATGCCGCGGCCCGTCTGAATCTGACGCAGTCCGCGGTCAGCGCGCATCTGCGCCGTCTGGAAAAACAGGTCGGCCGTGACCTGCTCGTGCGCACCACGCGCTCGGTCGCGCTCACGGTGGACGGCGAGCTGCTGCTGGGTTACGCGCGCGCCATCCTCGCGCTCAATCAGGACGCGCGGGCGCAACTGCTGCGCGAACCGAGCGCGGGCACGATCCGCGTGGGTCTGTCGGAAGACCTCGCCAACGTCAGGCTGATGCATGTGATGAAGGCGTTTGCCGGGCGGTACCCGCGCATCGCATTCAGCATCAGAGTGGGTATCCCGGGCGATCTGCTCCAGGCGCTGGATCACGGTGAACTGGATGTGGTGATGGGCGGGCGCTGCCACGGCGGGCCCGCCGGACGCGTGCTCTGGCGCGAGCCGCTCGTGTGGGCCGGTGCGGATTGGGCGTCGCTCACGCCCGGCGTACCGGTGCCGATTGCGCTGCTGCCGGAACCCTGCCCGTATCGCGAGGCCTCGCTGGCAGCACTGGCCCGAGCGGGCGTGGATTACCGGATCGTGCTCGTGTGCCCGAGCGGCGCCGGCCTGTGCGCCGCCGCGCACGCGGGCCTTGCGGTGACGCCGATCGTGCACACACAACTTGCGCACGGCTTGCGTGCGATTCCGCCGGATGCCGGCCTGCCGGCCCTGCCCGATGTCGAGTTCACGATGTTCGCGGCACCGGGCGCGTCGGCCAGGGTTGTCGATGAACTGGGCAACGCAATCGTGCTGGCATTCGCGCACAACGGGTGACCACGTTCATCGCGGCGACAGCGTTGGGATTTGCGCGGCCAGAGGCACATGCATCGTCGCCGGTTCACGCAATTCCACGATGAACCAAAAAAAAGCCGCCCCGAAAGGGCGGCTTGCGGTGCACGACGCGGTGCTTACTTCAGTGCGTCGAACGCACGCTCGCGGATTTCGTCCACGCTGCCGAGGCCCGAGATCTTGCGATACTGCGGGGCCTTCAGGCCGTTTTCCTCGCCGCGCTGCGCCCAGTCGCCGTAGTACGTGATCAGCGGCTTGGTCTGCGCTTCGTACACTTCGAGACGCTTCAGGACGGTTTCTTCCTTGTCGTCGTCGCGCTGGATCAGCGGTTCGCCCGTCACGTCGTCCTTGCCCTCGACCTTCGGCGGGTTGAACTTCACGTGGTACGTGCGGCCCGATGCCGGGTGCGTGCGGCGGCCGCTCATGCGCTCGACGATCTCCGAGAACGGGACGTCGATTTCGAGCACGTAGTCGATCGCGACGCCGGCTTCCTTCATCGCGTCAGCCTGCGCGATCGTGCGCGGGAAGCCGTCGAACAGGTAGCCGTTCGCGCAGTCGGCTTCCTTCAGGCGCTCCTTCACGAGGCCGATGATCAGCGCGTCCGGCACGAGCTTGCCGGCGTCCATGTAGCCCTTCGCCTCGACGCCGAGCGGCGAGCCGGCCTTGACGGCCGCGCGCAGCATGTCGCCCGTCGAGATTTGCGGGATGCCGAACTTTTCCTTGATGAAGTTTGCCTGGGTACCCTTGCCCGCGCCGGGCGCACCCAACAGGATCAAACGCATGGTGATATCTCCGGTATGTAGATTCGTGTGGCGAGACGCAAAAGCGTCGGCGACAGCGTGCGCGGGGCTTGCCTTGCGCGCGGCGGACCGGTCTGATGCGGCGCGTCGGCGAAAGGCGACGCGCGGCTGCCGGGACGGGCCGTGGCAGGGTCAAGCTAGGGCGCGCGGGTCGCGGACGGCTCGCACAATCGCCTGATTATGCCACGGGTTATTTTGAACCCGGCCGAAAAAGGGCCTGCACGCGTGCGAGATCGGCCGGCGTATCGATGCCGGCTTCGGGTGCATGCTCGGTGATCAGCACCGCGATGCGCTCGCCGTGCCACATCGCGCGCAGCTGTTCGAGCTGCTCGGCCTGCTCGATCGGCGCCTGCGCGAGCGACGGATAGGTGCGCAGGAAACGCGCGCGATAGGCGTAGAGTCCGATGTGGCGATAGACCGGAAAGGCCGGTGCAGGCATGGCCGCGACGTCGGGCCAGTGCGGCTGGTACGCATCGCGGCTCCACGGAATCGGCGCGCGCGAGAAGTACATCGCGACGTTGCGCGCGTCGAGCGCGACCTTCACGATGTTCGGGTTGAATACATCGGCCGCGTCGTGGATCGGGTGCGCGGCGGTCGCGATCGCGCAGTCCGGGTGCGCGGCGAGGTGCGACGCTACGTCGCGGACGAGCGCCGGGTCGATCAGCGGCTCGTCGCCCTGCACGTTGACGACGACGGTGTCGTCGCTCCACCCGAACGTCGCGGCGACTTCCGCGAGCCGGTCGGTGCCGGACGGATGGTCGGCACGCGTCAGCACCGCTTCGAAACCGTGCTCGCGGGCCGCGTCGAGCACGCTCTGCGCGTCGGACGCGACGAGCACCTGCTGCGCGCCCGCTTCGCGCGCGCGCTCGGCGACGCGCACGACCATCGGCTTGCCGCCGAGATCGGCGAGCGGCTTGTTCGGCAGGCGCGTCGACGCGAGCCGGGCAGGAATGACGGCGATGAAGGGCTGCGGATGAGTCATCGGGGCTGAGCGGTGAGAAGAGCAGGGCGGGCGGCGCGTCGAAGGCAGGCCGCCCGGCAGGGCCGGCACGCGGCCGCGAAGAAGCGCGGCCGGGCGCCGGTGCAGCGGTGCGGCGTTTAGCTGCCGGCCGGGCCGGCGGGGTCGACCGGCGTGCCTTCGACGGTCTGGCGTGCTTCGTCGACGAGCATCACGGGGATGCCGTCGCGGATCGGGTAGGCGAGCTTGTCCGCGTTGCAGATCAGCTCCTGCGCGGCGCGGTCATAGTGGAGCGGGCCTTTGCAGATAGGGCACACAAGGATTTCAAGCAGGCGAGCGTCCACGGAGTTTCTCCACAACGAGGGCAATGAGGCGAGGATCGAGCGCGGCTTCGACGGGGACGACCCACAGCCGAGCGTCGCGCCAGGAAGCGCCCAATTTTACTGCATCCTTCTCGGTGATCAGGATCGCATCGACCGCGTCGTCGACGAACGGATTGTCGGCGAACGCGTAATGGTCGGGCAGCGCGCGCGTCGCCGGCGCGAGGCCGGCCGCACGCAGCGTCGCGAAGAAGCGTTCCGGCGCGCCGATGCCGGCCGCGGCGAGCACGCGCTCGTGCGCGAACTGCGACAGCGGGCGGCGCAGCGCCGGCTGGTCGAGGTGCCACGCGGCGCCCGGCGTGAGCGCGAGCGCATAGGTGTCGGGCCACGGCGGCAGCGCGCCGCTGTATGGATCGTTGACGAGCGTTGCGTCGCGGTGGCGCGACAGCGGCTCGCGCAGCGGCCCGGCCGGCAGCAGGAAGCCGTTGCCGCCTAGCCGGTGGTCGAACACGACGAGCTCGACCGTGCGCGCGAGGCGGTAGTGCTGGAGGCCGTCGTCGCTGACGATCACGTCGACGTCCGGGTGCGCGGCGCGCAGCGCCTGCGCGGCCGCGACGCGGTCGGGGCACACCCATACGGGCGCGCCGGTGCGGCGCGCGATCAGCAGCGGTTCGTCGCCGGCCGCGCTCGCGCGCGACGCGGGCGCGACCGCGGTGGGCGCCTTCACGTTCGCGCCGTAGCCGCGCGACACGACGCCCGGCGTGAAGCCGGCAGCGCGCAGCGCGTCGACGAGCGCGATCACGGTCGGCGTCTTGCCGGTGCCGCCGACGGTCACGTTGCCGACCACGACGACGGGCACGCCGACGTCGACCGGTTGTTTCCAGCCCTGCGCGTAGGCCGTGCGGCGCAGCGCCGCGCACAGGCCGAACACGCACGCGAACGGCGTGAGCGCCCATGCGAGGGCGCCGCGTCGCTGCCATTCGCGCGTGAGGCGCGCTTCGAGCCGCGCGAGCGGGCCGCCGGGCGCGCTCATCGGGCCGGGCGCGGCGCGTCTTGCGCCGCGGCGTGGGACGGATTCGTCAAGACGGATTCTCCGTGGGGCGGCGCATGCCGCAAGGGGTTCGGAAGGCGGCACTCTAGCGCGCCGCACGCGGGCGCGGCAAGCGCGGCCGGGCGACGCACCCGATGGGGCCGGAACGGAGCGGGCTGTGGATAACTCTGTGAAAAACTCCCGGCCTGTCCGCGTGAAACGCCCGCCGGGCGGACATCGAATCGGCGGCAAATCAAACTGCAAGGTTTAAAAAACTATAAAAATCAATGCGTTGTGAGGAATCGTCTGGGTTTTTCCGCGGTTTTGAAGCGTTTTTGATGGACGATTGCCAGAGTGTGGACACCTTTCAAATGGTGCAGCGCGGGCGGCCGGCGCTGGACGTCGCGCGCGTGTCGGACTATCGTGTCGCCGCCAGCATTCATCCGACCGCCCATGCTTTCCGACTCTCCTTTTTCCGCTCCCGGCGCGACCCGCGGCGGCGACGAAGTGATTCCCGTTTCGGCGCTCAATCGCGCGATTTCGACGATGCTCGAGCGCTCGTTTCCGCTGCTGTGGATTTCGGGCGAAGTGTCGAATTTCACGCGCGCCGCGAGCGGCCACTGGTATTTCTCGATCAAGGACCAGCAGGCGCAGATGCGCTGCGTGATGTTCCGCGGTCGCGCGCAGTACGCGGAATTCACGCCGCGCGAAGGCGACCGGATCGAGGTGCGCGCGGTCGTCACGATGTACGAGCCGCGCGGCGAAGTGCAGCTCAACGTCGAGGCGGTGCGGCGTACCGGCCAGGGGCGCCTGTACGAGGCGTTCCTGCGGCTGAAGGCGCAGCTCGAGGCCGAAGGCCTGTTCGCGCCCGAGCGCAAGCGGCCGCTGCCGGCGCACCCGCGCGCGATCGGCATCGTCACGTCGCTGCAGGCCGCCGCGCTGCGCGACGTGCTGACCACGCTCGCGCGCCGCGCGCCGCACATTCCGGTGATCGTCTATCCGGCGCCCGTGCAGGGTGCGGGCTCCGCCGAGAAGCTCGTCGCGGCCGTGCAGGCGGCGAACGCGCGGCGCGAGGTCGACGTGCTGCTGGTCTGTCGCGGCGGCGGGTCGATCGAGGATCTGTGGTCGTTCAACGACGAAGCGCTCGCGCGTGCGATCGCGGCGAGCGAACTGCCGGTCGTCAGCGGCGTCGGCCACGAAACCGATTTCACGATCGCGGACTTCGCGGCCGACCTGCGCGCGCCGACGCCGACCGGCGCGGCCGAGCTCGCGAGTCCGCAGCGCGCGTTGCTGTTGCGCGAGGTGGCCGACCGGCAGCGCGCGCTTGCGCGCTGCCTGGAACGCGGGCTCGAGCAGCGCGCGCAGCAGCTGGACTGGCTCGCGCGCCGGCTCGTCAGCCCGGCCGAGCGGCTGCAGCGGCAGCGCACCCACGTCGAGCAACTGGCGGTGCGGCTCGCCTCGGCCGCGTCGCGGCCGGTGCGCGATGCGCGTGCGCGTTTCGCGCTCGCGCAATTGCGCTGGCAGCGCGCGCGGCCCGACCCGGCGCAGGCGCGTCAGGCACTCGCCGGGCTGTCGCAACGTCTCGCGGTGGCGCTGCAGCGCCGTCACGAGCGCGATACCGCGCGCGTGTCGGCCTGCGCGGCGCGGCTCGAGGTGCTGAGCCCGCAGCGCACGCTCGAGCGCGGCTACGCGGCGCTGATCGACACGCAGACCGGCCGCGCGGTGCGCGCGCCGAATGCGCTGAAACCGCAGCGCCGCCTGACCGTGCATCTCGCCGAAGGCTCGGCCGACGTATCGCTCGCCGACGTGCAGCCGCGGCTGACCGACACGATCTGACGGCGGCGGCGTAAGCGGAACGAAGGTCGCGCGTCCGGCGCTCCGGATGGTCCGGCGCCCGGCGCGGGAACGGATGCTGCGCATCCGTCTTCTGGTCCTGCCGGATGAAGCGGGAACGCCGATTTTCTGCATACCGCGGATAAATGCCCGTGAGTTTGCGGGGATATTCGGACTCGCCTACAATCGGACGCTCGGCAGCATTCAACACAGCCTCCCTACATACTCAACGAAGGAATCGCCATGGCTCATACGCTCCCGCCGCTCCCGTACGCTGAAGACGCACTCGCGCCGACCATCTCGAAAGAGACGATCGAGTACCACTACGGCAAGCATCATCAGGCTTATGTGACGAACCTGAACAATCTGATCCCGGGCACGGAATTCGAAAACCTGTCGCTGGAAGAGATCGTGAAGAAGTCGTCGGGCGGCATCTTCAACAACGCCGCGCAAATCTGGAACCACACGTTCTTCTGGAACAGCCTGTCGCCGAACGGCGGCGGCGCACCGTCGGGCGCGCTGGGCGACGCGATCAACGCGAAGTGGGGTTCGTACGACGCGTTCAAGGAAGCGTTCTCGAAGGCCGCAGTCGGCACGTTCGGTTCGGGCTGGGCATGGCTCGTGAAGAAGGCTGACGGTTCGCTCGACATCGTGTCGACGAGCAACGCCGCCACGCCGCTGACGACGGCCGACAAGCCGCTGCTGACGATCGACGTGTGGGAACACGCGTATTACATCGACTACCGCAACGCACGTCCGAAGTTCGTCGAAGCGTTCTGGAACATCGTGAACTGGGACTTCGCAGCGAAGAACTTCGCGTAAGTCCATGCGTACTGCGCGCCGTTGCGGCGCGCGGCACCCGAAGAAAAGCCCTCGTCACGAGGGCTTTTTTGTTTTGGTCGGGCGGGAATCGATGCGTGGCACTTGCCGGATCAGGCGAGCGCCGTCGCCAACCAGCCGAGCGCCGCGCTCGCGATCACGACGGCCCACGGCGGCACCCGCCAGAACACGAGCGCGACGAACGCGACAAGCGCCGCCGCGAAGTCGCGCGGCGACACGATCGTCTCGCTCCACACCGGGTGATACAGCGCGGCGAGCAGCAGCCCGACCACGGCCGCGTTTACGCCCGCGAGCGCGGCCTGCATGCGTGTGCTGCGGCGCAGGCGTTCCCAGAACGGCGCGGTGCCCGCGACGAGCAGGAACGACGGCGCGAAGATCGACACGAGCGCGATCGTCCCGCCGAGCCAGCCGTTCGGCGCGTCGCGCAGCGACGCACCGAGGAACGCCGAGAACGTGAAGAGCGGCCCCGGCACGGCCTGCGCGACACCGTAGCCGGCGAGGAACGCCGAATCGCCGACCCAGCCCGGCGCGACGACGGCTGCCTGCAGCAGCGGCAGCACGACGTGCCCGCCGCCGAACACCAGCGCGCCGGTGCGAAAGAATGCGTCGGCCACCGCGAGGGTATGCGAATGCAGCGCGCCCGCCGCGAACGGCAACGCGACGAGCAATGCGGCGAACAGCACGAGCCACAGCGCACCCGCGCGATGCGACACGTGCAGCGGCAGCGGATCGTGCGCGCCGCGCTCGGGCTGCGGCAACAGTACGAGCCCGGCCGCGCCGGCCGCGACGATCACGGCCACCTGCAGCCATGCGGCCGGCACGAGCAGCGCGAGGCAGGCTGCGACCGCCATCAGCGTGGCGCGGCGCGTATCCGGGCACAGCGTGCGCGCCATGCCCCACACCGCCTGCGCGATCACCGCGACCGACACGATCCGCAGCCCGTGCAGCGCGCCGGCCGCGACCGGCATGCCCGCAGCGTGCATGCCGAGTGCGAACAGCATCATCAGCAGCGCCGACGGCAGCGTGAAGCCGAGCCATGCGGCGAACATTCCCGCATAACCCGCGCGCGACAGGCCGATCGCCATCCCGACCTGGCTGCTCGCCGGCCCCGGCAGGAACTGGCACAGGCCGACGAGATCGGCATACGCGCGTTCGGTCAGCCAGCCGCGCCGCGTGACGAACGCGTCGCGGAAGTAGCCGAGATGCGCGACGGGCCCGCCGAACGACGTGAGGCCGAGCCGCAGGAACGCGACGAAGACAGGCCACGCGTGGCGGGAAGGGGCGGTAAGGGTGGACGTGTTCAAGCGCGTATGCGGGGAGAAGGACGAACGAGCCGCCACGATAGCGCGAAGCGATGACGGCGGGAATGCGGCGTTGCGGCGATCGCTCGATGGCGTCACGACGGGCGCGTCAGGACGGAGGCGGCGCGTCGTCAGTGCGTGCCGTCAGTGAGTGCCGTCAGGCAGCCCGCTCGCCCGGCGCAGCGCATCGACATCGACGAGTTCGATCTCGCCGACATGCAGCCGCACGACGCCGTCGGCCTGCAGCGCCTTCAGCAGCTGGTTGGTGGTCTGCCGTGTGAGCGACAGCATCGCCGCGAGCTTTTCCTGCGACAGCCGGATGCGCGTGCGGCCGGCGCTGATCCCGCCGTAGCCGTCGGCGATCATCAGCAGCCGTGCGGCAAGCCGCTGCGCGGCCGGCATCACGCTCATCGATTCGACGGTCAGGAAGCTCAGCCGGAGCTTTTGCGCCATCAGCAGCGCGAACTGCCGCCAGTATTGCGGCGTCGTGTCGAGAATCGCGAGCAGCGCGCGCTGCGGGACGTGCAGCAGCAGCGTGTCGTCGAGCGCGATCGCGTCGTGCGTGCGCGGCTGGCCGTCGAACAGCGCGATCTCGCCGAACCATGTGACGGGTTCGGCGACCGTCAGCAGCGCTTCCTTGCCCTGCGGATCGACCGCGCCTATGGTGAGGGCGCCGGCCAGCACCGCATACAGCCCGCATGGCGGGTCGCCGCGGCGGAACAGCGCGTGGCCGGCCGGCAGGTGCCGCAACGCGGCGCGGGCGAGCAGGTCGTCGCGCAACGCCCGCGGCAGCGCGGCGAACCACGGGTGCGCTTCGATCTGCGGCAGGTACGGGGCGAGCGGCGAGGGCATGGGCACGCGATGTCGGGTAGCTGACAGAGGTTCCTGGGCGTGACGCGCATCATAGCGCCCAATGATCGTTCAGGAGACGCCATGAAGACGCTCGAAGACCACCTTTCCCAGTATGCGGCCTACCATCGCGACGCGCGCAACATCGCGACGCATCTGGTCGGCATTCCGATGATCGTGTTCGCGGTCGAGGTGCTGCTGTCGCGGCCGGCGCTCGGCACGCTGGCCGGTGTCGCGCTGTCGCCGGCGCTGCTGCTCGCGGTGGCGTTCGCGGTGTTCTACCTGCGCCTCGACCTGCGCTTCGGGGCGGTCATGACCGCGCTGTTCGCCCTCGGCCTGTGGGCCGCGCAGACGCTCGCGCTGCTGCCGACCGCGCAATGGCTCGGGATCGGCATCGGCGCGTTCGTGGTCGGCTGGATCGTACAGTTCGTCGGGCACTGGTTCGAGGGGCGCAAGCCCGCGTTCGTCGACGATCTGGTCGGGCTGATGGTCGGGCCGCTGTTCGTCGTCGCCGAAGTCGCGTTTTTCGCGGGCCTGCGCGGCGACGTGCGCCGCGAGGTCGAGCGGCGCGCGGGGCCCGTGCACGGCGGCGCGCATTCGCATGTCTGACGCGTCGGCCGCGCCGGCCTGCGGGTTCGGCGCGGACGCGGTCGGCTGCCCCCTCGGCGGCCGGTTCGCGGCGGCATCGCGGCCGGCCCTGGCGCGGCGATGCGCCGTGGGCCGAACTGACCGCGCCGGCGACCTGCGAGCGGCGCGGGGCCGCGCGTCGCCCGCCATCCCACGCGCGACGCGCAACGGCTAAGATGCGGGGTGCGTCGCACGACAGGACGCGTACGCGGAGCAATCGCCATGGTGGATCGCCCGACTCTCGATGCCTACGAAGCCCATGCCGCGCAATACGCGCAGGACTGGCTCGACCAGGCCGCCCCCGACGACATGTATGCACTGCTCGAGCAGTATTTCTCGCCCGGGCCGACGGCCGACGTCGGCTGCGGTGCGGGACGCGACGCCGCGTGGCTCGCTTCGCGCGGATTCGACGTGCGCGGCTACGATGCGAGCGCCGCGCTGCTCGCCGAGGCGCGCTTGCGCCACCCGTCGCTGACCTTCGAGCTGGCTGCGCTGCCGGCGCTCGCCGGCGTGCCGGCCGGCGCGTTTCGAAACGTGTTGTGCGAGACGGTCGTCATGCACCTCGAACAGGCGGATGCTGCAGCGGCGGCCGCGCGGCTGGCCGGGTTGCTGATGCCCGGCGGCACGTTGTACCTGAGCTGGCGGGTGGCCGGCAACGGCGCGCTGCGCGACGAGCGCGGCCGCTTGTATACGCCGCTCGATTCGGCGCGCATGCATGCGGCGCTCGGCGCCGGCATGCACGTGATCGACGAGCACGAGGTGGTCAGCGCGTCGTCCGGCAAGCGCGTGCACCGGCTGATCGCGCGCCGCGCCAACGCCCTCGACGGCGCCGCGTGAGCGCGGCCGCGCGAACTCATTCGCGGCTGAGTGCCGCTTCCCAGTTGATGTCGACGCACAGCACCTGCATGCCGGTCGCGGCCGGCGCGGCGATCGATGCGGTCACGCACAGGTGCGCTTCGTTGATCGACAGGTACGGCGGCGTCAGATGCACGCGGCCGGGCGCGCGCATCGCGTGGATGAAGTAGGGGCGGCGCTCCCAGCTCGCGCCTTCCGAATGCAGCAGCGGCCGGAAGCGCTTCGCCCGCTGCGAGACGCTGCCGCGCGCGAGCACGTTGTCGCCGATCTGGCGGCCCGATGCATCGAGCAGGAAGCAGCGCGCGGTTTCCGGCAACCCGAGCACGGCGCCGGCCGCGTCGATCAGCGATTCGCCCGCGACGAGCTTCCGGCTGGCTTCCTCCAGCGCGGCGACATACGGCGCGAGGCGTTCGGCCTGCGTGCGCTCGCGTTGCGCGACGCGCAGCCGCAACGCGGCCGACAGCGTATCCATGCAGCCTGCGGCGGCCTGCGGTTGCACGGGGTCGACGCTCGGCCCCGCGAAGTACTGTCCCTGCACGAAATCGACGTCGCATTCGAGCGCGATCATCGCGTCGCGCTCGGTCGAGAGCCCGCCCATCAGCACGAGCTGGCCGGATTCGTGCAGCAGCGACACGAGCCCGGGCAGTACGCGCTCGAGATGCGAGTGTTCGCTCGCCTGCGCGAGGATCCCGCGGTCGAGCGTGACGATGTCGGGGTGCAGGTGCCACACGCGGTCGATGTTCGAATGTTTCGCGCCGAAGCCGCCGAGCGCGATCAGGAAGCCGGCCTTGCGCAGCCCGTCGACGATCGCCGCATAGCGCGGCGTCTCGCCGCCCGCCTGCTCGGGCACCTCGAGCACCACGCGATGCGGCGGCAGGCCGAGCGCCTTCAGGTTCGCGAGCAGCGCGTCGCCGTAGACGGTGTCCATCAGCGCCGCCGGGTGCAGGCTCAGGAAGAGCCATTCGTCGTGACTGTCGAACGCGTGGAAGTTGCCGAGATGCAGCGATTCGGCGAGCCGGCCGAGCTCGAGCAGGTCGCCGCGCCGCGCCGCCTGCGTGAACACCTCGTGCGACGCGACCTGGCGGCTGTCCTCGTCGTGCGCGCGCAGCGACGCGTGATAGCCGATCGCGCGGCGGTGCGACACCGAGAAAACGGGCTGGAACACGCTGAACACGGTGTATGCGCCGTACAGCACGGTGCGCCGCTTCCCGTCGTCGCCGGCGACGGGGCGGGGCGGCTGGAAGCCGGGTGGATCGATGTCGATCATGCTCATGATGTCGGCCGAAGGAAGACTGCCAGTTTACCTACAGAATAGGCGAGCAAGAAGCATGCACGGCATCGTGCCCCGTGCGGCGGGCCGTCGCGGCCGGCAGGGCGCGCGCGGTGCAGCCGTGCTGCACCGACATGGTGCGCGGCGCGCGCCGCCGTGGCGATTGTGGCGGCGCGCGCCGTGCGTCACGCGCGTTCGGACGGATCGGTCTTGTGCTGCGTGCCGCCGCGGATGTCGGGCGCGAGTTGCGCGAAGATCCACGCGGACGCGGCCGTGATGATCCCGACACAGATGAAGGTCGCATGGAACGCGGGCAGCGTGTTGCTCGGCGTCACCGTGCGCAGCATCCCGGTGAAGGTGGCCAACAGCGCGCCCGCGACCGTGACGCCGAGGCTCATCGACAGCATCTGCACGAGCGAGAACAGGCTGTTGCCGCTGCTCGCGCCGCCGGTGCCGAGATCCTTCAGCGTCAGCGTGTTCATCGCGGTGAACTGCATCGAGTTGAAGCCGCCGAACAGCGCGAGATGGACGACCTTTACCCACACCGGCACCGTGTCGCGCATCAGCGCGAAGCTCGCCATCATCACCCCGACCATGATCGTGTTCGCGAGCAGCACCTTGCGGTAGCCGTGCTGCGTGATCAGGCGCGTGATGATCCGTTTCGAGAACATCCCGGCCGCCGCGACCGGCAGCATCATCAGCCCGGCCTCGAATGCCGAATAGCCCAGGCTCACCTGCAGCAGCAGCGGGATCAGGTACGGCATCGCGCCGCTGCCGATCCGTGCGAACAGGTTGCCGAGCAGGCCGACGCTGAACGTATGGATCTTGAACAGCTCGAGCGAGAAGATCGGCTGCGGCGCGCGCACCGCGTACAGCCCGTACGCGACGAAGCACGCGAGGCTCAGGATCAGCAGCACGAGCACGGCCGCATGCTGCATCCCGAGATCGGCGAGCCCGTCGAGCGACAGCGAGATCGCGACCATCCCGATCGTCAGCAGCAGATAGCCCTTCAGGTCGAAGCGGCCGACGGCCGGGTTGCGCGCGTCGGGCATCGAGTAGAAGGTCGCGACGCAGCCGGCGACGCCCACCGGCACGTTGATCAGGAAGATCCAGTGCCACGACGCGATCTTCACGAGCCAGCCGCCGAGCGTCGGCCCGATCAGCGGCCCGATCAGCCCGGGAACCGCGACGAACGACAGTGCGGGCAGGTAGCGTTCGGCCGGGAAGGTGCGCAGCACCGCCAGCCGCCCGACCGGCAGCAGCATCGCGCCGCCCACCCCCTGCACGACGCGGAACACGACGAGCTGTGACAGCGTATGCGCATTCGCGCACAGCAGCGAACCGAGCGAGAACACCAGGATCGCGCTGAAGAACACGCGCCGCGTGCCGAACGTGTCCGCGAGCCAGCCCGAGACGGGAATCATCACCGCCATCGTCAGCGAGTAGGCGATCACGACCGACTGCATCCGCAGCGGCGATTCACCGAGACTCACTGCCATCGACGGCAGCGCCGTGTTGACGATCGTCGCATCGAGCGTCTGCATGAAGAAGCCCGTCGCAACGAGCCAGAGCATTATGGTGAGGTTCTTTTCGCCGGGAGCGGCGGCGGGCGGACGTTGGAACATGGGGACGGACCGGTGGCGCGGGACAGCCGCCATTGTAGGCAAAGCCGCCGTGCCACGCAGGATCGGTCCGGACGCCTGTCCGGCGGCGGACCGATACAGTTCAGTCGAAAGTGTCTGCAGGCGTATCTGTCCGTGTGTCGCCACGGTCCGAAATACTGGCGTCATCGAACCCACGCGACCCGGAGGCGGCCATGCGCGAACTGCGACTCTACGAGATGGACGGCAACGAACCGGCCGGGCGGTGGCGAATCGTCGATCGCACCGCGTTGCAGGTCGCGGACGGCAGTCTGTGGGTGACGATCGAGGGCCGGCCCGACGATCACTGGTTGCATGCCGGCGAGACCCTGGCGCTGCTGCCCGGCATGCGCGTATGGATCAGCGCGGCGGCGGGCGGCGCGGTGTTCGCGTTCGGCCCGCAGGCGGCGCCGGCCGTGCAGGCCGCGCCGAGCGCGTGGCGGCGGCTCGCCGCATGGCGCGGCGGCCGCGCTCAGGCAGCCGCGTCGCTGCCGACGTAGCGCGCGCGGGGCCGGATGAGCTTGCCGTCAGCGTACTGCTCGAGTGCGTGCGCGATCCAGCCCGCGGTGCGGCCGGCCGCGAACAGCGTGAACGCGGCGCCGTCGGGCAGCGCAAGCGTGCGCTCCAGCACCGCGAGCGCGAAATCGATCGACGGATGCAGGCCGGTCGCCGCCTCGACGCGCGCGGCGAGCGCGCGGGCCATGCGCAGCGGTGCCCGGGCGGGCAGCGTCGCGTGCAGTGCGTCGAGCAACGCGCGTGCGCGCGGATCGCCGTCGGGATAGAGCGGATGCGCGAAACCGGACAGCGCCGTGCGTGCGCCGTCCGCGCGTTCGTCGTGTGCGACGCGCAGCGCGAGGTAGCGGTCGAGGTTGGCGGCCCGCGCGGCTTCGTCGAGCAGGGCGCCCGCGCGGAACGTCTCGCCGCCGTGGCGTGGGCCCGACAGCGCCGCGAGCCCGCCCGCGATCGCACCGAACAGATGGGTGCCGGTCGACGCGATGCAGCGCACCGCAAAGGTCGACGGGTTCAGTTCGTGATCGGCGCACAGCACGAGTGCACGGCGCAGCAGGTCGGCGTCGTCGCGCCGCCGGATCCGCCACGCGGTGGCGAGCTGTCGATGCACGGGCGCGTCGCCCGGTGCGATGCCGGCCAGCGCGGCCGTCGTCACGCGCAGCAGCAGCGTGGCCGCGTCGAACTGCGCGTCGCGCCCCTGCGCCCACAGGCGCGGCAGCGAGGCGGCCGCGGCGGGGAGCAGCACCAGCGTGCGCTCGAGCGGCGCGAGATGGGCCCAGCGGCGGGCCCAGTCTTCCCACTGGGCGGCGTCGAAACCGGTCGATGCAAGCGCTGCCGCAGCGAGCCGCGCGGGCGGACAATCCCACAGGCGGGCCGCCGTTTCCTCGAGCGTCGCGTCGTTCGCGAGCGCGATCGCATCGGCGTCGCGATAGTGCAGGCGCCCGTCGGCGATTTGCGTGATCCGCGATTCGAGCACGGGCACGCCCCAGTCGAGCGAGCGTTCGGCGACGCCGCCCGCGCGCTTTGCGTCGGCGCGGCGGCGCGCGAGCAGGCGCACCTCGTCCGCGTCGTAGCGGCGGCGCTTGCTCGCGCCGTCGGGCAGCGAGCGCAGCAGGCCGCGGCTCACATACGCGTAAAGGGTGCTCACGCTGACACCGAGGATGCCGGCGGCTTCCGGCGCGCTGAGGGACGTCATGCCGATCGCTCCTGTCGGGGCGCATGAAGCGCGGCCCGGCTACAACTATTCGTTATGCGTTGATTCGCGCAATCAAGATTGATCGCGCCTGTCGCGAATTCTAGACTCGAATGCGTCTCCTCCACGGCGCGCTTCCACCATGACCTCCGAACTCGCATTGACCCACTTGTGGCAACTGGCGCACGGCGAACCGCGCGCACTGGCCCGCGCGGCCGTGGCGGGGCAGGACCCGACGCTGCCGTCGGCATTCCACGTCGGCACGCTCGCCGCGGCGACGATCGCGGCGGCCGGGCTCGCGGCGGCCGAATGCCACCGGCTGCGCACGGGCGTCGCGCAGCGCGTCGACGTGTCGATGCGCGACGCGCTCGTCGCGTTTCGCAGCGAACGCTACCTGCGCGTGGACGACGGCCTGCCGCCCGAGCCGCGCCATCCGGTGACGGGCTTCTACGAAACGCGCGACGGGCGCTGGATCCAGCTGCATGCGAACTTTCCGCATCACCTGCACGGGATTCTCGACGTGCTCGGCAGCGGCCCGCAGCGCGATGACGTGGCCGCGGCGATCCGCACGTGGGACGGCGCGGCACTCGATACCGCGCTCGCCGAGGCCGGCCTGTGCGCGGCATTGATCAGAACCCCTGACGAATGGGCGGCGCACGACCAGGCACGGGCACTCGCGTCGCTGCCGCTGTTCGAGATCGAGCGGATCGGTGACGCGCCCGTCGAGGCGATCGGCCACGGCGCGCCCGACCAGCCGCTCGCGGGCGTGCGCGTGCTCGATCTCACGCGCATCATCGCGGGGCCGGTCGCGGGCCGCACGCTGGCATCGCACGGGGCACAGACGCTGCTCGTCAACGGCCCGCACCTGCCGAACATCGCGTCGCTCGTGATCGACAACGGGCGCGGCAAGCGCTCGACGTGGATCGACCTGCGCGAGGCGGGCGGTGTCGCCACGTTGCGCGCGCTCGCACGCGACGCCGACGTATTCCTGCAGGCCTATCGCCCCGGCGCGCTCGCGGCGCGCGGGTTTTCGCCGCAGGCGCTGGCGGAGCTGCGACCCGGCATCGTCTGCGTGTCGGTGTCCGCATACGGGCACGCGGGGCCGTGGTCGATGCGGCGTGGCTTCGACAGTCTCGTGCAGTCGGCGAGCGGTATCGCGTGGCACGAGCAGCACGCCGCGCACGCGGACGGCCCGCGCCATCTGCCATGCCAGGCGCTCGATCATGCGACGGGTTATCTCGCGGCGTTCGGCGCGATGATCGCGCTCGCGCGCCGTGCGACCCAAGGGGGGAGCTGGCACGTGCGGCTCTCGCTCGCGCAGACGGGGCGCTGGCTGCAATCGTTCGGCACGGTGCCGGACGGCCTGCGGGCGCCGGATTTCACGTTCGACGACGTGCGCGACCGGATCGACCGGAGCGCGTCGCCGTTCGGCACGATCGATGCCGTGCGTCCGGCCGAACGCCTGTCGGCGACACCGCCGCGCTTCTCGAGGCCGCCCGTGCCGCTCGGCACGGACGAAGCATGCTGGTTGTGAGCGCCGGCGGCGCCGTACGCCGTGAGTATTGCCGGCGTTACTTGCGCAGTTCGACGACGAAGTCGTAGTAGTCGTTGCGGCAGTAGGTATCGGTGAGTTCGATCGCGCGCTGGTCGGCCGTATAACCGATCCGCGTGATCAGCAGCAGCGCGTCGTGCGGCGCGATGCCCATCTGTTGCGCGATCTCGTCGGTCGCGTTGACCGCGCGGAAATGCTGCAGTGCGCGCACGATCGGCGTGCCGCGCGCTTCGAGATAGCTGTACAGCGAACCGCCGATCGCCTGCGGATCGGGAATCAGCGTGGCGGGGAACGTCGAATTCTCGACGGCCATCACGATGCCGTCGGCGAGGCGCAGGCGTTTCAGCCGTGTAACGGAGGCGGCCGGCGACAGGCCGAGCTGGATCACTTCGTCGCGATTCGCTGGCTGGATTTCGCGCTCGAGCCATTGCGAACTCGGCTTGAAGCCGCGGCGCTCGAGCATCTCGCTGAAGCTCGACAGCCGCGACAGCGGATCTTCGTAGCGCGGCCGGATGAAGTTGCCGGCCCCTTGCGTGCGGCGGATCAGGCCCTGCTCGACGAGCAGCGCGATCGCCTTGCGCGCGGTAATGCGCGACACGCCGAGCGCTTCGGACAGCACGCGTTCGGACGGCAGCGCCTCGCCGGCCGCCCAGCGATTGTCGTGGATCGCGTCGCCGAGCTTGCGGGCGAGCTGCAGGTAGAGCGGCGTGTCGTTGTCGGGGTCGGGGCGCAGGTCCTGCCAGCGGTCGTCCGTGGGTGCCTTCATGGAATGGGTATCGATCAGGGTGCCGGCCATTCTAAGTCATCATGCGGTGCCGTTATAGCCGGTTTTTGCCGTGTAACAGGTGGACGCCGCACCGATTGACTACACTGATGCGTCGTATTTGATGCTTCGGCCGCGGGTGCGCGGCCACGAATCCGCAGCGAGGAGCACATGACAGACACGATCGCCACGGTCGTCCTGCCGGACGGTGAGACGATTCCGAAACTCGGCCTGGGCACCTGGGAAATGGGCGAGCGGCCCGCGCGCCGGGCGGACGAGATCGCCGCATTGCGCGAGGGGATCGATCTCGGGATGACGCTGGTCGATACCGCCGAGATGTACGGCGACGGTGCGACCGAGGCACTCGTCGGCGAGGCGCTCGCCGGCCTGCGCGACGACGTGTTCCTGGTCAGCAAGGTGTATCCGCATCATGCGAGCCGGCGCGGCGTCGTCGCCGCGTGCGACGCGAGCCTCAAGCGTCTGCGTACCGATCGTCTCGACCTGTACCTGCTGCACTGGCGTGGTTCGGTGCCGCTCGAGGAGACCGTCGAGGGGTTCGAGGCGCTGCGACGCGCGGGCAAGATCCGCCACTGGGGCGTCAGCAACTTCGATACGGCCGACATGGCCGAGCTCGTCGACGAGGCGGGCGGGGGCGCGTGCGCGACCAACCAGATTCTCTACAACATCGCGCGGCGCGGCCCGGAATTCGACCTGCTGCCGTGGCTCGCCGATCATCGGATGCCGGCGATGGCCTACAGCCCGGTCGATCACGGACGGCTGCCGAAGCGTTCTCCGCTCGATGAAATCGCGCGGCAGCGCGGTGTGTCGGTCACGCGCGTCGCACTCGCCTGGGTGCTTGCGCAGCCGGGCGTGTTCGCGATTCCGAAGACGTCGCGGATCGAGCACGTGCGCGACAATCGCGCCGCGCTCGATCTCGTGTTGAGCGATGACGAGCGCGCGCAACTCGACGGGTACTTCCGTCCGCCGCGCAGCAAGCGCGCGCTCGAAATGCTCTGACCGCGTCGGGGGCAGGCGATGCGTCGGTCAGTGGCCATGGCCACTGGACGATCCGCCGTTGCCGCCATTGCCGCCGGCACTGCCGCTTCCATTGCCATTGCCGACGCCGTTGGCGCCACCGTTGCCAGCGCCGCCGCTACCGTTGCCATTACCGTTGCCACCGCCGTTGCCGTGACCGCCGGTGCCATGGCCGCCGGTGCCATGGCCGCCGCCGCCGGAACCACCGCCGGAACCACCGCCACCGTGGCCTCCGCCACCGCCGGAGCCGCCACCACCGTGACCTCCGCCACCGGAGCCTCCGCTACCGCCGGAGCCGCCGCCACCATGCCCCCCGTCGCCGTGGCCTCCGCCACCGCCGGAGCCGCCACCGCCGTGACCTCCGTCGCCGTGGCCTCCATCGCCGTGACCTCCGTCACCGTGGCCTCCGTCGCCATGGCCTCCGTCGCCATGGCCTCCGTCACCGCCGGAGCCGCCACCGCCACCATGGCCGCCTCCGGAAGTACCGCCTCCGGAAGTACCGCCCCCGGAAGTACCACCGCCCAAAGTACCACCGCCTGAGCCCCCGCTGCCGGCGGCATTGCCGCCGCGGCCGGTGCCCCCCGAGCCAACCGAGCCGTTCGTCCCGCCCGTTGTCCCGCCGACGCCTGCGGGGCCGACGGCGCCATTGCCGTTGTTTCCGCCGCTACCCGTGCTGGCGCTCCCGCTTCCGGTCGTTCCGCCGCTACCGAGGCCGCCATTTCCGCCATTGCCGCCGCCGGCATACACACGCACCGCACAAGCGGCCGGGTTGGCCGCACATGACGCAGCGTTTTCGGCCAAGATCATCACGGTGTCCGCGCTGGACGTGGCGTCAGGCGCCGCATTCTGCTCGATCTGGGCGGATGGGGTGGTGGAAGTGCCGTCACCCGGCAGCACGGTCACAGGAACGACGGTTGTCGTGTCCTGCGCGACGGCATACGAGCAGCAGCACGCAATCGCGGCTGCGGCCAGCAGGGTCATGCGATAGCACCGTCCCGTCGTGCGGGACAGTTGTTTCGTTATGCTCATCATTGGCCTCCCGATGCGCGCGATGCCTCGACACGCGCGTTCATCAACGTGTGGAGCAGGGGACCAGCAACGATGCAGTGTCGTTTCGGCGGCCGACGTGTGTCCGGCCGGCGCCGGAGGCCAGCCGCGAGCACGAGTCGGCACGCGGGCCCGCCGTGCGAATCCCTAACTGCGAGATTCGTGCCACCGGCCGGCTATGCCCGCGGCGCAAGGCGCGCACGGAGTGCGCGACAGCGTGCGATACGTCGTCGTGAGCTTTTTGTTTCCGAACTGAAACGTCTGACTACGTCTGGCGCGCCGTCGTGTCGGCAGCGCGCGGCCAGCGATGGCAGAGGATCGACGCGATCCAGGCGACGAGAAAGAGTGCGACGATGCCGTAACCGATCGCGCCGAAGCGTTCCCCGAGTGCATCGAGCGCATCGCGTACGGGGCCCGTCAACGACAGCTTGTCGGCGAGCAGGCCGGCGGCCTCGATCCCGCCGATGGCCAGCGCGACGGCCGCCGACAGCAGCGTGATGCTCGCGTTGTAGAGCAGCTTGCGCCGCGGGTCGTCCATCGCCCATCCGTACGCATGCATCATCAGGACATTGTCGGTCGAGTCGATCAGCGTCATGCCGGCCGCGAACAGCGCGGGAAACAGCATGACCGTATAGAGCGGCAGCGCGTGGCTCGCCTGTGCGGCCGCGATCGCGAGCAGCGCGATTTCGGTTGCAGTATCGAAACCCAGGCCGAACAGCACCCCGGCCGGATACATGTGCCAGCTCTTCGACACGAAGCGGAACAGCGGGCGCAGCAGCCGACCGACGAGGCCGGCCGGAGGATGTGCATGCGCGGCGTCGTGCGCGTGATCGGGCGCGCCGCGATAGCGCCGCCACACGTCGCGCAGGATCACCAGGTTGATGCACGCGAGCACGAGCAGGAAGGTGGCCGACACGGCCGTGCCGATCGTGCCGCCGATCTCGCGGAATGCGTCGAAGCGGTCGCGCAGCGCGAACGCGCTCAGCGCGATGCCGAGCGTCGCGGCGATCACGATCGTCGAGTGGCCGAGCGAGAAGAACAGGCCGACCGTCACCGGACGCCGGCCGTCCTGCATCAGCTTGCGCGTCGCGACGTCGATCGCGGCGATGTGATCGGCGTCGACCGCATGACGCAGGCCGAGCCCGTACGCGATCGCCGCGGTGCCGAGCAGCAGCGGATGGTCGCGCAGCACCGCGAGTGCCCACAGCCAGACGGCGACGTTCGCGGCGATGAGGCCGGCATACAGCATCAGCAGGCGGCGCAGGGCAGGGCGGCGTGGCATCGGCAGGGTTCCGTCGGACGAATCGCGATGCATTGTGGCATGCGAAAAAAATGCCTGGCGTGCCGATCAAAAACGTCGCCGGCCGGTCGCATCGCTGCGTTCGACGGACGAAAAAAAGCCCGTCCGGAACCGGACGGGCTCGTACTTGCCGCGCAGCAGTGCGCAGGTGCGCCGCGCTTACTTCACTTTCGCGTTGATCACGGCTTCCGACACGTTCGCCGGCGTTTCCGCGTAGTGCTTGAACTCCATCGTGTACGTCGCACGGCCTTGCGTCGCCGAGCGCAGTGACGTCGAATAGCCGAACATTTCCGCGAGCGGCACCTCGGCGCGCACCAGCTTGCCGCCACCGCCCGCGATGTCTTCCATCCCCTGCACGATGCCGCGCCGGCTCGACAGATCGCCCATCACGTTGCCCATGAAGTCCTCGGGCGTCTCGACCTCGACGGCCATCATCGGCTCGAGCAGCACCGGCTTGGCCTTGCGCATCGCTTCCTTGAACGCCATCGAGCCGGCCATCCGGAACGCGTTTTCGTTCGAGTCGACGTCGTGGTACGAGCCGAACGTCAGGTGCACCTTCACGTCGACCACCGGGTAGCCCGCGAGTACGCCGCTCTTCAGCGTCTCGGTGATGCCCTTGTCGACGGCCGGGATGAATTCGCGCGGAATCACGCCGCCCTTGATCTCGTCGAGGAACTCGTAGCCCTTGCCGGGGTTCGGCTCCAGCGTGATCACCGCGTGCCCGTACTGGCCGCGCCCGCCCGACTGCTTGACGAACTTGCCCTCGACATCGGATGCCGTCGTGCGCACCGTTTCGCGATACGCGACCTGCGGCTTGCCGACCGTCGCCTCGACGCCGAACTCGCGCTTCATCCGGTCGACCAGGATTTCGAGGTGCAGCTCGCCCATCCCCGAAATGATCGTCTGGCCGGATTCCTCGTCGGTCTGCACGCGGAACGACGGATCTTCCTGCGCGAGACGGTTCAGCGCGAGGCCCATCTTCTCCTGGTCGGCCTTCGTCTTCGGCTCGACGGCCTGCGAGATCACCGGCTCCGGGAATTCCATCTTCTCGAGGATGATCGGCTTGGCCGGATCGCACAGCGTGTCGCCCGTCGTCGCTTCCTTCAGGCCCACTGCCGCCGCGATGTCGCCCGCGCGTACTTCCTTGATTTCCTTGCGCTCGTTCGCGTGCATCTGCAGGATCCGGCCGAGCCGCTCCTTCTTGTCCTTCGTCGCGTTCAGCACCGTGTCGCCCGATTCGACGACGCCCGAATACACGCGGAAGAAGATCAGCTGGCCGACGAACGGATCGGTCATGATCTTGAACGCGAGCGACGAGAACGGCTCGTCGTCGCTCGGGTGACGTTCGGCCGGCTTCTCCGGATCGTGGAAGTCGTGACCGAGGATGGCCGGCACGTCGACCGGCGACGGCAGGTAGTCGATCACCGCGTCGAGCATCGCCTGCACGCCCTTGTTCTTGAACGCGCTGCCGCACAGCATCGGCACGATCTCGTTGGCGATCGTGCGCTGGCGCAGCGCGGCCTTGATCTCGTCCTCGGTCAGCGATTCATGGTCGTGCAGGTACTTCTCGAGCAGTTCCTCGCTGGCTTCCGCGGCGGCCTCGACCATCTTCTCGCGCCATTCGTGCGCGAGCTCGACGAGATTCGCGGGGATGTCTTCGTACGTGAACTTCACGCCCTGGCTTTCGTCGTCCCAGACGATCGCCTTCATCTTCACGAGATCGACGACGCCCTGGAAATGATCTTCCGCGCCGATCGGAATCTGGATCGGCACGGCGACGCCCTTCAGGCGCTCGCCGATCTGGCGCTGCACGCGGAAGAAGTCCGCGCCGATGCGGTCCATCTTGTTGACGAACGCGATGCGCGGCACCTTGTACTTGTTCGCCTGGCGCCATACGGTTTCGGACTGCGGCTGCACGCCGCCGACCGAGTCGTAGACCATGCACGCGCCGTCGAGCACGCGCATCGAGCGCTCGACCTCGATCGTGAAGTCGACGTGCCCGGGCGTGTCGATGATGTTGATCCGGTGTTCGGGGTAGTTGCCGGCCATGCCTTTCCAGAAGGCTGTGGTCGCAGCCGACGTGATCGTGATGCCGCGTTCCTGCTCCTGCTCCATCCAGTCCATCGTGGCCGCGCCGTCGTGCACTTCACCGATCTTGTGGCTCACGCCGGTGTAAAACAGGATGCGCTCGGTCGTCGTGGTCTTGCCGGCATCGATGTGAGCGCTGATCCCGATATTGCGATAGCGCTCGATGGGGGTTTTGCGGGGCACGTGAACCTCCTGGTGGTTCGGATCGTAAGCGGGACGGCGGCGCCGGCCCGGGCTGAAACAAGCGAGATTTAAAGCATAGCGCTTGTCCGTGGCTTTTGCAGATGCGGGCAAGGTGCGCCGTATCAAGGCGGCCGCGGCCGCCGGCCGGCGAAAAAAAAGCCGGCGCCCAACAAGCAGGGCGGCCGGCTGCGGTCGATGCGCGGCGGTGCCGCGGCGATGGCGATTACTGCGCCTTGGGCAGCCCGTCGAGCTTCATGCCCGGCTTGATGCCTTTCGCCGCGAACCAGCCCTTGCTCATTTCGAGCGCATAGACACCGTTGTTGCGCGGGCAGTGGTTGTCGGTCGTCTCGGCCTTCATCTCGTCGATGTCGGTGATCGTGCCGTCCGCGCGGACGAACGCGATCGACAGCGGGATCAGCGTGTTCTTCATCCAGAAGCAGTGCACGGCGTTCTCGTTGAACACGAACAGCATGCCTTCGTTCGGCGCGAGCTGCGACCGGTACATCAGCCCCTGTTCGCGATCGGCGTCGTTCGCGGCGACGGCCGCGTCGATCACGTACATGCCGGCGCGCAGCTTCACGCGCGGGAACTCGCCCGGCTGCTTGGCGCCGGGCGGCATCTGGGCGTGGGCGGTCTGCATGCCGAGTGCGAGGACGGCGAGCGCGGCGGGAAACACGGCGGCGCGCGCAAGGCGGCCGAGCGACGGGCGCAGGGAGAATCGCACAGCAGGGCTCCTATCGGGAAAACGAGACCCGCATGGTACGCGAAGCGCGCCGGCGGGCACAAAAAAGAAAAAGGCAGATCGCCTCGCGGTGATCTGCCTTTCAACGCCGTAAGAACGGCAAGACTGCGTGTTCTTGACTGCGTTATTACAAACAGCTTGCTTAGTTCGAAGCAGCTGCCGGTGCTTCGGCTTCGCTAGCTGCCTTCTTAGCTGCGTGGTGCTTCTTCTTTGCGTGGTGCTTCTTGGCAGCGTGCTTTGCCGGTGCCGAAGCAGCTGCCGGAGCAGCAGCCGAAGCAGCTTCCGGAGCCGAAGCTTGTGCGAATGCTGCCGTTGCGAAGAGGCCAGCGACCAGAGCGGCGATCAGTTTGTTCATGTTGTGTTCCTCAGCTTTAGTTAATTAACCAAATGACCCGGCAATAGGAGTCATGTCGTCTAACGGTGCCATCCACCTTTCGGTTGACAGACGCTTCGAGAAATTTCTCTTTGCGCTGCGGGCGCCGAATCGTATTCGAAGAAAACGTCGCTTTCGTGACGCAAACACGGAAATACCGGTTCGGCTGCCAATGCCGGATAGCTAAGGTTGGCATCTGCGTGGTTTAACGCACGATCTTCGCCGGCGGTTGACGAAAAAGATGACGAAAAATTCGCGCGTCCCGAATTCGTCATTCGGTGCGTGCGAAACCGTCCCACGGGGCCCGCGGCGGCAGCGCGATTGTTTCGCCCGGTGCAATGCCGAGCGCGAATATGTCGAGTGCGCCAATGCCGACACGCACGAGACGCAAGGTCGGGAAGCCGATCGCGGCCGTCATCCGGCGCACCTGCCGGTTCTTGCCTTCGGTGATCGCGAGTTCGATCCACGTGGTCGGGATCGCGGCGCGATAGCGGATCGGCGGGTTGCGCGGCCACAGCGCCTCGGGCGGTTCGATGAATTCGGCGCGGCACGGGCGCGTCACGTAGTCGCCGAGATCGACGCCGCGCGCGAGTGCCTTCAGGTCGGCCGGTCCCGGCGCGCCGTCGACCTGCGCCCAGTAGCGCTTGACGAGCTTATGGCGCGGCTCGGCGATGCGCGCCTGCAGCGCGCCGTCGTCGGTGAGCAGCAGCAGGCCCTCGCTGTCCGCGTCGAGCCGGCCGGCCGGGTAGACGCCGGGCGTGGTTACCCAGTCGCCGAGCGACGGCCGCGTCTCGTGCGCGGAAAACTGGCAAATCGTGCCGAACGGCTTGTTGAGGGCGATCAGGGTCATGGCGGGGCGCCCGCCCGGCGTGCCGCGGGGCGGCGGGACGGGCGGTCTATGGCAAATGGCGGAATCTTAATGCATAATACGGAACGGCAAGTCCTCTGTCTTATATAAGACATAAGGGAAGACTTGATACGCAGCGTCGCGCTTCGTGCCGCCGGCCCCGGTTGGGGCGCTAGAATAGCGGCTCGCTGTTGCCGTCACGAAGGTGGCAAGGCCACCTCGCCGCGCGCGCAGTTTCGACCAGCATCACCTGCTCAGCCACGTCACTGGAGTCGATCATGCCGTATCAGCACATCAAGGTTCCGGAGGGCGGTGACAAGATCACCGTCAACAAGGACTTCTCGCTCAACGTTTCCGATCAGCCGATCATTCCCTACATCGAAGGCGACGGTACGGGCTTCGATATCACGCCGGTCATGATCAAGGTCGTCGACGCGGCGGTCGCGCATGCCTACAAGGGCAAGCGCAAGATCCACTGGATGGAGATCTTCGCGGGCGAGAAGGCGACGAAGGTGTACGGTCCGGACGTGTGGCTGCCGGACGAAACGCTGCAGGTGCTGAAAGAATACGTGGTGTCGATCAAGGGGCCGCTCACGACCCCGGTCGGCGGCGGCATCCGTTCGCTGAACGTCGCGCTGCGCCAGGAACTCGACCTCTACGTCTGCCTGCGTCCGGTCCAGTATTTCAAGGGTGTGCCGTCGCCGGTGCGCGAGCCGCAAAAGATCGACATGGTGATCTTCCGCGAGAACTCGGAAGACATCTACGCGGGCATTGAATGGGCCGCGGGCTCCGAGCAGGCGAAGAAGGTCATCAAGTTCCTGCAGGAAGAGATGGGCGTGAAGAAGATCCGCTTCCCGGAAACCTCGGGGATCGGCGTCAAGCCCGTGTCGACCGAAGGCACCGAGCGTCTCGTGCGCAAGGCGATCCAGTACGCGATCGACAACGATCGCAAGTCGGTCACGCTGGTGCACAAGGGCAACATCATGAAGTTCACGGAAGGCCTGTTCCGTGACGCCGGCTATGCGCTCGCGCAGAAGGAGTTCGGCGGCGAGCTGATCGACGGCGGCCCGTGGATGCGCGTAAAGAACCCGAAGACGGGCAACGAGATCGTCATCAAGGATTCGATCGCCGACGCATTCCTGCAGCAGATCCTGCTGCGTCCGGCCGAATACGACGTGATCGCGACGCTGAACCTGAACGGCGACTACATCTCCGACGCACTGGCCGCGCAGGTCGGCGGCATCGGGATCGCGCCGGGCGCGAACCTGTCGGATTCGGTCGCGATGTTCGAGGCGACCCACGGCACGGCGCCGAAGTACGCGGGCAAGGATTACGTGAACCCCGGTTCCGAGATCCTGTCGGCGGAAATGATGCTGCGCCACCTCGGCTGGACGGAAGCGGCCGACACGATCATCGCCGCGATGGAGAAGTCGATCCTGCAGAAGCGCGTCACGTATGACTTCGCGCGTCTGATGGAAGGCGCGACGCAGGTGTCGTGCTCCGGCTTCGGCGAAGTGCTGATCGAGAACATGTAAGTCCCTTCCGGGGCAGGCCGGCGGACCGCCGGCCGCCCCGGCGCCTACTGCCGGCGCCGGGGCGTTTCATGAACGGCAGGTTTGTTGGCAGGGCGGTCCGGCATGCGGGCCGCGGCGCCGCGATGCGGCCCGGGTGCCCTGCAAGGTAGAACATGACGGCCCTCGCAACACCACCGCCCGGCTAGCCGGCACACCCCTTTCGCGATCGACCCGGTCGCTCCCCGCCGGTTACCGCCGGCGCTCCTTTTCACGTAGCAACGCATCGACCATGTCCACTTCGCCCAAGATCATCTACACCCTCACCGACGAAGCGCCCGCGCTCGCGACCTATTCGCTGCTGCCGATCGTCAAGGCCTTCACGCGCTCGTCGGGCGTCGCCGTCGAAACGCGCGACATCTCGCTCGCCGGCCGCATCATCGCGGCATTCGCCGACGTCCTGCCGCCGGAGCAGAAGGGTTCCGACGATCTGGCCGAACTGGGCCAGCTCACGCTGAAGCCGGAAGCGAACATCATCAAGCTGCCGAACATCAGCGCGTCGGTGCCGCAGCTCAAGGCCGCGATCGCCGAACTGCAGGCGCAGGGCTACAAGCTGCCGGCCTACCCGGAAGAGCCGTCGAGCGACGAAGAGAAGGCCGTCAAGGCCCGCTACGACAAGATCAAGGGCAGCGCGGTGAACCCGGTGCTGCGCGAAGGCAACTCCGACCGTCGCGCGCCGCTGTCGGTCAAGAACTACGCACGCAAGCACCCGCACAAGATGGGCGCATGGAAGGCCACGTCGAAGGCGCACGTCGCGCACATGACCGAAGGCGACTTCTACGGCAGCGAGAAGTCGGCGCTGATCGCCGATGCCGGCAGCGTGAAGATCGAACTCACGACGGCCGACGGCGTGAAGAAGGTGCTGAAGGAAAAAACGGCCGTGAAGGCCGGTGAAGTCATCGACGCCTCGGTGATGAGCCGCAAGGCGCTGCGCAGCTTCATCGAAGCGCAGATCGCCGACGCGAAGGCGCAGGACGTGCTGTTCTCGGTGCACCTGAAGGCGACCATGATGAAGGTCTCGGATCCGATCCTGTTCGGTCACTTCGTGTCGGTGTTCTACCGCGACGCGCTCGCGAAGCACGCGGACGTGCTGGCGCAGGCCGGCTTCAACCCGAACAACGGGATCGGCGACCTGTACGCGCGCCTGAAGGACCTGCCGGCCGACACGCGCGAAGCGATCGAAGCCGACGTCAAGGCCGAGTACGCGGTGCGTCCGCGCCTCGCGATGGTCAACTCGGACAAGGGCATCACGAACCTGCACGTGCCGAGCGACGTGATCGTCGACGCATCGATGCCGGCGATGATCCGCGAGTCGGGCCGCATGTGGGGCCCGGACGGTGAACTGTACGACGCGAAGGCCGTGATTCCGGACCGCTGCTACGCGGGCGTCTACCAGGCCGTGATCGAGGACTGCAAGCAGCACGGCGCATTCGACCCCGTCACGATGGGCAGCGTGCCGAATGTCGGCCTGATGGCGCAGGCGGCCGAGGAATACGGTTCGCACGACAAGACGTTCCTGATCCCGGCCGACGGCGTCGTGCGCGTCACCGACGAAGCCGGCAACGTGCTGCTCGAGCATGCGGTCGAGTCGGGCGACGTCTGGCGCATGTGCCAGACCAAGGACGCACCGGTGCAGGACTGGGTCAAGCTCGCGGTCAACCGCGCCCGCGCGACCGGCGCGCCGGCCGTGTTCTGGCTCGATCCGGCACGTGCGCACGACGCGCAGATCATCGCGAAGGTCGAACGCTACCTGAAGGATCACGATACGAACGGCCTCGACATCCGCATCATGACGCCGGTGGACGCGACGCGTTTCTCGCTCGAGCGCATCCGCGCGGGCAAGGACACGATCTCGGTCACGGGCAACGTGCTGCGCGACTACCTGACCGACCTGTTCCCGATCATGGAACTCGGCACCAGCGCGAAGATGCTGTCGATCGTGCCGCTGATGGCCGGCGGCGGGATGTTCGAGACGGGCGCGGGCGGCTCGGCACCGAAGCACGTGCAGCAGTTCGTCGAGGAAGGCTTCCTGCGCTGGGATTCGCTCGGCGAATTCCTCGCGCTGGCCGCGTCGCTCGAACACCTCGGCAACGCTTACCAGAACCCGAAGGCGCTCGTGCTCGCGAAGACGCTCGACCAGGCGACCGGCAAGTTCCTGGACGAGAACAAGTCGCCGGCGCGCAAGGTCGGCGGCCTCGACAACCGCGGCAGCCACTTCTACCTGTGCCTGTACTGGGCGCAGGCGCTGGCCGAGCAGACCGAGGACGCCGCACTGAAGGCGCAATTCGAAGGCGTCGCGAAGTCGCTGTCCGACAGCGAAGCGCGCATCCTGGAAGAACTGTCGGCCGCGCAGGGCAAGGCACAGGCGATCGGCGGCTACTACCGTCCGAGCGTCGAGCTGACGAGCCAGGCGATGCGCCCGAGCGCAACGCTGAACGGCATCGTCGACGCAGTCGCCTGACGCCGGCCGCGCCACCGCGCGCGCCCTGGCAACGGCAGCAGCAGATGCGGCGGGCCTGGCGGCTCGCCGTCCCGCCGATAATGAAAACGCCCCGGTCACCCGGGGCGTTTTTCGTTGCAGGCGTGCCATTCAGACGTGAACGATTTCCCATTCGGCGATTTCGTGCGGCACTTCGAGCGTGGCCGTATCCAGTTCGGACGGCTGTTCGCAGTCGCCGCGGGAGATGTGGTCGGCTGCCACTTCCGGGCACGAGAACGCGCCGAGCGAGGCGTTGCCGAACGTCGCTTCCCAGCCGCCGTTTGCCGGCAGGATGTAGAACGACCCGAGCGCTGAACCAAAGCGAAATCCCTTCATTTCCGTTCTCCCTTTCTGATCACAAGCGATTCTGGTGTGCCGCCCGCCGGCGCGTCCGGCTGTGGCCCGACTGGCTGCTTGCGCCGGGTTCCGTATCGAACGTCGTGGCGAAGCGTCAGTGCATGGAACAAAGTCTACGTCCGCGAGCGCGCTCGATGGTGCGCGTAGAACGCTTTCTCGAAACAAAAATTCTCCTTTTAAAACAATGTGATATTTCGTGTGTTTTGTATTGCGGAATGATTTTTGGCATCGCGAAACAGCGAATTTGTGCCGTGCACCACGAATTTTTATAAAGCAGAGACTTGTTCCACATCGTGAAAAATCGAGGGGTTCAGGCAAAGAGGGCGCGCGACGCGTCGATGACGCGATGCGCAGCGGCAGCAAATGCCTTCGATCGGGCGTGACCAAAGCGGGGATGCAAGGCGTCGATCGCCCCGGCCGGCGTGAAGGCAGCGGGGCCCGCGGCGTCGTTCGATGAGCGAAAACGCGGCCCGCGCGGCGCGCGAATCGTCGGGCCGGCCGCGTCGTGCGGCGTATCGACGCTCGCGCGGTGTCGCGGCGTTTCGACCGAGTGCTGCGGTTATGATGACGCGGGCATCGGATTGCGCGTCGCACGGGCGCTTCCCCGTGCCGGCACGCGCGCAGGTCGCGACGGCCGCGCGATGCAGCACGAATAACGAGGAACGATTGATGATACGGAGAACCTTCCTGTCGCACGCCATCGGTGTCGCGGCCGCTTCGCTGTTTGCGCGCGCCGCATGGGCGCAGCATGCCGGTCACGCGGGCATGGCCGGCATGGATCAGATGGACGACATGCCGGGCATGTCGGGAATGGCGGACCACGCGCAGCACGCGAAGCCGGCGCCGGCCGCGCTCGCCGCGGCCGATGCCCTGCCGGCCGGCACGCCGCTCGCGTCGCTGCGCATCCTGGCAAACGAAAGCCGCGAACCCGGCACGTTCCGCGCGACGCTGGTCGCGCAGCCGGTCGCGCGTGCGATGCTGCACGGAGCGCGTCCGACGACGTTCTGGCAGTTCGGCGCCGGCACGCAAGGGCCTGTTGTCGGCCCGCTGATCGACGTGCGCGAGGGCGACACGGTCGAGATCCGCTTCGTGAACAAGCTGCCGCAACCGTCGACGATCCACTGGCACGGGCTGCCGGTGCCGCCCGACCAGGACGGCAATCCGTCCGATCCGGTCGCGCCGGGCGCGTCGCATGTGTACCGCTTCACGCTGCCGAAGGGCAGCGCCGGCACCTACTGGTATCACCCCCATCCGCACATGATGACGGCCGAACAGGTATTCCGCGGGCTTGCGGGGCCCTTCATCGTGCGCGCCGCCGACGACCCGCTCGCAGGCTGGCCCGAGCGCAACCTGTTCGTGTCCGACCTGAAGCTCGCGCGCGACGGCACGATCCCGCCGAACGACATGATGGACTGGATGAACGGCCGCGAAGGCCAGTTCGTACTGGTCAACGGGGCGCGCCGGCCGCGGATCGACGTCGCGGGCGACGAGCGCTGGCGCGTGTGGAACGCATGCAGCGCGCGCTACCTGCGCGTCGCGTTCGACGACGGCCGCGCGTTCGAGCAGGTCGGTACCGACGGCGGGTTGTTCGATGCGCCGCGCCGCGTGACGTCGCTGCTGCTCGCGCCGGGCGAGCGTGCGGAACTGCTGGTGCGCGCCGGCGACCGCGCGTCACGCGCGGTGCTGCAGGCGGCCGAATACGACCGCCGCAAGATGGCAATGTCGCACGACGGCGGCCACGGCAGCCTGCCGCCGGATCCGGCGCTGGCGCTCGCCGATGTCGCGTTCTCGCCTGCAGCGGCGCGCGCGCTGCCCGCGACGCTGCGCAGGGTGCCCGCGCTCGGTGAGCCGGTCGCGCAGAAGACGATCGAGTTCGGCGAAAAGATGGACATGGACGCGATGATGAAAGGGCCGGCACACGGCCGCCCGGCGGGCATGCGCTTCATGATCAACGGTGCGACCTACGCGCCGCATCGCGCGACGCTGACCAGCCGCCGCGGCGACGTCGAGCGCTGGACCCTGCGCAACGCCACCGACATGGATCACCCGTTCCACTTGCATGGCACGCAATTCCAGGTGATCGAGCGCGCGTCGGACGGCACGCGCACGAGCGAACCGTTCCGCGCATGGCGCGATACCGTCAACGTGCGCAGCGGCGAGACCGTGACGCTACTCGTCACGCAAGACATGCCCGGCGAGCGCATGTTTCATTGCCACATTCTCGAACACGAGGATCTCGGCATGATGGGCACGCTGAAGGTCGTGTAACGGATATCGAATATGTTTCACGCGCATGACGGCATTCGATCTGCGCGTGCAACAAGACAATACGTGTTCGATTATCGGGATTGAACGAAAAGGCCGGCCAATCGAATTAACGAGTGGCCGGCCTGAAAAAAAAGAAACCCGGCGCAATGCCGGGTTTCTTCGTCTGATATCCGGTGCCTTACGCGGCCTGGATGTTCGACGCTTGCTTGCCCTTCGGCCCTTGAACGACCTCGAAGCTCACCTTCTGGCCTTCCTTCAGGGTCTTGAAGCCCTGCATGTTGATGGCCGAGAAGTGCGCAAACAGATCTTCACCGCCCTCGTCGGGAGTGATGAAACCGAAGCCCTTCGCGTCGTTGAACCACTTAACGATACCAGTTGCCATTTCCTACTTCCCCTGTCACACAGTCGCTGCTACTTACCACGAGCACGCTCGAAAAGCTAAACGACCGGAAAATACAGCCGTTCCCCCCTCACAAGCTCACCTTCGGCCTCTTTCATTTCGCCAACTGGCGAGTTGAAAAAAGTGCCAGCTTGATTGTTGGCGCTCTTTATTTGAGTGTCAAGGGGAATTTTTAGACGTTTAGAGGGACGTTGTAAAGAACCCATTTTCAGGGTTTTTCCGGCTTTGCTTTGCAGCATCCCGTCGAGCGCGCGGACTTGAAAAGACGCATAATCGGCTCATATACCAGGCTCGAGTGACACGCGATCGAGTCGTCCCGGCTTGTGGGATACTGGACGCGGATGCGACGTCCGGTGCAGTTTCCCCCTGACGGTTCGTGTTCCGCGCCACGCGTGAAAGCCGGCACCGCAGCCGGCTTTCGTATGGTGCGAAGACGATCGCGGGTCGTCGGGAACCAGGGAGGGCACCGGCCGGTCGGTCGGGTAACGGCAGGATTGCGGGCCTGTCCGAGTTGTTTAGAATGGGTGTATGGCGATTATCCCGGACAAGCAGGACAGCACCGTCCTGGAACGCAAGCAGCAGAAGCTCAAGCCGCCTTCGATGTACAAGGTGGTGCTGCTGAACGACGACTTCACGCCGATGGAGTTCGTCGTGATGGTCGTACAGGAGTATTTCAAGAAGGATCGCGAGACGGCCACGCAGATCATGCTGAAGGTCCATCGCGAAGGGCGAGGGGTTTGTGGGGTCTATACGCGGGACATCGCGTCGACCAAGGTTGAGCAAGTCGTTACCCATGCGCGGCAGGCCGGGCATCCGCTGCAGTGCGTGATGGAGGAAGCATGATTGCCCAGGAATTGGAAGTCAGCCTGCACATGGCGTTCATGGAAGCACGCCAGGCGCGCCATGAGTTCATTACGGTCGAGCATCTGCTGCTGGCCCTGCTGGATAATCCGACGGCAGCCGAGGTGTTGCGCGCGTGTGCGGCCAACATCGAGGACTTGCGTCAGAACCTGCGCAATTTCATCCACGACAACACACCTACCGTCCCGGGCACCGACGATGTCGATACCCAGCCGACGCTCGGTTTCCAGCGCGTGATCCAGCGCGCGATCATGCACGTCCAGTCGACGTCGAACGGCAAGAAGGAAGTGACCGGCGCGAACGTGCTGGTCGCGATCTTCGGCGAGAAGGATTCGCACGCGGTCTACTACCTGCAGCAGCAGGGCGTCACGCGCCTGGACGTCGTGAACTTCATTTCGCACGGCATCGCGAAGACGAACGGCGGCGAAGCCGCGAAGTCGTCCGACGCGAACGCGGAAAGCGAAGACGCGAATGCGCAGAAGGAAACCCCGCTCGCGCAGTTCACGCAGAACCTGAACCAGATGGCGAAGGACGGCCGCATCGATCCGCTGATCGGCCGCGAGCCCGAGGTCGAGCGCGTCGTGCAGGTGCTGTGCCGCCGCCGCAAGAACAATCCGCTGCTCGTCGGCGAGGCCGGCGTCGGCAAGACCGCGATCGCGGAAGGGCTCGCCTATCGCATCACGCGCGGCGAAGTGCCGGACATCCTCGCGAACGCGCAGGTGTATTCGCTCGACATGGGCGCGCTGCTTGCGGGCACCAAGTATCGCGGCGACTTCGAGCAGCGTCTGAAGACGGTGCTGAAGGAGTTGAAGGAACGGCCGCACGCGATCCTGTTCATCGACGAAATCCACACGCTGATCGGCGCGGGCGCCGCATCGGGCGGCACGCTCGACGCGTCGAACCTGCTGAAGCCGGCGCTGTCGTCGGGCACGCTCAAGTGCATCGGCGCGACCACGTTCACCGAGTATCGCGGCATCTTCGAGAAGGACGCGGCGCTGTCGCGGCGCTTCCAGAAGGTCGACGTGACGGAGCCGACCGTCGAGCAGACGGTCGCGATCCTGCGCGGGCTGAAGTCGCGCTTCGAGGAGCATCACGGCGTCAAGTATTCGTCGGGCGCGCTGTCGGCCGCGGCCGAACTGTCGGCGCGCTTCATCACCGACCGTCACCTGCCGGACAAGGCGATCGACGTGATCGACGAAGCGGGTGCCGCGCAGCGCATCCTGCCGAAGTCGAAGCAGAAGAAGACGATCGGCAAGAGCGAGATCGAGGAAATCATCTCGAAGATCGCGCGCGTGCCGGCGCAGAGCGTGTCGCAGGACGATCGCAGCAAGCTGCAGACGCTCGATCGCGACCTGAAGAGCGTCGTGTTCGGCCAGGATCCGGCGATCGACGCGCTCGCCGCGTCGATCAAGATGGCGCGCGCGGGCCTCGGCAAGATGGACAAGCCGATCGGCGCGTTCCTGTTCTCCGGCCCGACCGGCGTCGGCAAGACCGAAGTGGCGCGCCAGCTCGCGTTCACGCTCGGCATCGAGTTGATCCGCTTCGACATGTCGGAATACATGGAGCGTCACGCGGTGAGCCGGCTGATCGGCGCGCCGCCGGGCTACGTCGGGTTCGACCAGGGCGGCTTGCTGACCGAAGCCGTCACGAAGAAGCCGCACTGCGTGCTGCTGCTCGACGAGATCGAGAAGGCGCATCCGGACATCTTCAACGTGCTGCTGCAGGTGATGGACCACGGCACGCTGACGGACAACAACGGCCGCAAGGCGGATTTCCGCAACGTCATCATCATCATGACGACGAACGCGGGCGCCGAGTCGATGCAGAAGGCGACGATCGGCTTCACGACGCGCCGCGAAACGGGCGACGAGATGACCGACATCAAGCGCCTGTTCACGCCGGAGTTCCGCAACCGTCTGGACGCGATCATCAGCTTCCGCTCGCTCGATGAGGAAATCATCATGCGCGTGGTCGACAAGTTCCTGATCCAGCTCGAGGAGCAGTTGCACGAGAAGAAGGTCGACGCGCTCTTCACCGACGCGTTGCGCAAGCATCTCGCGAAGCACGGCTTCGACCCGCTGATGGGGGCGCGGCCGATGCAGCGGCTGATCCAGGACACGATCCGTCGCGCGCTGGCCGACGAGCTGCTGTTCGGCAAGCTCGTCAATGGCGGCCATGTGACGGTCGACGTGGACGAAAACGACAAGGTGCAGTTGTCGTTCGACAAGCTGGCGAATCCGCCGCACAAGCCGAACGAAGAGGCGGTCGAAGTCGAGTAAGCGATAATTCGTGGTTCATGCGAACGGCGCGGGAAGTTCTCCGCGCCGTTTCGTTTTATCTGGCGCCGGTGGCGCGATGGCGGTGCAGGGGAGTGGTAACGCAGTGACACAACAACAACGATCGTTCGACAACATCGTCGCGCGCGAACAAGGCTTGCGCCATGCGCTGACGTCCGGGCAGATGGCGATGATCGCGATCGGCGGCGCGATCGGCACGGGGCTGTTCCTCGGCAGCGGGTTCGCGATCGGGCTCGCCGGCCCGAGCGTGCTGGTTTCGTACGCGATCGGCGCGCTGATCGCGCTGCTGCTGATGGGCGCGCTCGCGGAAATGACGGTCGCGCATCCGACGGCCGGTTCGTTCGGCGCGTATGCCGAGCACTACGTCGGCCCGCTCGCGGGCTTTCTCGTGCGCTATGCATACTGGTTCGCGGTAGTGTTCGCGATCGGCACCGAGATCAGCGCGATCGCCGTCTTCATGAAGTACTGGTTTCCGGCCGTGCCCGGCTGGTATTGGGTGATCGGCTTCTCCGCGCTGCTGATCGCGGTGAACCTGGCGAGCGTCACGCTGTACGGCTCGGTCGAATACGCATTCTCGCTGCTGAAGATCGCGGCGATCGTCGTGTTCATCGTGCTCGGTGCGTATCTCGTGTGGTCGGCGCCGGCGGCTTCCGGCATCGGCTTCGCGAACTACACCGCGCATGGCGGCTTCATGCCGAAAGGGCCGTGGGGCACCTGGGTCGCGGTGATCGTCGCGATCTTCAGCTACATGAGCATCGAGGCGGTCGCGATCGCGGCCGGCGAGGCGCGCGATCCGCAGCACGCGGTCACGCGCGCGTTCCGCTCGACGGTGTTCCGGCTCGTGCTGTTCTACCTGCTGACGCTGTCGCTGATGCTCGCGATCGTGCCCTGGACCCAGGCCGGCACCGACGAAAGCCCGTTCGTGAAGGTGATGGCCGCGACGCACGTGCCGTATGCGGCCGGCGTGATCAACTTCGTGCTGCTGATCGCGGCGCTGTCGGCGATGAACAGCCAGCTCTACGTGACGACGCGGATGATGTTCAGCCTGTCGCGCGCGCGGCTCGCGCCGGCGGTGTTCGGCCGGCTCGGCAGCAACGGCGTGCCGCGCGCGGCGCTGTGGATCTCGACCAGCGGCGTCGCGGTCGCGGCCGTGCTGGTCGCGCTGTCGCCCGACACCGCGTTTACCGTGATGATGGCGATCGCGATGTTCGGCGCGCTGTTCACGTGGATGATGATCTTCGTCACGCATCTGCGCTTTCGCGCGCGGTACCGCGGCCCGGCGCTCGCGTTCCGGATGTGGGGACACCCGTTCGGCAGCCTGCTCGGTGCCGGGCTCGTCGGCGCGATCCTGCTGACGACCGCGTTCACGCGCGAATTCCGGATGACGATGGTGGTCGGCGTCGTGTTCGTCGTGCTGCTGACGCTCGCGTACACGCTGCACTATCGGCACCAGCACGCGCGCTGACGCGTGCGTTCCCGCCGCGGGGCTGCGGCCCGCGCGGCATCGCAACGCCCGCCGCGCTAAGGTTCCGTTAAGCCGGCGGCGATTACATTCGAACCTGTCCGCGATCCGGGCCGGCGCACGCCAGCCCGGCGCCATCTGTAAAAGGGGTTCGAATGAACAAACTTCCCGAAATCACGCTCGCGTTCTGGATCATGAAGATCTGCGCGACGACGCTCGGCGAAACCGGCGGCGACCTGCTCTCGATGACGCTGAACGTCGGCTATGCGGTGAGCTCGATCCTGCTGTTCGGTTTCTTTCTCGTCACGCTCGGCGCGCAGCTCAGGACGACGCAATATCGCCCGGCGATCTACTGGGCCGTGATCGTCGCGACGAGCACGGCGGGCACGACGATGTCAGACTTCATGGACCGCACGCTCGGCCTCGGCTATGCGGCCGGCTCGTCGATTCTCGTCGCGATCCTGCTGGCGATCTTCACGGTGTGGCGCCTGAGCGGCGAATCGCTGTCGGTCGACCTGATCCGCACGCGCAAGGTCGAGCTGCTGTACTGGATCGCGATCCTGTTCTCGAACACGCTCGGCACCGCGCTCGGCGATTTCCTCGCGGACAGCTCGGGCCTCGGCTTCGGCGGCGGCGCGCTGCTGATCGGCGGGCTGCTCGCGGCGATCGTGCTCGCGCACTACTTCACGCGCATTTCCGGCGTGCTGCTGTTCTGGGCGGCGTTCGTGCTCACGCGTCCGTTCGGGGCGACGGTCGGCGACCTGCTGACGAAACCGGTCGCCAAGGGTGGACTCGCGCTCGGCACGGTCGGCTCGTCGGCGGTGCTGCTCGGCGTGCTGGTCGCGCTGGTGATCTACGCGAGCATCGCGCAGGCGCGGCGCCGCGAACTCGTACCCGCGCGGATCGCGCAGACGGCCGAGCGGTGAGCGCAGTCACACTGAATCGGAAAAAGGAAAGGGGCCGCGAGGCCCCTTTTTGCGTTGCGCCGTTCAGTGACGGCCGGTGCTGCCGAAGCCGCCTTCGCCGCGATCGCTTTGCGCGAAGTCGTCGACGATGTTGAACTGCGCCTGCACGACCGGCACGATCACGAGTTGCGCGAGCCGCTCGAACGGGTTCAGCACGAACTCGGTCTGGCCGCGGTTCCACGTCGACACCATCAGCTGGCCCTGGTAGTCGGAATCGATCAGGCCGACGAGGTTGCCGAGCACGATCCCGTGCTTGTGGCCGAGGCCCGAGCGCGGCAGGATCAGCGCTGCGTAGCCGGGGTCTTCGAGATGGATCGCGAGGCCCGTCGGAACCAGCGTCGTTTCGCCCGGCTGCAGCGTGACGGGCGCGTCGAGACACGCGCGCAGGTCGAGGCCCGCGCTGCCGGTGGTCGCGTAGGCGGGCAGGTAGTCGCGCATGCGCGCGTCGAGAATCTTCAGGTCGAGTTTCATGCGGTCGTCGAATCGGTCGGGAAGGGCGCGGCGGCGCGGGCCGCCGCGCGGGTAATCAGATCAGGCGGTTGTCCGGCAGGCGCTTCGCGATTTCCGCGACGAGCACGTGCGCGAGCTCGTCCTTCGGCGCGCGCGGCAGGCGCGTGAGGCCGGCTGCCTCGAACAGCACGACTTCGTTGTCGTCGCGGCCGAACGTCAGCGGGCCGAGGTTGCCGACCAGGAGCGGCACGTTCTTGCGCTTGCGCTTCTCGTCGCCGTGCACGTCGAGGTCGCCGCTTTCGGCCGCGAAGCCGACGCAATACGGCGGATCGGGCAGCGCCGCGACCGACGCGAGGATGTCGGGGTTCTCGACGAACGCGAGCGCCGGCATCTTGCGGTCGGCCGTCTTCTTCATCTTGTGCTCGGCCGGCTGATCGACGCGCCAGTCGGCGACCGCGGCCACCGCGATGAAGATGTCGGCGTCGGCTACCGCCTGCATCACCGCGTCGTACATCTGCTGCGCGGTCTGCACGTCCTGGCGGTACACGCCCCACGGCGTGTCGAGCGCGACCGGCCCCGCGACGAGATGCACGTCGGCGCCGGCCTGCTGCGCGGCGCGCGCGAGCGCGAAGCCCATCTTGCCGCTCGAGCGGTTCGTGAGGCCGCGCACCGGATCGAGCGGCTCGAACGTCGGGCCGGCCGTGATCAGCACGCGGCGGTGCGCGAGCACCTTCGGCGCGAAGTGCGAGACGATCGCCTCATAGATCGCCTCGGGCTCGAGCATGCGGCCGTCGCCGACTTCGCCGCACGCCTGCGCGCCCGAATCGGGGCCGAGCACCGACACGCCGTCGGCGCGCAGTTGCGCGGCATTGCGTTGCGTGGCCGGGTTCTGCCACATCTGGCGGTTCATCGCGGGCACGACGAGCAGCGGACAGTCGCGCGCGACGCACAGGGTCGACAGCAGGTCGTCCGCGAACCCGTGCGCGAGCTTCGCGAGGAAGTCCGTCGACGCGGGCGCGATCACGATCGCGTCGGCTTCGCGCGACAGGTCGATGTGCGCCATGTTGTTGCCGATGCGCGCGTCCCACTGGCTCATGTAGACGGGCCGGCCGGACAGCGCCTGCATCGTGACGGGCGTGATGAACTGCGTGGCGGCTTCGGTCATCGCGACCTGCACGGTCGCGCCTGCCTTCGTCAGCAGCCGGGTGAGCTCGGCGATCTTGTAGCAGGCGATGCCGCCCGTCAGGCCGAGAACGAGGTGTTTTCCTGCGAGTTCTGCGTGTGCCAACTCAGGCCTCCAAGGGTCAAACGGAACGGCCGGCGCGAAGCCGGCCGTCGCCACCGAGTATGCGCGCTCAGCGCGAGCCGCGCACGCGACGCAGTTCGTCGTAGATCAGCAGCACCGCGCCGATCGTGATCGCGGAATCGGCGAGGTTGAACGCCGGGAAGTGCCAGTCGCCGAGGTGGAAATCGAGAAAGTCGATCACGTGGCCGTAGATCAACCGGTCGATCACGTTGCCGAGCGCGCCGCCGAGGATCAGCGCGAGCGACACGCTGAACAGCCGCTGGTGGCCGTGGCGCTTCAGCAGGAAGCAGATCACGAGCGTCGCGCCGACGCCGAGCGCGGTGAACGCCCAGCGCTGCCAGCCGCTCGCGGTCGACAGGAAGCCGAACGCGGCGCCGCGGTTGTACACCAGCACGAGGTTGAAGAACGACGTCAGCGCATGCTGCGCCCCGTACGCGAACGTTTTCAGGATCGCGATCTTCGACAGCTGGTCGAACAGGATCACGATCAGCGAAATGCCGAGCCAGGGCGCGAGCGCGCCGCTGGCCGGTTTCGACAGGGTTTTCGCCATATTTACGCAGCGCTCCGGATTTCGCCGTTTTCAAACAGGTTCGAGAAGCAGCGGCCGCACAGCGTCGGATGATCGGCGTGCGCGCCGACGTCCTCGCGGTAGTGCCAGCAGCGTTCGCACTTCTGGTACTTCGACGCGGCCACGTCGACGCTTTCCTGCGCTTCGTCGTCGACCTTCACGACCGTTGCCGCCGACGTGATCAGCACGAACTTCAGGTCGTCGCCGAGGCTCGTCAGCGCGTCGTAGCGCGCGCCGCTCGCATGCACGGCCACTTCGGCCTGCAGCGACGAGCCGATGCGGTTCGCGGTGCGGGCTTCCTCGAGCGCCTTCGTCACGTTGCCGCGCACGTCGCGCAGCAGCGCCCATTTCTCGATCAGCGCGGCCGCGCCGGCGACTTCCGGATACGCGTAGTAGGTTTCCGTGAACACGGTGTCGCTGGCCGGCTGGAACACCTTCCACGCTTCTTCCGCGGTGAACGACAGGAACGGCGCGAGCACGCGCAGCAGCCCGTGCGTGAGGTGGTACAGCGCGGTCTGCGCGGAGCGGCGTGCGCGCGAATCGGCCGCGCTCGTGTACAGGCGGTCCTTCAGCACGTCGAGGTAGAAGCCGCCGAGGTCTTCCGAGCAGTACGTCTGCAGCTTCGCGACGACCGGGTGGAATTCGTACTTCTCGTAGTGGCCGAGCAGTTCCGTCTGCAGTTGCGCGGAGAACGCGACCGCGTAGCGGTCGATCTCGAGCCATTCGTCGACCGGCACCGCGTGCTGCGCGAAGTCGAAGTCCGACAGGTTCGCGAGCAGGAAGCGCAGCGTGTTGCGGATGCGGCGATAGCCTTCGGTCACGCGCTTCAGGATTTCCTCGGAGATCGCGAGTTCGCCCGAGTAGTCGGTCGACGCGATCCACAGACGGATGATTTCCGCGCCGAGACGGTTCGCGACTTCATGCGGGTCGATTCCGTTGCCGAGCGACTTGCTCATCTTGCGGCCTTCGCCGTCGACCGTGAAGCCGTGCGTGAGCAGGCCCTTGTACGGCGCGCGGCCGTCGATCATCGATGCGGTCAAGAGCGACGAGTGGAACCAGCCGCGGTGCTGGTCCGAGCCTTCGAGGTACAGGTCGGCCGGGAACTGCAGCTGATCCTTGTGCGAGCCGCGCAGCACGTGCCAGTGCGTCGTGCCCGAGTCGAACCACACGTCGAGCGTGTCGCGGTTCTTTTCGTACAGGTTCGCGTCGTCGCCGATCAGCTCGCGCGGATCGAGCGTCTGCCACGCCTCGATGCCCGACTGCTCGACACGCTTCGCGACTTCCTCGAGCAGTTCGAGCGTGCGCGGATGCAGCTCGCCGGTTTCCTTGTGCACGAAGAACGCCATCGGCACGCCCCATTGGCGCTGGCGCGACAGCGTCCAGTCGGGACGGTTCGCGATCATGCTGAACAGGCGCTGCTTGCCCCACGACGGGTAGAACGCGGTGGCGTCGATCCCTTCGAGCGCGGTTTCGCGCAGCGTCTTGCCGCCGTCGCGCGGCGCCACGTCCATGCCGGCGAACCACTGCGACGTCGCACGGTAAATGATCGCCGTCTTGTGACGCCAGCAGTGCATGTAGCTGTGCTTGTAGTGCTCGCTGCGCAGCAGCGAGCCGGCCTCGCGCAGCGCGTCGACGACCTTCGGGTTCGCGTCCCAGATCGACAGGCCGCCGAACAGCGGCAGCGATTCGATGTAGCGGCCGTCGCCCATCACCGGGTTGATGATGTCCGAGTCGGTCATCCCGTGCGCCTTGCACGACTGGAAGTCCTCGATGCCGTAGGCGGGCGACGAGTGCACGACGCCGGTACCGGTGTCGGTCGTCACGTAGTCGCCGAGGTAGACGGGCGCGGTGCGCTTGTAGCCGGGGTGGGCCGATGCGAGCGGGTGGTGGAAGCGCAGGTTCGCGAGCTTCACGCCCGGCGCGGTCGCGACGACGCGGCCGGTCAGCTTGAAGTCGGTCATGCAGGCTTCGACACGTTCTTCCGCAATGATCAGCAGCCCGCGCTCGGTGTCGACCAGCGCGTAGACGATTTCCGGATGGAGGTTCAGCGCCTGGTTCGCGGGGATCGTCCACGGCGTGGTGGTCCAGATCACGATGCCGCCCTCGGCGCGCGGCAGTGCCGGCAGGCCGAACGCCTGCGCGGTCTTTTCCGGTTCCGCGAACGCGAACATCACGTCGATCGTCGGGTCGGTGCGATCCTTGTACTCGACTTCCGCCTCGGCGAGTGCCGAGCCGCAGTCGAAGCACCAGTTCACCGGCTTCAGCCCGCGATACACGTAGCCCTTCTCGATGATCTTGCCGAGCGCGCGGATTTCTTCCGCCTCGTTGACGAAGTTCATCGTCTTGTACGGGTTCGCCCAGTCGCCGAGCACGCCGAGACGCTTGAAGCCGACCTTCTGCTTCTCGATCTGCTCGGTCGCGTACGCGCGCGCCTTGCTCATCACTTCGGCCGCCGGCAGCGACTTGCCGAACTGCTTCTCGATCTGGATCTCGATCGGCATCCCGTGGCAATCCCAGCCCGGCACGTACGGCGCGTCGAAGCCGGCCATGTTGCGCGACTTGACGACGATGTCCTTCAGGATCTTGTTGACCGCGTGACCGAGGTGGATGTCGCCGTTCGCATACGGGGGGCCGTCGTGCAGGATGAACTTCGGCCGGCCCTGGCTGGCCGCGCGGATCTTCTCGTAGATGCCGCGCTCTTCCCATTCCTTGACCCACTGCGGCTCGCGCTTGGGCAGGTCGCCGCGCATCGGGAACGGCGTGTCGAGCAGGTTGACCGGATACTTGGCCTGCGGTTTCGAATCGGCTTTCTTGTTGCTCATGATGGGATCGCTATCTAAATCGGGGGACGCTCGTGCGTCGTGAATCGGGGATGCGCGCGGGTCGGCGGCGCGAGGGTGCGGCGCGGGGCGCCGCCGGCCGGATCAGCTAATTCGGTCGGTCGCCGAGGTCGAGAAGCCGGTCGTGCGGCTGCCCGGCGCGCGGTCGCGCTCGACGAAGTACGCACGTGCATTCGCGACGTCCAGCGCGATCGCGCGCGACAGCGCCTCGAGATCGTCGAACTTCGCCTCGTCGCGCAGCTTCTTCAGGAATTCGACGCGGATGAGTTTGCCGTACGCGTCGCCGTGCCAGTCGAGCAGGTGGACTTCGAGCAGCACGCGGCCGGAATCGTCGACGGTCGGGCGCAGCCCGAGGCTCGCGACGCCCGGCAGCGGGGCGGGGCCCAGGCCGTGCACCTGCACGACGAAGATGCCCGCGAGCGCCGGCCGCTTGTGCGCGATCGGCAGGTTCAGGGTCGGGAAGCCGAGGTCGCGGCCGAGCTTCAGCCCGTGCGCGACGTGGCCGCTGATCGCGTAACCGTGGCCGAGCGCCTGCGCGGCCGCGTCGAGATCGCCCGCCGCGAGCGCGGCGCGCACACCCGAGCTGGAGATGCGCGTGCCGTCGCTGCCGGCGACCGTGCCCATCTGCTCGACCTCGAAGCCGTACTGCTCGCCGGCCGCCTTCAGCGTGTCGAAGGTGCCCGCGCGCTTCGCGCCGTAGCAGAAATCGTCGCCGACCATCATCCAGCGCGTGTGCAGCCCGTTCACCAGCGTGCGCTCGACGAACGCCTGCGGCGACTGGCTTGCGAACGTATGGTTGAAGTGCTCGACGACGACGCGGTCGACCCCGTGCTCGCGCAGCGCTTCCAGCTTGTCGCGCAGCATCGCGATGCGCGGCGGCGCGCCGGCCGGGTTGAAGAATTCCCGCGGGTGCGGCTCGAAGGTCATCACGCACACGGGCAGGCCGCGCGCGTCCGCTGCCGCGCGCACGCGCGCGAGCAGGGCCTGGTGGCCGCGATGGACACCGTCGAAGTTGCCGATCGTCAGCGCGCACGGCGCGCGGCTCTCGGCGTTGGGCAGGCCGCGGAAGACTTTCACGATAGCGGATGCAGCGTCGGGGAATGGGCGGTGGGATGCCGCAAAGCAGAAGATTATAAACGTTCGGGCGGTCGGGCGGCCGAGAAGGGGGGAAACGCGGGGGCGAATGGTAAAATTCGCGGATGAAAAAACTCGTGATCCTGATTTCCGGTCGCGGCAGCAACATGGAGGCCATCGTCCGCGCGTGCGCGCAGGAACGCTGGCCGGCCGAGGTCGCCGCCGTGATCGCCAACCGGCCCGACGCGGCCGGCCTGGCTTTTGCCGCGTCGCACGGGGTGGCGACCGCGGTGGTCGACCATCGTTCGTTCGACGGCCGCGACAGCTTCGACGCGGCGCTCGCCGCCGAGATCGACCGCTTCGCGCCCGATCTGGTCGTGCTTGCCGGCTTCATGCGCATCCTTACGCCCGATTTCGTCAGACGATATGAAGGCCGGCTGCTGAACATCCACCCGTCGCTGCTGCCGAGCTTCAAGGGCATCCACACGCACCAGCAGGCGCTGGATGCCGGCGTCGCGCTGCATGGCGCGAGCGTGCATTTCGTGATTCCCGAACTCGACAGCGGTGCGATCGTCGCGCAGGGCGCGGTGCCCGTGCGCGCGGGCGACGACGCGGCCGCGCTCGCGCAGCGCGTGCTGACGGTCGAGCACGTGCTGTATCCGCGTGCGGTCCGCTGGTTCGTCGAGGGGCGCCTGCGCCTCGAGAACGGCAGGGCAGTGGTCGCGCCGGAAGAGGCGCGCTGGATTTTCGCGGATCAACCGCATACCGAAACGAGCGAGGGCGTATGAAGCTGCACGGATTCCTGATTGGCCAGACCGAGACCTTGCTGGCCGAGGTGCTGAAGTTCACCGGCCCCGCCGACGCGACGACGAGCCGGTTCTTCCGTGCGCACCCGAAGCTCGGCCACGCCGAGCGCGGCGTGATCGCCGAGGCGGTGTTCGCGGTGCTGCGCCGCAAGATGGAGTTCTCGCACCTCGCCGAGAGCGGCACGGGCAGCCCCGCGCGGCGCCTGACGCTGCTCGGCCTGATGCAGACGCTCGGCCGCAATGCGCTGAAGCCGTTCGTGTCGGACACCGAGGCCGCGTGGCTCGAGCACGTGTCGAAGATCGATCCGGCGAGCCTGCCGGTGCGCGTGCGCACCAACCTGCCCGACTGGATCTACCAGGCGCTGTCCGCCCGTTTCGACGCGGAGGAACTCGCGCAGCTCGCCGCCGCGCTGAACTACCCGGCGCCGCTCGACCTGCGCGCCAACGCGCAGAAGGCGACGCGCGACCAGGTGATCGACGCGCTGCGCGCGAACGGCATCGACGCGGGCGAGACGCCGTTCGCGCCGCAAGGCGTGCGCGTCGTCGGCAAGCCGGCGCTCACGCGTCTGAAGCTGTTCGAGGAAGGCCAGATCGAGGTGCAGGACGAAGGCAGCCAGCTGCTGTGCTCGCTGGTCGCGCCGCGCCGCGGCGAGATGGTCGTCGATTTCTGCGCGGGCGCCGGCGGCAAGACGCTCGCGCTCGGCGCGATGATGCGCTCGACCGGGCGCCTTTATGCGTTCGACGTGTCGGAAAAGCGCCTCACGAAGCTGAAGCCGCGCCTCGCGCGCAGCGGGCTGTCGAACGTGAACCCGGTGCTGATCGACAGCGAACACGACGCGAAGATCAAGCGGCTCGCGGGCAAGATCGACCGCGTGCTGGTCGATGCGCCGTGCAGCGGCCTCGGCACGCTGCGCCGCAACCCCGACCTCAAGTGGCGCCAGACGCGCACGTCGATCGAGGAACTCACGCCGAAGCAGGCGTCGATCCTCGCGAGCGCCGCGCGTCTCGTGAAGAAGGGCGGCCGGCTCGTGTACGCGACCTGCAGCGTGCTCGACGCGGAAAACGAGGCGATCGTCGAGCAGTTCCTCGCCGACCATCCGGACTTCGTGCTGGTGCCCGCACAGAAGGTGCTGGCCGACCAGCGCATCGAACTCGAGACTGGCGACTACCTGTCGCTGTGGCCGCACCGCCATGCGACCGACGGCTTCTTCGCCGCGGTGCTGGAACGGCGCGCCGCGCAGTAACGGCGGGGCGCACGGACGATGGAGAATCTGCAGAACCGCCTGCTGTCGCACCGGCTCGCGTCGGTGATCCGCGACTTCAACCAGCCGGTAATGATCTGGCAGGCGGCGATCCTCGTCGGCGCGCTGTGTTTTGCATGGGTTGCCGCGCGGTTCGTGCACGGCCGCATCGACGCGCGCCGGCGCGCCGCCGGCCGGATGCCGGGCGCCGGGGCGCAGAGCCTGAAGCGCGCGCTGTTCCCGCTGTTCGGCGGGTTGTTCGTGCTGGCCGCGCAGCTCGGGTTCGACCCGTTCATGTCGACGTCGCTGCTGTCGCTCGCGCTCGTGCCGCTGTTCGGCATCGGGCTGATCTACGTGCTGTTCTTCTTCGCGCGGCGCGTGTTCGCCCGCGACGGCCACACGCATGCGTGGCTGTCGATCGTCGAGAAGATCGTGTCGGTGATCGTGTGGGCGGCGATGGTGCTGACGGTGCTCGGGATCCAGCGCGACGTGATCGCGTGGCTCGACAGCGTGCAGTTCCGCGTCGCGAATGCGCACCTCACGCTGCTGTCGGTGATCTCCGGCGCGCTGTGGGTGTGCGTGACGCTGATGGTCGCGATGTGGCTCGGCTCGGTGCTCGAGGAGCGCCTCGCGCGCGCCACCACGCTCGACGCGAACCTGAAGGTCGTGATGTCGCGGATCGGCCGCGCGCTGCTCGTGTTCGCGGCGATCCTGATCGGGCTGTCGCTCGTCGGCATCGACGTGACGGTGCTCGGCGTGTTCGGCGGCGCGGTCGGTGTCGGCCTCGGCTTCGGGCTGCAGAAGATCGCCAGCAACTACGTGTCGGGCTTCATCATCCTGCTCGACCGTTCGCTGCGGCTCGGCGACGCGATCAGCGTCGGCGGGCTCCAGGGCGTCGTCACGCAGATCCGCACGCGCTATACGGTCGTGCGCGGCCTCGACGGCAACGAGACGCTGATCCCGAACGAGAAGCTGATCACCGACGTCGTGCAGAACCAGTCGTCGTACCTGACGCGCGGCTACGCGAAGGTTGCCGTGCAGATTGCTTATACCAGCGACGTCGAGCAGGCGCTCGCGGTGCTCGCGGAGGCCGCGAAGGGCGTGCCGCGCGTGCTCGCGGAGCCGGCGCCGACGCCGTATCTGGTCGGCTTCGGCGCGGACGGGATCGACCTGGAGCTCGGCTTCTGGATCGAGGATGCGGCGAAGGGCACGTCGGGCGTGCGTTCGTCGGTGAACCGCAACATCTGGCGGCTGTTCGGCGAGCACGGGATCTCGATTCCGTTCCCGCAGCGCGAAGTGCGCGTGGTCGGTTTGCCGGAGGGGTTCGCCGCGACCGGCGTGGTCGCCGAGGGCGTGCCCGTGGCCGATGGCCGATCGGTGGACGGGCGGGCGTCGGCCGCGTAGATGCGGCCGACGGCGCGCATCGGGCGGGGCCTGCGGCCAGAACCGGATCGGGCGCCTTTCCCGGTCCGCCGATGGACTGTTTGCGTTGCGTCAAGACAAGAGAATATTCATTTTTTACAAAGACTTGGAACGGTTGAAGTAAAATTCCGGTCTACACGCGGTATGCTTTCATTTTTATGACGTCGGCTTGCGCCGGCATCGCTCTCACCACAGGTAACTGCCTTGTTGAATTCCCTGCTCGATTTTCTTTCCCACGGGCTCCTGCGCTTTTCGTGGTGGCAGGTCGCGCTGTTCGCGCTTGCCGTCACGCACGTCACGATCATCGGCGTGACGGTCTACCTGCATCGCTGCCAGGCGCACCGCGCGCTGGAGCTGCACCCGATCGCGAGTCACTTCTTCCGCGCCTGGCTGTGGATGACGACCGGCATGCTGACGGGCCAGTGGGCCGCGATCCATCGCAAGCACCACGCGAAGTGCGAAACCGAGGAAGATCCGCACAGCCCGCAGACGCGCGGCATCTGGAAGGTGTTCCTCGAAGGCGCCGAGCTGTATCGCGCGGAAGCGAAGAACGAAGAAACGATGCGCAAGTTCAGCCACGGCACGCCGAATGACTGGATCGAGCGCAACGTGTACTCGAAGTACCCGATCCTCGGCGTGAGCCTGATGATGGTGATCGACGTCGCGCTGTTCGGCGTGCTCGGCCTGACCGTGTGGGCCGTGCAGATGGTCTGGATTCCGTTCTGGGCCGCGGGTGTCGTGAACGGCTTCGGCCATTTCTGGGGCTACCGCAACTTCAACTCGGCCGATGCGAGCACGAACCTGTTCCCGTGGGGCATCGTGATCGGCGGCGAAGAGCTGCACAACAACCACCACACGTTCGCGACGTCGGCGAAGCTGTCGAACAAGTGGTACGAGTTCGACATCGGCTGGATGTACATCCGCATCATGTCGGCATTCGGTCTCGCGAAGGTGAAGAAGGTTGCACCGACGCCGCGCCTGAACAAGCCGAAGACGGTGCTCGACCAGGAAACGCTGCAGGCCGTGCTGTCGAACCGCTACGAAGTGATGGCGCGCTACGGCAAGGCCGTGAAGCGTGCGTACCGCCAAGAGCTCGCGCACCTGAAGGAAATCGGCGGCGAGAAGTACCAGCTGATGCGCGGCGCGCGCAAGTGGTTCCACAAGGACGCCGACGGCCTCGACGAACCGCAGAAGAAGCTGCTGCCGGAGATCTTCGCGAACAGCCAGAAGCTGCACACGTACTTCCAGCTGCGCCAGGATCTGGCCGCGATCTGGGATCGCTCGACCGCTTCGCGCGAACAGCTGCTCGCGCAATTGCAGGATTGGTGCCATCGCGCGGAACAAAGCGGCATCAAGGCGCTGCAGGAATTCGCGACGCGCCTGCGTCGCTACGCCTGATTCGAAATCGATTAGAATCTCAGGACGTCACAAACCCCGCGTTGGCGGGGTTTTTTCATTTGGGCGGCCGGTTTTCGAAGGGCGACCGGAAGCGCCGGAATTCGTATGAGGCTCGGGGCAGCGCTGACGTGGCGCCCCGGAGCGAGCGCAGGGATGGCGCTGGAGCAAAAGCGCTAAAGTGCCAACTCGGGCCGACCGCGAAGCATGGGGCCGAGTAAGCGCTAAAGCGCTAACTCTGGCCGACCGCGAAGCATGGGACCCGAGTAAGCGCTAAAGCGCTAACTCGGGTCGACCGCGAAGCATGGGACCCGAGTAAGCGCTAAAGCGCTAACTCGGGTCGACCGCGAAGCATGGGACCCGAGTAAGCGCTAAAGCGCTAACTCGGGTCGACAGGAGATATGGAGATGCAATCGACGATCAAACCCGTCGAGTACGACCGGCCGGTCTCGGCGGGAACCGTCTGTGGGGTAGGCCAGGCGTGGGCCAAAGTGCCCGAGGCGCCGTCTGCCGAAGAACGCGCCGCACTGAAGGCGCGCATCAAGGCGCTGCTCGCACGTGAAAAGGCCGTGCTCGTCGCTCACTACTACGTGGATGCCGAGCTGCAGGAACTGGCGGACGAAACCGGCGGCTGCGTCGCCGATTCGCTCGAAATGGCCCGTTTCGGCCGCGACCACGACGCGCAGACGCTCGTCGTCGCCGGCGTACGCTTCATGGGCGAAACCGCGAAGATCCTGAGCCCCGGCAAACGCGTACTGATGCCCGATCTCGACGCGACCTGCTCGCTCGATCTTGGTTGCCCGGTCGACGAATTCTCCGCGTTCTGCGATGCGCATCCCGACCGCACCGTCGTCGTCTACGCGAACACCAGCGCCGCCGTGAAGGCCCGCGCGGACTGGATGGTCACGTCGTCGATCGGCCTCGAAATCGTCGCGGACCTGCACGCGCGGGGCGAGAAGATCATCTGGGCACCGGATCGCCATCTCGGCAGCTACATCCAGAAGAAAACCGGCGCGGACATGCTGCTGTGGCAGGGTTCGTGCCTCGTCCACGACGAATTCAAGGGCATCGAGCTCGACCTGCTGCGTGCCGAATATCCGGACGCGAAGGTGCTCGTGCATCCGGAGTCGCCGGAAAACGTCGTCGCGCAGGCGGACGTCGTCGGCTCGACGACGCAGCTGATCGATGCCGCCGTGAAGCTCGACGCGACGCACTTCATCGTCGCGACCGACCTCGGCATCCTGCACAAGATGCAGATCGCGGCGCCCGGCAAGACCTTCATCGCCGCGCCCACGGCCGGCAACAGTGCGACCTGCAAGAGCTGCGCGCATTGCCCGTGGATGGCGATGAACGGCCTCGCGAACCTCGCCGACGTGCTCGAGCGCGGTCACAACGAGATCTTCGTCGATCCGGCGATCGGCGCGCGCGCGCGTCTGCCGATCGACCGGATGCTCGATTTCGCCGCGGCGCACAAGAAGCGCGTGCAAGCGAGCGGCGATCTGCAGCGCGATCAGCAACTGTTCGCGAACGTGGGGGCTGCATGACCGGCGCAGTCTCTCCGCTGTTCGAAGCCGTCCGCGCACAATACGGCGCGGCGTTCGACGAAGCGATCGCGCGCAACGTCGCCGATGCGATCGCCGAAGACGTCGGCACCGGCGACCAGACCGGGCGGCTCGTGCCGGCCGGCGAGCGGCGCCGTGCGCGCATCATCGTGCGCGAGGAAGCCGTGTTGTGCGGCGTGCCGTGGTTCGAGGCCGTCATCGCGCGAATCGATCCGTCGATCGTCGTGCAGTGGCGCTATCGCGAAGGCGACCGGATGGCGCCGGATTCGACCGTCTGCGAACTCGAAGGGCCGGCGCGCGCGCTGTTGACGGCCGAGCGCAACGGACTGAACTTCCTGCAGCTGCTGTCGGGCGTCGCGAGCGCGACGCGTCGTTACGTCGATCGCGTCGAAGGCACGCGCACGAAGATCCTCGATACGCGCAAGACGCTGCCGGGCCTGCGGCTCGCGCAGAAGTACGCGGTGCGGGTCGGCGGCGGCGAGAACCAGCGTCTGGCGCTGTACGACGGCATCCTGATCAAGGAAAACCATATCGCGGCTGCCGGCGGTGTCGGCGAAGCGCTCGATGCGGCGTTCGCGCTCGAATCGGGCGTGCCGGTGCAGGTCGAAGTCGAGACGCTCGCGCAGCTCGACACGGCGCTCGCGCATGGCGCGCAGTCGGTGCTGCTCGACAACTTCACGCTCGACATGATGCGCGAGGCAGTGCGCATCGCGTCCGGCAAGGCCGTGCTCGAAGTGTCGGGCGGCGTCAATTTCGATACGGTGCGCACGTTCGCGGAGACGGGCGTCGACCGTATCTCGATCGGCGCGCTGACGAAGGACGTGCGCGCGACCGACTACTCGATGCGGATCGTCGACTGACCGCGCGACATACCGTCTGACGAAAAAAGCCGCTGGCGCGCATGACGCCAGCGGCTTTTTTTGTGCGGCGGCAGCCGGGAAGGGCGTACCGGTCAGCGGCGCGAGCGGGGCGTGAGCACGCTCGGCAGCGCCTTCGGCAGCGTGTGCGGCCAGTCGCGGCTGTAGTGCAGCCCACGGCTTTCCCGGCGCGAGTACGCGCTCTTCACGATCAGCGTCGCGACGTCGACGAGATTGCGCAGCTCGAGCAGGTCGCGCGTCACGCGGAAGTTCGCGTAGTACTCGTGGATCTCGTCGCGCAGCAGCGACAAGCGGTGCTTCGCGCGCTCGAGACGCTTGTCGGTGCGCACGATGCCGACATAGTTCCACATCAGCCGGCGCAGTTCGTCCCAGTTGTGCGCGACGACGACTTCCTCGTCCGCATCCGACACGCGGCTTTCGTCCCATGCGGGCAGCTTGGCCGGCGTTGCAGCGTCGAAGCCGGCCGCTTCGATCGCCTCGGCCGCCGCGCGGCCGATCACGAGGCATTCGAGCAGCGAATTGCTCGCGAGCCGGTTCGCGCCGTGCAGCCCCGTGTACGACGTCTCGCCGACCGCATACAGGCCCGCGAGATCGGTGCGCCCCGCGAGATCGGTGACGACGCCGCCGCACGTGTAGTGCGCGGCCGGCACGACCGGAATCGGCTGCTTCGCGATGTCGATGCCGAATTCGAGGCAGCGCGCATGGATCGTCGGGAAGTGCTCGCGCAGGAACGCTTCCGGCTGGTGGCTGATGTCGAGATACACGCAGTCGATCCCGCGCTTCTTGATCTCGAAGTCGATCGCGCGCGCGACGATGTCGCGCGGCGCGAGTTCCGCGCGCGGATCGTGTGCGGGCATGAAGCGCGTGCCGTCCGGCAGCTTGAGCAGGCCGCCTTCGCCGCGCACGGCCTCCGAAATCAGGAACGACTTCGCATACGGATGGAACAGGCAGGTCGGGTGGAACTGGATGAATTCCATGTTCGACACGCGGCAGCCCGCGCGCCACGCCATCGCGATGCCGTCGCCGGTCGCGGTGTCGGGGTTCGTCGTGTACAGGTAGACCTTGCCGGCGCCGCCGGTCGCGAGCACCGTGTGCGGCGCCTCGATCGTGATCGTGCGGTCGTTGTCGACGTCGAGCGCATACAGCCCGTGACAGCGGCGCCCGGGCAGCCCGAGCCGGTCCGACGTGATCAGGTCGATCGCATGGTGGTTTTCGAAGAACGTGATGTTCGGATGCTGGCGTGCGCGGTCGGACAGCGTCGCAAGCACCGCATGGCCGGTCGCGTCGGCCGCGTGGATGATCCGGCGGTGGCTGTGGCCGCCTTCGCGCGTCAGGTGGAAACCAAGTTCGGCCGCATCGTCCTTCGTGAACGGCACGCCCTGGGAGATCAGCCATTCGATCGCTTCGCGGCCATGCTCGACGATGTAGCGCGTCGCGCCTTCGTCGCACAGCCCGCCGCCGGCGACCAGCGTGTCGTCGACGTGGTTCTCGATGCTGTCCGCCGAATCGAGGACGGCCGCGATGCCGCCTTGCGCGTTATCGCTTGCCCCCTCCATCATCGAACGTTTCGCGATCAGCGCGACACGTCGCGTGCTGGCCAGGTTGAGTGCGACCGACAGCCCTGCCAGGCCGCTGCCGACGATCGCCACGTCGAATTTCATGCTGCATCTCCATCGTTACGCTTTAGATCTTGTGCGTTCCGTCGACCTCGGCCGCGGAAAGGGGAGAGCATACCGCGTCGGGCCCGAGCGTGCGCGCGAAACCGCGCAAAACAAAAAGCCCCGCATGTGCGGGGCTTTTCGGTCGCCGTCAGGCTGGCAGAAACCGGAGATTACTTGATCTTGGTTTCTTTGTATTCCACATGCTTGCGGACGACGGGATCGAACTTCTTGATCGCCATCTTTTCCGGCATGTTGCGCTTGTTCTTCGTGGTCGTGTAGAAGTGACCCGTACCAGCGGTCGACTCAAGCTTGATCTTGTCGCGTGCGCCTTTTGCCATGATTGTGCTCCTTGGGCTTAGGCTTCGCCGCGTGCGCGCAGGTCAGCGAGCACGGAATCGATGCCGTTCTTGTCGATCAGGCGCAGGCCGGCGTTCGAGACGCGCAGGCGCACCCAGCGGTTTTCGCTCTCCACCCAGAACCGGCGGTTTTGCAGGTTCGGCAGGAAGCGGCGCTTCGTCTTGTTGTTGGCGTGGGAAACGTTGTTGCCGCTCATCGGCGCTTTCCCAGTTACTTGGCATACGCGTGCCATGAGAGCACTCCTAATACGCTAAATTCGGGGTTCGATCGCCGATGAAGGTTCCATCGTACTGCCACGTGATCCATGGCTGCACTCAGAACGCCGAAGCCTGTAAAGACAAGGCCCTTCGATGGCTAGAACTGGTTGGAAAAAAGACAGACGACGATTCTAGCAGAAAAAGTTCAGAAAAATCAAACCCAATTTCGCATCGTCGTTGCGGCGCCCGTGGGGCGGGTCGCCGGGCCACAGTCTACAGCCAACCGGCGCGCGCGAACGAAAATGTATCGCTGGTGCCGACGACGACGTGATCGAGCAGCCGCACGTCGACGAGTTCGAGCGCGTCTTTCAGCACCCGCGTCAGGCGGCGGTCCTCCGCGCTCGGCTGGACCGCGCCCGACGGATGATTGTGCGCGACGATCAGCGCCGCGGCGTTCTGCTGCAGCGCGCGGCGCACGACCTCGCGCGGATAGACGGCCATGCGCGTCAGCGAGCCGCGCGTGATTTCCTCCATGTCGATCAGGCCGTTGCGGGCGTCGAGGTACACCGCAATGAATACTTCGTGCGGGCGCGAGCCGATCTTCAGCCGCAGGCAATCCTCGACGGCGCCAGGCGAATCGATCTGCAGGCGCGCGTGCGCCTTCTCCTCCAGCATGCGCCGCGCGATCTCGGTGACCGCGACGAGCCGTGCGGAGCGCGCGGGACCGATGCCGGGGTGCATCTCGAAGTCGCCGGAGGTCGCCTCGAGCAGGCCGCGCAACGTGCCGAACTGCCTGACCAGCGCGCGGGCGGTGACGAACACATCATGCCCGGGCTTGCCCGTGCCGAGCAGCAGCGCGATCAGCTCGTCGTCGGTCAGCGCGGCGGGCCCGCGCTCCAGCAGCCGTTCGCGCGGCCGCTCGGGGCGCCAGTCGGCCGGGCGGCGCTTGCGCAGGCGGATCGGGACGACGCGGCCCGGCGCAGCGGCCGGTGGGTCGGCGGTGTCGCGGCATTCGGACGGCACGACGGCGAGAGAGGATGACGGCATGATCGAAACTCCATTGGCGGCGGCCGTGTGCGCGACGTCGTCGCACTTTCAGCCTTGCGCGCTCAGGTGACTTACAATATTGGCTTTGCGCCGGGCCTTTCGGCCAGTTCGGGCGCCGACGAACACGAGTCATTCATGAGCATCATCGATCTATCCGAAGTGAAGCCCGGTTCCCATGTCACGCTGCATTACCGGCTGGCACTGGCCGACGGCGCCGATATCGTCAACACCTTCTCCGACAAGCCCGCCACGCTGCTGCTCGGCGCCGGGCAACTGGCGCCCTCGCTGGAACAGATTCTGCTCGGGCTCAGGGTCGGTGACCATTCGACTTTTCAGCTAACGCCCGAGCAGGGGTTCGGTCCCCGCAATCCCGACATGCTCCAGCGCGTGACGCTGTCGACGCTGCGCGAGAACGGGATGGTCGGCGACGATTTCACGCCGGGCGAGCTGATCGAATTCAACGCGCCGGACGGCGGCCGCTATGCAGGGGTGCTGAAGGAAGTCAGCGAAACCTCGGCGCTGTTCGACTTCAATCATCCGCTCGCGGGCCAAGCGCTCACGTTCGAAGTGAAAATCATCGGAATCCTGTAATCATGAGCACCACCGATACGCTGTCCGGGCAGACCGTCGCCGCCGATGCCGAAATCCTGCTGGCCCAGCCGCGCGGCTTCTGCGCCGGGGTCGATCGCGCAATCGAGATCGTCGAGCGCGCGATCGCGATGCACGGTGCGCCGATCTACGTCCGTCACGAGATCGTCCACAACAAGTACGTGGTCGAGGATCTGAAGAAGAAAGGCGCGATCTTCGTCGAGGAACTCGAGGAAGTGCCGGCCGGCAACACCGTGATCTTCAGCGCGCACGGCGTGTCGAAGGCCGTGCGCGACGAGGCGGACGTGCGCGGGTTGCGTATTTACGACGCAACCTGCCCGCTCGTCACGAAGGTGCACGTCGAAGTGGCGAAGATGCGCCAGGACGGCGTCGACATCGTGATGATCGGCCACAAGGGCCACCCGGAAGTCGAAGGCACGATGGGGCAGGTCGAGCGCGGCATGCATCTCGTCGAAAGCGTCGAGGACGTGCAGAAGCTCGCACTCGCCGATCCCGAGCGCATCGCGCTCGTCACGCAGACGACGCTGTCCGTCGACGACGCGGCCGAGATTATCGGCGCGCTGAAGGCGAAGTATCCGAAGATCCGCGAGCCGAAGAAGCAGGACATCTGCTACGCGACGCAGAACCGCCAGGATGCGGTGAAGTTCATGGCGCCGCAGTGCGACGTCGTGATCGTCGTCGGCAGCCCGAACAGCTCGAATTCGAGCCGCCTGCGCGAAGTGGCCGAGAAGCGCGGCGTGGCCGCGTACATGGTCGACGCACCCGACCAGATCGATCCGGCCTGGGTCGCGGGCAAGCGCCGCATCGGCGTGACGGCCGGCGCATCGGCGCCGGAAGTGCTCGCCCAGGCCGTGATCGCGCGGCTGCGCGAGCTCGGCGTGCGCAACGTCCGCGCCCTCGACGGCATCGAGGAAAACGTGTCGTTTCCGCTGCCGCGCGGGCTCAACCTGCCGCCCGCCGCCTGATTGCCGCATCGCACCTGCGATACCCCCGAAGCGCGCCTCCCGGCGCGCTTTTTTTTGCGTCGCGAAAACGCGATGCAACCATTGTTCACAGCAATGGTGCAACCCGGTTGCTATCGCTGCGCGTAGCCGCTTCTCAAAATTGGTTGCAATGCAGGAAAACCCCATCGAATCAGGATTATTGGCGGCCTATAAATGGAGTTACAATGCGCCCGTTTTCAGGCCGGAATGGCTTTGAAATCGGGTTTTGGCAAGGCGCGGGAGACCTACTCGATGCATGTGAAGTTGGCTGACGCCATGTCCGTCGCCGCACCGGTTGCAATGCTTGCCGGCTGTAGCAAAAAGAGCGACGACGAGGCGGGCAGGGAGACTGCGGCACCCGCAGTACCGGCGGCCAGCGACGTGCGCGCTGCCGGACCCGGTCGTGCGGCGCGGTCGGTGTGCCGCATTGCGCAATCGGACAGTGACAAGGACAACGGGGCACGTTTGGCGATCGAGGAATTCAACGCGCAGGGCCCGAAGATCGGCATGCATTCGGCACGGCGGGCAGCACGCGCCGGCGGCGCTGCCATCGACCGGGCGACGGGCAAGCTGATTGCCCGACAACGAGCCGCCGGCCATGATGCGGCAGCAGCAGGGCGCGCCGCACGGCGGGCGCCCGGGTTTCGGGGCAACGCAGGCGACGTGCAGATGTCACTGATTCCCTTTCATTTCGATTCGACGAAACAGCGTGTCGCCGCGACCCATTGCGTCGCGGCGGGCGGTCTGCTTCGTTTCACGGATTCCGACGCAGTCCTGACGAAAGTCGGGCGCCACCTTCGCGATGCCGGTTCGGGCGCCGCGCGGGCGGCGGCGGACGGCCCGCTTGCACCGCAGGCGACGGCGTCCGGCATCGGAGCGCAAACCCTTGGCGACATCGGCATGTGCGCCGTCAAGGTGGTCGAGCCCGCGGGCGACGCGGCGCGGAACCTGATCTGTCCGGACGCGGGGTTCGCCCCGGCCCGGACGGAAAAAGGCATGGCGTTCGGGCAACCGGACACCGGCCGTTGCGGCACGCTGCCCTACGACTTCAAGGAGGCCAAGTACACCGTCCTCGATGTCGTGACGATTTAGCGACGGGACTCATGATGGCACCGGAACAGTGCGGTGTCGTTTCTGTATCCGTTCCGGCGGCAGGTCCGGCCGTACAGGCCGGGCGGCGCGCGCCGGGGCGATCCACCCTTACCGGTATCGACTAGTACCCGCAGTGTCGCCGAGAAGGCGCGATTCCTCGCTTACCCGCGGGGCGCAACGTCCTCCGGCAGCATGGGCCAAGGAGCTTTAAATGGATATTTTCGTCCAGCAGATCCTCAACGGGCTGGTGCTCGGCAGTGTGTACGCCATCATCGCGTTGGGTTACACGATGGTGTACGGCATTCTCGGCATCATCAACTTCGCGCACGGCGACGTGCTGATGATCGGCGCGATGGTCGCCCTGTCGGCGATCACCGTGCTGCAGAACCACTTTCCCGGACTCGGCAACGTCGCGACGCTGACGATCGGCCTTGGCATCGCCGCCGTCGTCTGCGCGTGCGTGGGCTACACGATCGAGCGGGTCGCGTACCGGCCGCTGCGCCGCGCGCCGCGTCTCGCGCCGCTGATCACCGCGATCGGCGTGTCGATCCTGCTGCAGACGGCCGCGATGATCATCTGGTCGCGCAACCCGCTGCCGTTCCCGCAATTGCTGCCGACCGATCCGATCAACGTGATCAAGGCGACCGACACGACGCCCGGCGCCGTGATCTCGGTCACCGAAATCGTGATCATCGCGGTGGCGTTCATCGTGATGGCAGGCCTCTTGCTGCTCGTGCACAAGACCAAGCTCGGCCGCGCGATGCGCGCGATCGCCGAAAGCCCGAACACCGCGAGCCTGATGGGCGTGAACCCGAACTTCGTGATCTCGGCGACGTTCATGATCGGCTCCGCGCTCGCCGCGCTGGCCGGCGTGATGATCGCGTCCGAATACGGCAACGTGCACTTCTACATGGGCTTCATCCCCGGCATGAAGGCGTTCACCGCGGCGGTGCTCGGCGGGATCGGCAACCTCGGCGGCGCGATGGTCGGCGGCGTGGTGCTCGGCCTGATCGAGCAGCTCGGCGCGGGCTACATCGGCAACCTCACGGGTGGCGTGTTCGGCAGTAACTACCAGGACGTGTTCGCATTCATCGTGCTGATCATCGTGCTGGTGTTCCGTCCGTCGGGCCTGCTGGGCGAACGTGTCGCGGACCGCGCGTAACGGAAGGGGAGCAAACAACATGACATCCATTCAACCGATCGAATCCTCGACGTCGCTCGTCGAAGAACGCAACACCGCCAAGACCGTCGTCATCGGCATCCTGACCGCGGCCTTCGTGATCGCGGCGCCGATCATCATCGGCTCGGCAGGCGGCAACTACTGGGTCCGCGTGCTCGACTTCGCGATGCTGTACGTGATGCTCGCGCTGGGCCTGAACGTGGTGGTCGGCTTCGCCGGCCTGCTCGACCTCGGCTACATCGCGTTCTACGCGGTGGGCGCATACACGGCGGCACTGCTGAGTTCGCCGCACCTGACCTCGCAGTTCGAGTGGATCGCGGCGCTCGCGCCGAACGGCCTGCACATCCCGTTCCTGATCATCGTGCCGATCGCGATGGCGCTGGCGGCGACCTTCGGGATCCTGCTCGGCGCGCCGACGCTGCGCCTGCGCGGCGACTACCTGGCGATCGTGACGCTCGGCTTCGGTGAAATCGTCCGGATCTTCATGAACAACCTCGACCGTCCGGTGAACATCACCAACGGCCCGAAGGGGATCACGGGCATCGATCCGGTGCACGTCGGCGGCTTCAACCTGTCGCAGACGCACTCGATCTTCGGCTTCCAGCTGCCGTCGGTCTACATGTACTACTACCTGTTCGTGCTCTGCGCGCTGCTGGTGATCTGGGTCTGTACGCGCCTGCAGCACTCGCGTATCGGCCGCGCATGGGCCGCGATCCGCGAAGACGAAATCGCCGCGAAAGCGATGGGCATCAACACCCGTAACGTGAAGCTGCTCGCGTTCGCGATGGGCGCGTCGTTCGGCGGCCTGTCGGGTGCGATGTTCGGTGCGTTCCAGGGCTTCGTGTCGCCCGAGTCGTTCACGTTCTGGGAATCGATCGTCGTGCTGGCGTGCGTGGTGCTCGGCGGCATGGGCCACATCCCGGGCGTGATCCTCGGCGCGGTGCTGCTCGCGATCTTCCCGGAATTCCTGCGTTCGACGATGAGCCCGCTGCAGCACGCGATCTTCGGTCACGACATCGTCGACACCGAAGTGATCCGTCAGGCGCTGTACGGCCTCGCGATGGTGATCATCATGCTGTATCGCTCGGAAGGCCTGTGGCCGGCGCCGAAGCATGAGGACAAGATCGCGAAACTGGCGAAGCGCAACAGCAAGAAGCCGGTGCGCGCTTAACCAACGGACAAGGGGATACACACATGAGCGACAAGCAAATCCGACTGTCCGTCTCGGGCGTGAACAAACGCTTCGGCGGGCTGCAGGCACTGTCCGACGTCGGCCTGCAGATCAAGGAAGGCGAGATCTACGGCCTGATCGGCCCGAACGGCGCCGGCAAGACCACGTTCTTCAACGTGATCACGGGCCTCTACACGCCGGACTCCGGCGAGTTCAAGCTCGACGGCACGGAATACAAGCCGACCGCGGTGCACCAGGTCGCGAAGACGGGCATCGCGCGCACGTTCCAGAACATCCGCCTGTTCGGCGGGATGACGGCGCTGGAGAACGTGATGGTGGGCCGCCACGTGCGGACCAAGCACGGGCTGCTGGGCGCGGTGTTCCAGACGCCGGCCGAGCGCCAGGAAGAGCGCGAGATCAAGGAACGCGCGATCGAGCTGCTCGAGTACGTCGGCGTGCTGCAGTACGCGGACTACACGTCGCGCAACCTGTCGTACGGCCACCAGCGCCGTCTCGAGATTGCACGCGCATTGGCGACCGACCCGAAGCTGCTCGCGCTCGACGAGCCGGCGGCCGGGATGAACGCGACCGAGAAGGTCGAACTCACGCGCCTGCTCGACAAGATCCGCTCCGACGGCCGTACGATCCTGTTGATCGAGCACGACGTGAAGCTCGTGATGGGATTGTGCAACCGGATGACGGTGCTCGATTACGGCAAGGTGATCGCCGAGGGTCTGCCGCAGGACGTGCAGAAGAATCCGAAGGTGATTGAGGCATATCTCGGCGCAGGGGTGCACTGATGGCAGCGGCAATGTTGAAAATCAAGGGCTTGCAGGTCAACTACGGCGGCATCCAGGCCGTCAAGGGCGTTGACATGGAAGTCCGCCAGGGCGAGCTGGTGACGCTGATCGGCGCGAACGGCGCGGGCAAGACCACGACGATGAAGGCGATCACGGGTCTCAAGCCGTATTCGGCGGGCGACATCGAGTACGACGGCAAGTCGATCAAGGGCGTGCCGTCGCACGAGCTGCTCAAGCGCGGCCTCGCGATGGTGCCGGAAGGTCGCGGGATCTTCGCGCGGATGTCGATCATCGAGAACATGCAGATGGGCGCATACCTGCGCAACGACAAGGAGCAGATCAAGCAGGACGTCGACCGGATGTTCGGCTTCTTCCCGCGGCTGAAGGAGCGTGCAACGCAGCTCGCGGGTACGCTGTCGGGCGGCGAGCAGCAGATGCTGGCGATGTCGCGCGCGATCCTGTCGAAGCCGAAGCTGCTGCTGCTCGACGAGCCGTCGATGGGCCTGTCGCCGATCATGGTCGAGAAGATCTTCGAAGTGGTGCGCGAGATCTCGAAGGAGGGCATCACGGTGCTGCTGGTCGAGCAGAACGCGCGGCTCGCGCTGCAGGCGGCCGACCGCGGCTACGTGATGGATTCCGGCACGGTCACGATGGAAGGCGACGCGAAGCAGATGCTCGACGATCCGAAGGTGCGGGCTGCGTATCTGGGTGAGTAAATGAGCGGGCCCGGCGCGGCGGCGGATGCCGGCGTGCCGCGCAAGGGCTTTCGAAAGGCTGTCACGGGATACCGTGACAGCCTTTTTTTCGTGCGGCGCGCCCGGCGGCGAACTGCGCACGCGGATGCGACTCCATGCATTCGACCGTGACGCCGACCATGCGGTGCGGGACACGGTAGCACGAACGCCGTCCGCTACCTGCCGTCCACCAACCGTCACGCAGGCTGCGTAGCATGGTCGGTTCATCGGGACACGGAGAGCACCCATGAGTCTGGATTACGGTTTCGTGAAGGCGAAGGTGACGTCGGTGGCGCAGCTGAAAGGCTCGCCACACGGCAGCGAGATCCAGTATCACATCCACCTGACGCTCGCATTGCCGTCCGGCGACTGGGACGTCGCGATCAACGTCGGCACCAACGACGCGGACGACCTGCTGAACTACAAGCTCGTCTACGATTTCCATCATCCGGTCACGGCGACGCTCGCGGCCGCGGCCGCAGGCTATACCGATCTCACCGGGCAAACCGCGCTGCCGGCGCTCGACTATCTGCGCAGCGACATCCTGAACGAGACGGGCGCATGGCGTGCCAGCGCGGTGATGGACGGCACCGAGAACGCGGAGCCGATCCCGTCGCTGCTGCGACTCGTCAATGCCGCGCAGTCGCAGGGGCTCGACGTCGTCGTGTTCGGCCGCACGTATAGGGAGGGCAACGGCATCCACGACACGCACATGAACCAGGGTTCGACAGGCTCGAACTACCTGCATCGCGCGGGCAACGACCACAACGATCACAACGACGTGTGGCAGGACGGCGCGTTGATCGTGCGCGTGAGCGAGTCGCAGTGGGCCGCGTATTTCGCGGCGTTCGAGCAGCAGGCCGTGCCGACCGACGCGCTCGGCAATCCGCTGCCGGACGCGGGGCCGATCACGCGCTGAACGCGGCGGCTGCCGGCGGCGTCACGCGGCCGGCAGCGTCTTGCCGAACGAGATGCGTTCCTCGACGCGATAGCCGAGCGCCGCATAGAAGCGGCATGCATCGTCGTTGCCGGGCAGCACCTGCAGGTTGATCTTCAGGCAGCCGAGCGCGGCGAGCGCGCGTTCCGCATGCGCGATCAGCGCGCGGCCGATGCCGAGCCGCCGCGCGTCGTTCGACACGCCGAACGAGTAGAGCCAGCCGCGATGTCCGTCGAACCCCGCCATCAGCGTGCCGACGACCCGCGTGCCGCACGTCGCGACGAAGAACAGCTCCGGCTGCGTCGCGAGCTTCAGCTCGATCGAGCGCAGCGGATCGCGGTGCGGCGGCGCGCCGGCTTCGTCGTACTGCGGGAACGCATCGCGCCACACGGCCAGCACGGCATCGGTGTCGGTGCGTTCGAACGGGCGGATCGCGACAGCATCGGCGGCGGCATTCATCGCGGTGGTTTCCTTAGAGCGTGTCGAGGATCGACCGCAGCATCGCCATCATCTGGTCGATTTCCTCGGTCGTGACGTTCAGCGCGGGCATGAAGCGCAGCAGGTTCGGGCGCGCAGCGTTCAGCAGCAGGCCGTCGGGCTGCATGTCGCGGGCCTTCTCGACGATCTGCGGGCCGATGTCCTTGCCGAGCAGCAGCGCGCGCAGCAGGCCTTCGCCGCGTTCGCCCTCGAAGCCGCGTTCCTCCGACAGTTCGAGCAGCCTGCGCTTCAGGTATTCGGCGCGCTCGCGCACGCCTTCGAGGAAGCCGGGCGCGACGAGCTGCGAGATCACCGAATAGCCGACGGCCGTCATCAGCGGGTTGCCGTTGTACGTGCCGCCCTGGTCGCCGGCCTCGAACACCGCGACGTCGGCCTTCGACAGCAGCGCGCCGAGCGGTGCACCGCCGCCGATGCCCTTCGCGAGCGTCATGATGTCCGGCTCGATACCGGACAGCTCGTACGCGAACAGCGTGCCCGCGCGGCCGCACCCGCTTTGCACTTCGTCGACGATCAGCAGCAGGTCGTGCTGCTTCGTCAGCGCGCGCAGCGCCTGCATGAATTCACGCGTGGCCGGGATCACGCCGCCTTCGCCCTGGATCGGCTCGAGCATCACCGCGACGGTCTTGTCGGTGATCAGCTTCTCGACGGAGTTGATGTCGTTCAGCTCGGCCTTCGGGAAGCCCGGCACCTGCGGTGCGTAGATCGTGTCCCAGCCCGGCTTGCCGCTGGCCGACATCGTCGCGAGCGTGCGGCCGTGGAAGCTGTGGTCGAACGTGATGATCTCGTACGCGCCGTTCTTGAACTTGCGGCCCCACTTGCGCGCGAGCTTGATCGCGCCTTCGTTCGCTTCCGCGCCGCTGTTCGTGAAGAACACCTTGTCGAATACGCTGTGCTGCGTGAGCAGGCCAGCGAGCTTCGCCATCGGTTCGTTGTAGAACGCGGGCGACGGGTTCAGCAGCTTCTCCGCCTGCGTCTTCAGCGCTTCGACGATGCCGTCGTTGCAGTGGCCGAGGCTGTTGACGGCCCAGCCCTGAATGAAGTCCAGATAGCGCTTGCCCGTGTGATCGTAGAGCCACGAACCCTTGCCGTGCGTAAACACGATGTCGGGGCGGTTCGTGATGTACATCAGCGAGTCGATCGGGTAATCGTTCAGGGGCATGGCAGCAGACTCCAGCGGACGTTGAAAGGAAAGCGGGCAATAAAAAAGCCACGGAAGGCCGTGGCTGGTGGGTCGAACAGCTTGTGCGTAACCGGTGAAGCGGAGGAGTAGGTTACGCGCGAGTCCGTGACGAGCCGGCGGCATCCGGGCGGAGCGGCGAGCGGCGACGTCGAAGTGCGGACAGGAAGCGGTTCATGTGCGCAAGCATAAGGCATCCCGCGCCCCACTGTAAACCGCCGCGATGCCACGGATGTGACACGGCGGCGCGCAGCGGGGCGCGCGGGCGCGCCCGGGGCTCAGACCGGATGCGCGAGATCGGCGGCGCTCGTGAACGAGTCCGCGTAGAACTCGTCGGCCGGCAGCGCGTGGTGCTGCGTGAAGTCGCGCTGTGCGGATTCGACCATCACCGGCGCGCCGCATGCGTACACCTGGTGGCCCGACAGATCGGGCAGGTCCTCGATCACCGCGCGATGGACGAAGCCGGTGCGGCCGGTCCACTGGTCGGCGTCGTCCGGCTCGGACAGCACCGGCACGTACTTGAAGTTCGGGATCTCGCGCGCCCATTGCTCGGCGAGCTCGCCGAGGTAGATGTCCTTCTTGCGGCGTGCGCCCCAGTAGAGCGTCATGGGACGCGTGATGCCCCGGTGCTTCACGTGCTCGACGATCGCCTTGATCGGCGCGAAGCCGGTGCCCGATGCGAGCAGCACGATCGGCTTGTCGGAGTCCTCGCGCAGGAAGAACGTGCCGAGCGGGCCTTCGAAGCGCAGGATGTCGCGTTCCTTCATCGCGCCGAACACGTGGTCGGTGAACTTGCCGCCCGGCATGTGGCGGATGTGCAGCTCGATCGGGCCTTCCTCGTGCGGCGCGTTCGCCATCGAGTAACTGCGGCGCGAGCCGTCCTTCAGGATGAACTCGACGTACTGGCCCGCGAGGTATTGCAGGCGCTCGTTGGCCGGCAGCTGCAGCTTCACGACCATCACGTCGTCGGCGCGGCGCTCGAGCGCGGCGATCCGGCACGGCAGCTTCTTCACCTGCACGCCGTCGACACCGGCGATTTCACGCACGTCGATCTCGAGGTCGCATTGCGCCTTCGAGCAGCACAGCAGCGCGAGGCCGCGCGTGCGCTCGTCGTTGGACAGTGCCGACGCGGCGTGCGGGCCCTGTTCGATCTGGCCCGACACGATCTGGCCCTTGCAGGAGCCGCACGCGCCGTTCTTGCACCCGTACGGCAGATGGACGTTCTGGCGCAGCGCCGCCGCCAGCACGGTTTCGTCCGACTCGACCTGGAACTGCCGGCCGCTTTGCTTGAGAGTAACGTTGAATGCCATAGAACCAAATAGAACAAAATGTGGGGACCGTGCATATCGCGCACGGCAGCTACAATGCAAACCCGTTGCGCGCCGCGCAACGGTGGCTACTGATTTCGCAACCAACATGATCGCGACTCGAATCCTGCGCCGGCCGCGCGTCCTGATCGTCGGCTGCGGCGACGTCGGCCTGCGCTGCGTCGCGCAATGGCGCGATGCGCGCCGCAACCTGCGCATCGTCGCGCTGACGAGCCATCCGGGCCGCCGCGACGAACTGCGCGCGGCAGGCGCGACGCCGCTCGTCGGCGACCTCGATCGCCGGGCGACGCTCGGACGTATCGCGGGCCTCGCCCGCACGATCCTGCATCTCGCGCCGCCGCAATCCGACGGCCGCGACGATCGCCGCACCCGTGCGCTGATCGCCGCATTGTCCGTGCCTGCGCGGCGGCCGTCCGCACCGGCGGTGTCGTCGGTCGGCCGGCTCCGCACGCTGCGCGCCGCGACCCGACAGGCCGGCGTGCCGGTGCGGGAAGCGCGTATTGTACCCGACGCCCTTCGCGCGCCGACGCTCGTCTACGCCAGCACGACGGGCGTCTACGGCGACTGCGGCGGCGCGCGAATCGACGAAACGCAGCCGCTGCGCCCCGCGAATCCGCGCGCGTTCCGGCGCGTCTCGGCCGAGCGTCAGCTGCGGGCGGCGACGGTGCGCGGCGTGCTGTCCGCGCGCATCGTGCGTATTCCCGGCATCTACGCGGCGAACCGGCTGCCGCTCGCGCGGCTCGAGCGCGGCACGCCAGCACTCGACGCGGCCGACGACGTCTACACGAACCACATCCACGCCGACGATCTCGCGGCGATCCTGCGTCGCGCGGCCGTGCGCGGCAAGCCGGCGCGCGCCGTGCACGCGTCGGACGACAGCGAACTGCGGATGGGAGAGTATTTCGACCGGGTCGCGCAGGCGTTCGGCCTGCCGCCGCCGCCGCGGATCAGCCGCGCGGACGCCGAGCAGCAACTCGAGCCGGCGCTCCTGTCGTTCATGCGCGAGTCGCGGCGCCTGTCCAATGCGCGGCTCAAGGCCGAATTGTGCGTGACGTTGCGCTATCCGACCGTAGACGAATTCCTTCAAACGCTCGCGCCGCGCGGCGCGTCAGGTCAGCGCCGGTAACGCCTCGATCAGCAGGAAGCACAACAGCGCGCCGATCAGCGCGCCGATCAGGTTCGGATGGTATTTGTGCTTCATGTGCATCATGGCCAGCAGCGCGCCGATCACGATGGCGCCCACGACCGCGAACGCGATCGTCACGTACGACAGTTCGAAAGAATGGTTGAAGTTCATGATGTCTCCCCTGCATTGCTGCTCGTACAGCTTGTGATTTCAGTATAGCGGGGGATCGGGCGGCCGCGACGCGGCCCGACATCGAACGATCGTGCGGATTTTCCCTTACAGGGTTTTGACGGGATTGCGCAGGGCTGAAAGGTCGTCTTCCCCGAGCCAGCGCCACGCGCCCGGCGCCAGGTTGTCCGGCAGCGTGAACCCGCCGATGCTTTCGCGGTGCAGCGCCTCGACGCGGTTGCTCGCGGCCGCGACCATGCGTTTCACCTGATGATATTTGCCTTCGAGGACGGTCAGCGCGAGCGCGTGCGTGTCGCGCGCGTCGGCGGCGACCGCCGCGATCGGCTTCGGCTCGCCGTGGAGCTGCACGCCGGCGCGCAGTGCGTCCAGCTGGGCGTCGTCGAGCGGGTGGCGCACGGTGGCGACGTAGGTTTTCGGCACCTTGCGCTTCGGCGACGTGTACGCGTGCACGAACTGGCCGTCGTCGGACAGCAGCAGCAGGCCCGTCGTGTCCTGGTCGAGGCGGCCGACGCATTGCACGCCGCGTGCGACGAGCGGCGCGGGCAGCAGGCTGAACACGCTCGCGTGGTGTTGCGGCTCGCGCGAACACTCGTAGCCGGCCGGCTTGTTGAGCGCGAGATACGCGCGGGCGTGGAACGGCCACGCGGTGTCGTCGACCGTGAACACGAGGCCGTCGGTGTCGAACGACGCGTCGGGGTCGGTCGCGCTCGCGCCCGCGACGGTGACGCGGCCCGTTTCGATCAGGCCGCGGCACTGGCGGCGCGAGCCGAAGCCCTGCGTGTAGAGAATGCTTTCGAGATCCATAGCGCGCGCATTCTATCAAGCCACGCGCCGGCACCGGCACGAACCCGCCCGCGCTGGTAAGCTGCCGGAGCGCCGCGCCGCACGTTTGTTCTTCACGGAAAGTGGACGTCGCATGCAAGGGGCGTACGGCTTCAGCGTGAAGTCGCGCCACGACGGCGGCACGCCCGTACCGGGGCTATCGCCGTCTCCATCCGACACGGAGTTCGCCGCATGAATCCGACGACGCTCGATGCACTCGCCGATTTCCCCCGTCAGCTCGAAGCGCATTTCGCCGCCGTGCCGGACGGCTACGCGCGCTGGACCCCCGACGACTGGAGCGGGATCCCGAGCGAGCATTTCTCGCCGCTCGGGCAGCTCTGCCACGTGCGCGACATCGAAATCGACGGCTACCACGTGCGGCTGCGGCGGATGCTCGACGAAGATCACCCGCTGCTCGTGTCGGTCGACGGCGATGCGCTCGCGCTCGAGCGCCGCTACGACGCCGCGTACGCGTCCGACGTGCTCGCGGCGATTCGCGACGCGCGGCGCGAGACGCTCGACCTCGTGTCGCGCCTCACGCCCGGGCAGTTTGCGCGCACCGGCGAGTTCGAAGGCTACGGCGCGCTGACCGTGCGCGGTCTCGTCCATTACCTGTGCAGCCACGACCAGCAGCATCTGGCCGGCATGCAGTGGCTGCTCGGCAAGATCGACGCGGTGCTGTACGCGCGCTGAACCGCACGGCCCGGCGGCCGTGCATCGTGTCGTGTCGAGCGGATTTCGTCGCGTTCGTCGGTGGGGCAGCCCACCGTTCCGGATGCCTGACTGGATCGTTTTTCTGGATAATTCATCCAGCCGTGCCCGGCTGACCGGCACGTCGCGCGTGCCTACACTCCTAGCTTCATTCAACGCAAACAGGAGTCAACCGTGGCTACTCATACGCTCGCAGACAAGGTCGTCCTGATCGCAGGCGGCGCCAAGAATCTCGGCGGGTTGATCGCCCGGGACCTGGCCGGCCACGGCGCGAAGGCGGTGGCGATTCACTACAACAGCGCGGCATCGCAGGCGCAGGCCGAAGAGACGGCCGCTGCCGTGCGCGCGGCCGGCGCGGATGCCGCGACGTTCCAGGCCGACCTGACGACGGCCGCCGCGGTCGAGAAGCTGTTCGGCGATGCGAAGCAGCGCTTCGGCAAGATCGACATCGCGATCAATACCGTCGGCAAGGTGCTGAAGAAGCCGTTCACCGAAATCACCGAGGCCGAGTACGACGAGATGTTCGCGGTGAACAGCAAGTCGGCGTTCTTCTTCATCAAGGAAGCGGGGCGGCACCTCGAGGATCACGGCAAGCTCGTCACGCTCGTGACGTCGCTGCTCGGCGCGTTCACGCCGTTCTATGCGGCCTACGAAGGATCGAAGGCGCCGGTCGAGCACTTCACGCGCGCGGCGTCGAAGGAGTACGGCGCGCGCGGCATCTCGGTGACGGCGGTCGGGCCCGGCCCGATGGATACGCCGTTCTTCTACCCGGCCGAAGGCGCCGACGCGGTCGCGTATCACAAGACGGCCGCCGCGCTGTCGCCGTTCAGCAAGACGGGCCTCACCGACATCGAGGACGTCGTGCCGTTCATCCGTCATCTCGTGACCGACGGCTGGTGGATCACCGGGCAGACGATTCTGATCAACGGCGGCTATACGACCAAGTAACCGACCCGGTAACGGGCCGTGCCGGCGGTCGTCGTGTGCGCGGCGACCCGCAATGGACCGTTTGCATGGACAATGGACGGGCGCGCGGACACAACGCCGCGCGCCCGTTTCATCTGTGCCGCCGGAATCGGCCGCGACGCGCGGCGCCTGCCGGCCGCGGTCGTCCGAACCCACGTTCTCTGCCTGCCGATGGACAAGCTGGATCAGGTCAGAATCTTCCTTCAGGTTGCCGAGATGGGCAGCTTCATCAAGGCCGCCCACGCGCTCGACGTGCCGCGCGCGACCGTGTCGGCCGCCGTCCAGCAGCTCGAGACCGCGCTCGGCACGCGCCTGTTGCACCGTACGACGCGGCAGGTCCAGCTGACTGCCGACGGCGCGCTGCTGCTGGAGCGTGGCCGGCGCCTGCTCGCGGAAGCCGACGAGCTCGACCGGCTGTTCCGGCGTCGCGATCGCGACGTGATCGGGCGGCTGAACGTCGATGCGCCGAGCCGGATCGCGCGCCGCGTGATCGCCCCCGCGCTGCCGTCGCTGTTTCGCCGCTACCCGAAGCTGCAACTGTCGCTCGGCTCGACCGACCGCTCGATCGATCTCGTGCAGGAGGGTGTCGACTGCGCGATCCGGGTCGGGCGGCTCGCGGACAGCAGCCTCGTCGTGCGGCCGCTCGGGCAGTTCGCGCTGATCAACTGCGCGAGCCCCGACTACCTGCGCGAATGCGGCGTGCCCGAGCATCCCGATGCGCTTGCGCACGGGCACTGGGCGATCGGCTATGCGTCGCCGACGACCGGCCGCGAGCTCGGCTGGGAATACTGCGCGGACGGCGGGCGGCATACGCTGACGCTGCCGAGCCGCGTGATCGTCAACAACGCTGAAACCTATATCGCGAGCTGCATCGCAGGCATGGGGCTGATCCAGATTCCGCGCTTCGACGTCGTGCATCTGCTCGACAGCGGGGCGCTGGTCGAGGTGATGCCCGGCCATCGGGCCGCGCCGATGGACGTGTCGGCCGTATATCCGCATCGGCGGCACCGGTCGAGGCGGCTCAACGCATTCGTCGAATGGTTCGGGGCGTTGATGGCGGATGCATTGAACGACACGGGCGCGGCCGGCAGCGGCGACTGAAAGCGGCGTCGTGGCCGCAACTGCGGGCCGCCCGCCATTCGCGGGCCGGTGACGCCGATCGATCGGCGTCGGTGCGACGCGGCATGCGCGGTACGTCCGGCACGTGCGGCCATCGCGTCGCGCACTCAGGCGGCGAACTGCCGCGTGCGCCCGGTCGCCCGCACCGCGTCGATCAGCGCGGCGCAGGCGCCGTCGGGCTTCGACGCGAACGCGTAAAAGCACGCGGCCGGCAACGCCGGCAGGCCGTCATTCGCTCCGCATGCGCGCAGGCCGTCGCGCAGTTGGCTGCGCGCGAGCGCCGTGACCGCGAAGCCGGCCAGCGCGGCCGATATGCAGCCGGCCATGCTGGCGCTTTCGAACAGCACGCGAAACGGCCGCAGCGCGGCGGCGAGCGAGGACACCGCGGCTTCCCGGTACACGCACGGCTCCGGAAACAGCGCGAGCGGCACGTCGCCTTCGGCGTCGATTGCCATATCCGACGCGAACGCCCATACCAGTGGTTCTTCCCACAGCAGTTCGCCCGGCGCGTCGACCTGCCTGCATTGCTTGCCGAACACGACGTCGAGCCGGCCCAGCGTCTGCTCGCGCAGCAGCGCCGCGGTGATCCCGACCTTCAGTTCGATCGACGTGCGCGGATGGCTGTCGCGAAACGTGCGCAGCACCTGCGGCAGCCATGCGCCCGCGAAATCCTCCGACGCGCCGACCCGCAATCGCGCGTGCGCCGGCGCGCCGCGCAGCCTCGCGCGCACTTCGCGCTCCATGTCGACGATGTTGCGCGCGTACGCGTACAGCGTGTCGCCGGCCGGCGTGAGCGCGATGCGGCGCGTCGTGCGCGCGAGCAGCACCGTGCCGGCCGCCTGCTCGAGCCGCTTGATGTGGCCGCTGATCGCGGACGGCGTCAGCGCGAGGCGCTCCGCGGCCGGCGCGAAGCCGCGGCTGTCGACGACTTCGAGGAAGGTACGCAACAGCGCGATGTCGAGCGCGCTCGACGCGGGATCGGTCAGCGGTTCCATCGGTTGATTCACCACGATACTTGAAGAATGAGTCATGATACGCCGCGAATCGTGATGAGAGACGGGCCTACCATCGGGCATTCAGGCTGACCAACCGGAGTGCACATGACCGCTTACCGCTATGCGACGACCGCGTCGCTCGAACTCGCCTATCTCGAATGGAACCCGCGCGGCGAACGCGTGGCCGTGCTGCTGCACGGCTGGCCGGACAGCCCGGTCGGCTGGGAGGCCGTGGCTCGAACGCTGGCCGCACGCGGTTACCGCGTGCTCGCGCCCGCGCTGCGCGGTTTCGCGCCGACCCGCTTTCGCGATCCCGCGACGCCGCGCAGCGGCCGGCTCGCGGCGCTTGGCCGCGACCTGCTCGAATTTATCGACGCGCTCGGCATCGAGCGGCCCGTGCTGGTCGGGCACGACTGGGGTGCGCGCGCGGTTGCGAACGCGTGCGGGTTGCGCGACGGCGCGGCCTCGCATCTGGTGATGCTGTCGGTGGGATACGGCACGAACGACCCGGCCCAGGCGTTGTCGCTGCCGCAGGCGCGCAACTACTGGTACCACTGGTTCCTGGCGACGCCGCGCGGCGAGCAGGCGCTGCGCGACGATCGCCGGGCGTTCGCGCGCCTGATGTGGGATACGTGGTCGCCGGCCGATTGGTACGATGCACGCGACTTCGACGCGGCCGCGACTGCCTTCGACGGCCCGGACTGGATCGACGTGGTGCTGCACTCGTACCGTCATCGCTGGGGATTCGTCGACGGCGGGGCCGCGTATGCGGAAGACGACGCGCAACTGACACCCGCACCGGTGCTGTCGGTGCCGACGCTCGTGCTGCACGGCGGCGCGGACGCCTGCAACGGGCCCGAGACTTCGGCCGGGCGCGAGCGGTTCTTCACCGGCCGCTACGAGCGCGCCGTGCTGGACGGTGTCGGGCACTTTCCGCAGCGTGAGGCACCGGCGGTCGTTGCCGACGCGATTCTGCGGTTCTGCGAGCGCGGTTGACGGGCCGGCCGGCGCGGCGCGCAAACGGCCCTCAACGTCGCTCGACCTTGCTCAATCGCCGACCCGGGGCGCGAGCAGATCGGCGAGCCCGATATTCCTGAACATTTCGCGGCGGATTCGATCGCCGATGCGGAACACTTCCTCCGCGCCGTCCTGCGACGGATCGACGAATACGCGGTAGGGGCGCTTGCCGGGCTGCGCCGCGACGAGCTCGGCAATCGCCGTCGCGACGGCGCCGGCGTCGGCGTCCGCCGGTTCAAGCGCGGCGAGGCCGCTCAACGCCTGATCGGCGACGCCCGCGTACGGCCCGCTGTCGTAGGCAGCCTGCACGGCGGTATCGGCCGGCTTGCCCGCATGGAGGAAGTGATTCGTGCCGCGGGTGAACGCGCCCGGCACGACGATCGATGTTTCGATACCCCAGCGGGCGAGTTCGGCGGCGTAGGACACCGCGAGCGAGTCCATCGCGGCTTTCGCGGCGAAGTAAGGGGCAAGGAACGGCGGGGTGCCGCCGCGCGCCGACGACGACGAAACCCACACGAGCAGACCGCGGCCCTGACGGCGCAGGTGCGGCAGCGCCGCGCGGTTGACGCGCTGGGTCGACACGACGTTGACGTCGTAGAGCTGCGTGAGCTGCTCGGGCGTGAATGCTTCGGCCGGCCCGAACGCCATGTGGCCGGCGTTGTGAATGACGACGTCCAGACGATCGTTGTCGGCGATCACGCGGTCGATTGCTGCGCCGACCGATGCGTCGTCGCCGACGTCGAGTTCGAGGCTGCGCAGGTCGACGCCGTGTTCCTGCGCATAGGCAGCGATGGCGGCGACGCGCGGCGCATTGCGCCCGGCGCTCTCGCGCATCGATGCATAGACCGTGTGACCGGCGCGGGCGAGCGCCTGGGCCGTCAGCAAGCCGAAGCCGCTGGACGCGCCGGTGACGAGGACAACTTGCTTCATGAGCGATCTCCTGGAGGAAAGCGAGGCGGCTGCGAGCGGTCCGTCAGCACATCCCGCCGTTGGCGCGGAGGATCTGGCCGTTGATCCACGCGCCGTCCGGGCTGGCGAGGAAGGCGACGACGCGCGCGATGTCGTCGGGCTGGCCCAGCCGCTCGAGCGGGTTCAGCTTCGCGAGCCGATCGACCAGCTCGGGGCTCTTGCCCTGCAGGAACAGTTCGGTGGCGACCGGCCCCGGCGCGACGGCGTTCACGCGGACACCGCGCCCGCGCATTTCCTGCGCGAGTACCTGCGTGAGGCTTTCGACCGCCGCCTTGCTTGCCACGTACACGCCGTAAGTCGGCATGCGCATGCCGATCACGCTGGTCGACAGGTTGATGATGCGTCCGCCGTCGCGCACGCGCCTTGCCGCTTCGCGGCATACGTTGAACGCGCCTTTCACGTTGATGGCGATCGTTTCGTCGAAGAGCGCATCGTCGCAGTCGGCGATCGCCGCCAGCTTCATCACGCCCGCGGAATTGACCACCACATCCAGGCCGCCGAATGCCTCGTGGGCGGCGTCGAACAGCGCGGCCACGGCCGCCGGGTCGGCGACGTTCGCCTGCACGGCGACGGCATGGCCGCCGTCGGCGACGATCGCATCGACGACTTCGCGGGCCGGCCCGGCGCCGCCGGCATAGTTGACGACGACCCGGAAGCCGTCCCGGGCGAGCTGGCGGGCGATTTCCGCACCGATGCCGCGCGACGAACCTGTGACGAGGGCGACCTGTTCCGATGTGCTCATTTCCTGCTCCTGATGAGGGTTGAATGCCGTTCCATCCGGCGACAGGACTAATGTAGGCTTCCTCGATCAATAAAAATAATGAATAATGGTCAGTCAATGAATGACTGGAAGTATGTCTTATGGGGTTCGACAGCAGGCTGCTCAGCGGTATCGGCGTGCTCTCCGCGGTGATCGAGGCCGGCACCTTCGCGCGGGCAGGCGAGGCGATGGGACTGACCCAACCGGCAGTGAGCCGCGCCGTCGCCCGACTGGAACAACGCGTCGGCATCCGCATCTTCAACCGGACGGCGCGTGCGATCACGTTGACCGACGAAGGGCGACGCTTTTACGAGGCGGTCGCGCCGCTGCTGGCCGGCATCGAGGAGGCGGCGCTCGACGCCGGCCAGTCGAAGGCGCGCGTGAGGGGGCGGCTGCGCGTGAACGTGGACGGCACGTTCGGCCACTACGTGCTCGCGCCGCGGATGGCGGAATTCCTCGACCGCTTTCCCGACCTGTCGGTCGAGATCAGCGCGCGGGATCGGATGGGCGACCTCGTCGCCGACGGATTCGATGTGGCAGTGCGCTTCGGCATCCCGGAGCCGTCGTCATATCGTGCGCGACTGCTGCTCGAGACGCGCGTGCTGACCTGCGCGTCGGCCGCGTACGTCGCGCGTCATGGCGAACCGCGACACCCGCGGGATCTCGCGGCCGGTCACCGGTGCGTGCTGATTCGCGATCCGGTGACGGGGCGACCGTACGAATGGGAATTTCATCGCGGCAAGGAAGTCGTGCCGGTCGACGTCGCCGGCAGACTGATGGTGAATGACACCGGCGGGTTGCTCGGCGCGTGCCTCGGCGGCGTCGGCATTGCGCAACTGCTGGAACTCTATGCCCGCGACGTCCTGGCCGAAGGGCGGTTGGTCCAGCTGCTGCCGGAATGGGCGGACGAGACGTTCCCGCTTTATGCGTATCACCATGCGTCGAACCTCGTTGCCGCGAAAGTGCGGGTGTTTCTGGAGTTCGTCCGCGAGTTGATGGCCTGAGTGCGTCGGGCGGCGGGGCGCCATCGGTTCACTCGGTGCGGTGCGGGATGCTGTCCGGGAACGGGTAGGGCGCGTGCGGCCCCGGCCAGTCGGGCACGGGCGGCTCGCGCAGCAGGTCGCATCCGCCCAGCAGGATCGACAACAGCGCGGCAAGCACGCGGCGACGGATCGGGCTCGAAAAGAAGACGCGCGTGGACATGAGCGGCCTCCGTGCTTGCGTGTCCTGATGCTTGGACCGCCGGGTAAGGGCGTGCGTTGCGGTGTGCGCGGCGTGCGCAACAAGAAAAAGCCAACAAAAAACCCGCGAAGCGGCGAGCTTGCGCGGGTTTCGACAGTGCAGCGCATTGACGCTGCGAAAGACTGGTGCCCAGGGCCGGAATCGAACCGGCACGCCTTGCGGCGGGGGATTTTGAGTCCCCTGCGTCTACCAATTTCACCACCTGGGCTTTGATCCTGGCCGCGCATGCGATTCGTACGGATTGTGCGCGGCGAAACGCGAATTATGGCGGAAAACGGGGCACCGGGCAAGCTGTCCGGCGACCGCCCGTGCGTTACTGGCTCAGATAGACGAATCGGCCCTGCTTCACGATCCCCATCACGCTCGCGCGCTGATCGAGCCCTACGTGATCCTTGTCGCTGGTGTTGACGACGCCGTTCGGCACGACGAGTTCGTGCGCGCGTTCGAGTTCGCGCCGCAGCGCCGCGCGGAAGCCCGGCGTGCCGGGCTGCGCGGCCTTGAGCGCGCGGCCGACCGCGTCGGCGAGGCGCGGGTACACGCCCGCCGCGTCGCCCGCGAACTGGGTGACCGTGCCGGCGCCGTATTTCGCTTCATACGCATCGACGAACGCGAGCGCGGCCTTGCGGGCCGGATGGTCGGCAGGCAGCGTGCGCGCGACGACCACCGGCTGGGTCGGGAACAGCGTCCCGTCGACGTCCTTGCCGCCGAGCTTGATGAATTCCGGCGTGGCGATCCCGTGCGTCTGGTAGATCGCGCCCTTGTAGCCGCGCTCGATCAGCGTGCGTTGCGGCAGCACGGCCGGCGTGCCCGAGCCGGCGATCAGGATCGCGTCGGGCTTCGCGGCGATCAGCTTCAGTGCCTGGCCGGTGACGCTCGCGTCGGTGCGGTTGAAGCGTTCCGTCGCGATCACGCGGATCTTGCGGACTTCCGCGAAGCGCGTGAATTCGTTCAGCCAGCTGTCGCCATAGCTGTCCGCGAAGCCGATGAAGCCGACCGTCTTCACACCGTGGTTGGCCATGTAGCGCGTCATCACGTCGGCCATCGCGCTGTCGCTCTGCGCCATCTTGAATGCCCAGGTCCGCGCGCCTTCCTGCGGCTCGACGATCGCGCCGGAGCCGACCAGCGTGATCATCGGCGTCTGGGCGGCGGCTACCGCGTCGAGCGCCGCGAGCGCGGCCGGCGTGATGTTCGGCCCGACCACGACGTCGACGCGATCCTCGTCGACCAGCTTGCGGATGTTGCGCACGGCCGCGCCCGGGTCGGACGCGTCGTCGAGCACCGTCACCTGCACCGGCTGCCCGGCGATCGTCTTCGGCCACATCAGGATTGCGTTCTTGCTGGTGATGCCGATCGCGGCGGCCGGGCCGGTCGACGACAGGTCGACGCCGACCTTCAGGTCGGCATGCGCGGCCGCGCAGGCGAGCACGAGGGCGGCGCCGGCGGCGCGGCGCAACAGGGCGGGAAGCGTCATGCGGAAATCTCCGTCGGGCAATAAAAAGGGGCGCGATTTGCGCCCCTGTCGTTATACCTGTCTGTCAAAGCTCGTACGATTCGGATTCGCCCTTGAGCGCCTGCTCGATCAGCTTGCGGTTCAGCGTCGGCGACAGCAGCTCGACGAGCGTATACACATAGCTGCGCAAATAGGCGCCCTGCTTGAGCGCGACACGCGTCACGTTGCTGCCGAACAGGTGGCCGACCGGGATCAGCCGCAGGTTGCGGTCGCGCTCCGGGTTGAATGCGATGTCGGCCATGATCCCGACGCCCAGGCCGAGTTCGACGTAGGTCTTGATCACGTCGGCGTCGATCGCCTCCAGCACGATGTCCGGCGACAGCCCGCGCAGCGCGAACGCATGATTGATCTTCTTGCGGCCGGCGAACGCGTCGTCGTACGTGATCAGCGGGTACTGCGCGAGATCGTCCAGCGTGACCGGCTTGCGTTCGAGCAGCGGATGGTCGGCCGGCACCACGGCCGCGTGATGCCACTGGAAGCAGGGCAGCGACACGAGTTCCTTGTAGTCGGCGATCGCCTCGGTCGCGATCGCGAGATCGGCCTGGTCGTGGATCACCATCTCGGCGACCTGCGTCGGGCTGCCCTGCAGGATCGACAGGTGCACCTTCGGGAAGCGCTTCTTGAACTCGGCGATCGCGGCCGGCAGCGAGTAGCGGGCCTGCGTGTGGGTGGCGGCGATCGTCAGGTTGCCCTGATCCTGCGCCGCGTAATCTTTTCCGACCCTTTTAAGGCTTTCAACTTCCTGCAGGATCCGCTCGACCGATGCGAGGATGATCCTGCCCGGCTCGGTGAGCGAGCGCACGCGCTTGCCGTGCCGCGTGAAGATCTCCACGCCGAGCTCGTCCTCGAGCTCGATGATCGCCTTCGACACCCCCGGTTGCGACGTGTAGAGCGCCTTGGCGGCCTCGGTGAGGTTGAAATTCTGCCGGACGGCCTCGCGCACGAAGCGAAATTGGTGCAGGTTCATTTATAACCCTTCCGCATATCAACAGAATTTTTTAGTCGTTTGAAATATAAGGCGAGTTTATTACGATTCACCGGAGTTTTTCAAATATGGATATCTGTTTTCGTCATTAGCAATCCAGCCGGGCCGCGCAAGGCCGGCGATGGCGGCGGAACGGAGATTCGGGCGCGACGTGGCTAGGACGTCGCGCGGTCACCACGAAAACCCCTGGGGTCCCCGAATGTATCAGTACGACCAATACGACCAGACGATCGTCGACGAGCGTGTCGCGCAGTACCGCGATCAGGTGCGCCGCCGGCTGTCGGGCGAGTTGAGCGAAGAAGAATTCCGTCCGCTGCGCCTGCAGAACGGCCTGTACATGCAGCGCCACGCGTACATGCACCGCATCGCGATTCCGTACGGCAACCTGCGCAGCGACCAACTGCGGATGCTGGCGCGCATCGCCCGCGAACACGACCGCGGCTACGGCCACTTCTCGACCCGCTCGAACATCCAGTTCAACTGGATCCAGCTCGAGGAAACGCCGGAGATCCTCGCGAAGCTCGCGTCGGTGCAGATGCACGGCATCCAGACCTCGGGCAACTGCATCCGCAACATCACGGCGGACCAGTTCGCGGGCGTCGCCCAGGACGAGGAAATCGATCCGCGTCCGTGGTCGGAAATCCTGCGCCAGTGGTCGACGTTCCATCCCGAATTCGCGTGGCTGCCGCGCAAGTTCAAGATCGCGGTGTCGGGCTCGACGCACGACCGCGCGGCCGTGCAGATCCACGATCTCGGCGTGTACCTGAAGAAGAACGCGCAGGGCGAGGTGGTCGCGAGCATCCTCGCGGGCGGCGGCCTCGGCCGTACGCCGATCATCGGCGCGGTGATCAAGGAAGACCTGCCGTGGCAGCACCTGCTCACCTATTGCGAAGCCGTGCTGCGCGTATACAACCGCTACGGCCGCCGCGACAACCTGTACAAGGCGCGTATCAAGATCCTCGTGAAGGCGCTGTCGCCCGCGAAGTTCGCGCAGCAGGTCGAGGAAGAGTGGCAGCACCTGAAGGACGGCCCGTCGACGCTCACGCAGGCGGAAGTCGACCGCGTGTCGCAGTACTTCCAGCCGCCCGTCTACGAGAAGCTGGCCGACACCGACGCGTCGTTCGAACAGCACCTGCTCGAGAACAAGGCGTTCGCGCGCTGGGTCGAGCGCAACGTCGCGCCGCACAAGGTGCCGGGCTATGCCGCGGTCACGCTGTCGCTGAAGGACCACCGCGTCGCCCCGGGCGACGCGACCGACGCGCAGATGGACCTGGTGGCCGACTGGGCAGACGCGTACTCGCTTGGCGAACTGCGCGTGTCGCACGAGCAGAACCTGATCCTCGCGAACGTGAAGAAGCGCGACCTGTTCACGGTGTGGGAAAAGGCGAAGGCGGCCAGCTTCGCGACGCCGAACGTCGGCCTGCTGACCGACATCATCGCGTGCCCGGGCGGCGATTTCTGCTCGCTCGCGAACGCGAAGTCGATCCCGATCGCGCTGGCGATCCAGCAGCGTTTCGAAGATCTGGACTACGTGTACGATCTCGGCGACCTGTCGCTGAACATTTCCGGTTGCATGAACTCGTGCGGTCATCATCACGTGGGCAACATCGGCATCCTCGGCGTCGACAAGGACGGTGCCGAGTGGTACCAGGTGTCGCTCGGCGGCGAGCAGGGCACGGGCCGCAACGGCGCGCGCCTCGGCCGCGTGATCGGGCCGTCGTTCTCCGCTGAGGAAGTGCCGGGCGTGATCGCGAAGCTGATCGACACGTTCGTCGAGGCACGCATCGACGGCGAGCGCTTCATCGACACGTACGACCGCATCGGCATCGCTCCGTTCAAGGAGCGCGTGTATGCGGCGCGCCAGGCAGTCAACGCGTAACCAACCGGGTAGAAGGAATTTGCAGATGGCTTCGATTATCAAGAACCGCGCAGTGATCGACGACGCATGGCAGGTCGTGCGCGCGGCGGAAGACGGTGCGCTGCCCGCGGTCGACGCATTGCCGGCCGGCAAGGTGCTGGTGCCGTTCACCCTGTGGCAGGCCGAGCGCGCGGCGCTCGTCGCCGCGAAGGCGAAGGACGAACTCGGCGTGTGGCTCGCGCCGGACAGCGAGCCGGCCGATCTGGTGGCCGACTTCGGTGCGATCTCGCTGATCGCCGTCGATTTCCCGCGCTTCGCGGACGGCCGCGGCTACAGCATCGCGCGCCTGCTGCGCGAGCGCCACGGCTGGACCGGCGAGCTGCGCGCGATCGGCGACGTGCTGCGCGACCAGCTGCTGTACATGTCGCGTTGCGGCTTCGACGCGTTCGCGGTGCGTGCCGACAAGGACATCCACGATGCACTGAACGCGTTCGGCGAATTCACGCAGCGTTACCAGGGCGCATTCGACGAGCCGGCGCCGCTGTTCCGCCGCCGCGCGGCCGCGGCCGACGCGAAGGTGAGCGCATGAGCGCCGCGACCGCACTGACGCCCGAACTGGCCGCGAAGGTCGAGCGCCTCGACGCGCTGCTCGCGCAGATCGGCGCGCGCCACGAGAAGGTGAAGTTCGCGAGCAGCCTCGCCGCGGAAGACATGCTGCTCACGCACGCGATCCTGTCGAAGGGCGTGTCGATCGGCATCTTCTCGCTGAACACCGGCCGCCTGCATGCGGAAACGCTGGGCATGATCGACCGCGTGCGCGAGCGCTACGGCTACGAGATCGAGCAGTTTCATCCGCAGCAGGACGCGGTCGACCAGTACGTCGCCGAGCACGGCCTGAACGCGTTCTACGAAAGCGTCGAGCTGCGCAAGTCGTGCTGCCACATCCGCAAGGTCGAGCCGCTGAACCGCGCGCTGGCCGACGTCGGCGCGTGGGTCACAGGCCAGCGTCGCGAGCAGTCGGTCACGCGTGCGGAGCTGCACGAGGAAGAACAGGACGAAGCGCGCGGGATCGCGAAGTACAACCCGCTCGCCGACTGGACGGAAGCCGACGTGTGGGCGTACCTGAAGGCGTTCGACGTGCCGGTCAATCCGCTACACGCGCGCGGCTATCCGAGCATCGGCTGCGAGCCGTGTACGCGCGCGATCCGCCCCGGCGAGGACAGCCGGGCGGGCCGCTGGTGGTGGGAGTCGCGCGACACGAAGGAATGCGGGCTGCACATCACGATCACGCCGATTCCCGCGAACGCCGAAGCCGGCGCCGCGCACTGAAAGCCGACAAGAAACCGAATATTGCGCCGCCCGCGACAGCGGGCGGCACGAACCCAGAAGAGAAGGACTGAAATCATGAGCACGACGCTCGAGCAATCCGCCTTTGCCCCGCCCACCGGTGCCGACGACCGCATGGGCCACCTCGACTGGCTCGAAGCCGAGTCGATCCACATCCTGCGCGAACTCGTTGCCGAATGCAGCAAGCCGGCGCTGTTGTTCTCGGGCGGCAAGGACTCGGTCGTCGTGCTGCACCTCGCGCTGAAGGCGTTCGGCCTCGGCGCGAACCGCAAGACGACGCTGCCGTTCCCGCTCGTGCACATCGACACGGGCCACAACTACGAGGAAGTGATCGACTTCCGCGACCGCCGCGCGCAGGAGCTCGGCGCCGAGCTGGTGGTCGGCCACGTCGAGGATTCGATCAAGCGCGGCACCGTCGTGCTGCGCCGCGAAACCGATTCGCGCAACGCCGCGCAGGCCGTCACGCTGCTCGAGACGATCGAACAGCACGGCTACACGGCGCTGATCGGCGGCGCGCGCCGCGACGAAGAGAAGGCGCGTGCGAAGGAGCGGATCTTCTCGTTCCGCGACGAATTCGGCCAGTGGGATCCGAAGGCGCAGCGCCCGGAACTGTGGAGCCTGTACAACGCACGCCTGCACAACGGCGAGCACCTGCGCGTGTTCCCGATCTCGAACTGGACGGAACTCGACGTGTGGCAGTACATCGCGCGCGAGAACCTCGAACTGCCGTCGATCTACTACGCGCACCAGCGCGAGATCGTGCGCCGCAACGGGCTGCTCGTGCCGGTCACGCCGCTCACGCCGATGCGTGACGGCGAGACGAGCGAACTCGCGCAGGTGCGCTTCCGTACCGTTGGCGACATCAGCTGCACGTGCCCGGTCGAGAGCGACGCGGACGACGTCGAGAAGATCATCGCCGAGACGGCGGTGACCGAGATCACCGAACGCGGCGCGACCCGGATGGACGACCAGGCATCCGAAGCCGCGATGGAACAGCGCAAGAAGCAAGGTTATTTCTGAAGCACACGAGGACATTCACATCATGAGCATCATCGAGAACAACGAAGACCTCGGCGTGTTGCGCTTCATCACCGCGGGCAGCGTCGACGACGGCAAGAGCACGCTGATCGGCCGCCTGCTGTACGACAGCAAGGCCGTGTTGTCGGACCAGCTGTCCGCGCTGTCGCGCGCGAAGAACAAGCGCACGGTCGGCGACGAGATCGACCTCGCGCTGCTGACGGACGGGCTCGAAGCCGAGCGCGAGCAGGGCATCACGATCGACGTCGCCTACCGCTATTTCGCGACCGCGAAGCGCAAGTTCATCATCGCCGACACGCCGGGCCACGAGCAGTACACGCGCAACATGGTGACGGGCGCATCGACCGCGCATGCGGCGATCATCCTGGTCGACGCGACGCGCGTGACGATCGAGAACGGCGTGGCGGAACTGCTGCCGCAAACGAAGCGCCACAGCGCGATCGTGAAGCTGCTCGCGCTGCAGCACGTGATCGTCGCGATCAACAAGATGGACCTGATCGACTACAGCGAAGCACGCTTCAACGAGATCCGCGACGCGTACGTCGCGCTCGCGAAGCAGCTCGGCCTGAAGGACGTGCGTTTCGTGCCGGTGTCGGCGCTGAAGGGCGACAACATCGTCGGCGCGAGCGAGCGCATGCCGTGGTACGCGGGCGAACCGCTGCTCGACGTGCTCGAATCGCTGCCGGTCGAGACGCAGGCGCATGACGCGCTGCGCTTCCCGGTGCAGTGGGTCGCACGCCAGGACGGCAGCTCGGCCGACGATTTCCGCGGCTACATGGGCCGGATCGAATCGGGCGAGGTGAAGGTCGGTGACGAAATCGTCGTGCTGCCGTCGAACCGCACTGCGACGGTCGCCGAGATCATCGCGCCGGTGCCGGGCGGCACGGCGGCGGTCGCGCACGCGTTCGCGGGCCAGACGGTGACGATTCGCCTCGAACAGGACGTCGACGTGTCGCGCGGCGACATGTTCGTCACGACCGCCGAGACGGTCGCGCCGGCGAAGAAGCTCGAGGCGGACCTGTGCTGGTTCGACGAGACGCCGCTGTCGCCGCAGCGCAAGTACCTGCTGAAGCAGACCACGAGCACGGTGTTCGCGAAGATCGGCGCGGTCAAGGAAGTGCTCGACGTGCATACGCTGTCGCACGCGACCGACCGCCAGGAACTGAAGATGAACGACATCGGCCGCGTCGCGCTGACGCTGCAGAAGCCGATCGTCTGCGACACCTACGATGCGCACCCGGGTACGGGCGCGTTCGTGCTGATCGACGAGGCGACGCACCACACGGTCGCCGCCGGCATGATTCGGGCGTTCTCGGCGTAACGGGCTTAACCGGCGGTCAGCGCCGCCCTCGCGGCGGCGCGGGCCGGCCGCCGTCCGCACGAGCAGGACCCCAAGCGAAGCGACAAACATGGGCAAGGTATATCTGATCGGAGCAGGGCCGGGCGCCGCGGACCTCATCACGGTGCGCGGCATGCGGCTGCTCGAACAAGCCGACGTCGTGCTGCACGACGCGCTCGTCGAGCCGGCGATGCTCGACTACGCACCGAACGCGCGCAAGATCGCGGTCGGCAAGCGTTGCGGGCAGCGTTCGACCGCGCAGCATTTCATCAACAAGCAGATCGTCGACGCGGCGCGCGAGCACGCGTGCGTGGTGCGCCTGAAGGGCGGCGACCCGATGCTGTTCGGTCGCGCCGAAGAGGAAATGCGCGCGCTCGAAGCGGCGGCCATCGATTTCGAGGTCGTGCCGGGCATCACCGCGGCGCTGGCCGGCGCGGCGACGCTGAAGCGCTCGCTGACGTTGCGCGGCGTGTCGCGCAGCGTCGCGTTCGCGACGCACAGCCGCGCACCGGGCAGCGACGAGATTCGCGAGGCCGCGCGCGCCGATTCGATCGTCTACTACATGGGCCGCGACAGTGCGCCGGGCATCGCGCAGGAACTGATCGACGCGGGCCGTGCGAGCGCGACGCCGGTGGCGATCGTCGAGGCTTGCAGCACCGCGCGCGAGCGCACGCTGACGCTGACGCTCGGGCAGATGGCGGCGGGCGGCGCGCAGGCGTGGCTCGACCCGGCGGAACCGAGCCTGCTGATGATCGGCGATGCGTTCGCCGAACGCGTGCGGCACGCGAAAGAGGGCGCTGCGTTGCAGGATGCGGCCTGAGTCGAACGTGCGATCCGCAGGCAAAAAAAGCGCCGGCTTCCGAAGCCGGCGCTTTTTTGTTTGGGCTCGCCGCTTCGGCCAGCGATGCGCTTACGCGTCGCGGCCGAGCTGGTCGATGCAGTAGCGCGCGATCGCATCGAGCACGCCGTCGTCTTCCCCGACGGCCGTCGCGCAACGGATCTCGACGCCCGGATGCGTGGCGCGGCACGCGTCGACGAGCTGCGGCAGGTCGCGGCGGACATGTCCGCCCTGACCGAAGAACACGGGCACCACGGTGATGCGCGTGCAGCCGGCCGCGACTTGCGCGGCGACGGCCGTATCGAGCGACGGCGTCATCAGTTCGAGAAACGCGAGCGACACGTGCGGAGCAGGGGAGCCGGCCCCGCGCAGCCGCGCGGCGAGCCGCTCGAACGGCTCGGCCCAGCGCGGATCGCGTGCGCCGTGGCCGAACAGGACGATGCCGTGCGAACTCATGTCGAAGCCTCCGTCGTGACCGCGCTCAGTGCCGGTCGACCCACTTGAGCGCGAACAGGCCGAGCGCGAGATAGATGAGGCCCGGCGTCGCCGCCGTCAGCGGCGCGGGCCAGGTGTTCAGCGTGCCGATGTGCGAGAACAGCGTGTTGAGCAGCTGGAAGCTCATGCCGAGCATGATGCCGCCGAACACCTTCACGCCGACCACGCCGGCACGCGTGTGCAGGTACGCGAACGGCAGCGACAGCACAAGCATCACGAACACCGCGAACGGGTAGAGCAGCTTGCGCCACAGCGCGATGTCGTAGCGCTGCGTGTCCTGCTGGTTTTCGCGCAAGTGCTGGATGTAGCGGAACAGGTTGATGAGCGACATCCGTTCCGGCGACACGAGCAGCACCGACAGGATCTGCGGCGTCAGGTCCGAGCGCAGCCGGTATTCGGGCAGCGTCACCTGCTGCGACCGGTACACGGGGTTCAGCGCGTCGGCCGGTTCGCCGCCGATCGGCTTGATCGGCGTCAGTTCGGTTTCCGTGACGCCCTTGAGCAGCCAGTGGCCGGGCGGCTCGTAGCGGCCCGTCTGCGCGATCCGCACGTTCTGCAGCTGGAATTTCGAGTCGAACTCGTAGATGCGCACGTTGCTGATCGTCGAGTCGGGCGACAGGCTGCCGACGTTCACGAAGCGCGTGACCTGCTCGCCGTTCTCGCGGGCCGCGAGCGTGTCCTTCACCCACACGCCCGACTGGAAGTTCGACGATACCGACGCGCCGAGCGCCTGCAGCCGCACGCGTTCGGACAGCTGGTCGGCGTACGGGCCGACGAACTCGCCGATCAGGTAGGTGATGATCACGAGCGGGACGCCGATCTTCAGCAGCGAGCGCAGCGCCTGGTTGGTCGCGAGGCCCGACACGCGGAAGATCGTGAATTCCGAGTTCGCGGCCATCTGCGCGAACACGTAGATCGCGCTGATCAGCGCGGCGACCGGGATGATCTCGTAGAAGCGCGACGGAGTCTGCAGCGCGACGCGCAGCACCGCGTAGCCGAATTTGTAGTTGCCGTGCCCGACCGAGTTCAGTTCGCTGATCAGGTCGAAGAAGAAGAACAGGCCCGAGAACGCGAACAGGATGAAGATGAACGTGACGTAGATCTGCCGCGCGAAGTATTTTTCATAGAGCCGCATCGATCATGCTCCCGAGCGGCCGAACAGCGCGCGTGTAAACAGCGGACGATTGCGCACGCGCAACCAGAAGATGAACGCGACGATCGCCGCGACGACCAGGTGCAGGCCGACGAGGCCGACGCCGAACGACATCTTGCCCTGCTCGATCTGTGCCTGCACGACGTTCAGCAGGTTCGAGTACGTCAGGTAGATCAGCACGGCCATCACGAGGTTGATCGTGCGGCTGCGGCGCGGGTTCTGGTAAGACAGCGGAATGCCGAGCACCATCAGGTTGATCGCGATCAGCGGCAGCCCCGCGCGCCACGCGAATTCCGCGAGGTTGTCGCGCGTCGGGTTGCGCAGCAGGTCCGGTGTCGGCGTGCTGTTGGTGGTCGGCACGTTGGTGACCGGCGTGCTCGTGATCTTCACGCCGTAGCGCTGGAACTCCATGATCTTGAAGTTCGGCTGGCCGGGCGTGCCGTCGTAGCGGCGGCCGTCTTCCAGTACGACGAAGCGATCGCCGTCCTTCGTTTCGGTATGACCGGTGTGCGACACGACGACGTTGACCTTGCCGTTCTCGGTCGACGTGACGAACACGTTCTGCACCTTGCTCTGGTCCGGCGACATCTTCTCGATGAAGAACACGCGATGGTTCGAGGCCGATTCGCGGAACTGGCCCGGCGCGAGCAGCGAGATCTCGTCGCGCTGCTGGAAGCGCGCCTTGATCATCTTGCTCTGCTGGTTCGACCACGGCCAGCCGACGAACGCGAAGAACGCGATCAGCAGGACGATCGGCGTGGCGAACACGCCGATCGGCTTGATCAGGCGCGTGAGGCTCACGCCGGATGCAAGCCAGACCACCATTTCGGAGTCCCGGTACCACCGGGTCAGCACGAACAGGATCGACACGAACAGCGTGACGACGAGCATCACGGCGAGGTAGCCGATCACGGTCAGGCCGATCAGCACGAGCACGTCGCGCGGATCGATTTCGCCGGACGCGGCATAGCCGACGATGCGGATCATCATCGTCGTGAGCATGATCGTGAGCAGCACCATGAACACGGCGCCAGCCGTATACGCAAGCTCGCGCTGGAGGGAGCGTTCGAAGATCATTCTTGATGAGAAGAGGGCGGGAGGCTGCGCACGCGTGGTGGAGCGCTCGCGCCGCCACGGGAAAAATAGCGGATAATTGCGGCTTTCATCCTTAGCCCAGATTTTATCCGAGGACAAGCGCGATGGACTTTAGCATAAAAGGCTGTGATTGGAGCAAAGGCGAGGCCAAGGGGTTCCTGACGGGGAAGTCCGACTGCATCGTGCTCGGCATCTTCGAGGCGCAGACTCTCTCGGGCGCGGCGCTCGACATCGACACGGCCACCAAGGGGCTGATCTCGCGCGTGGTGAAGGCCGGCGACATGGACGGCAAGCGCGGCAAGACGCTGTTCCTGCACGAAGTGTCGGGCATCGGCGCATCGCGCGTGCTGCTCGTCGGCCTCGGCAAGCAGGATGCTTTCAATCAGAAAGCCTACAACGACGCAGTGACGGCCGCATGGCGCGCGCTGCTCGCGACCAAGGTCGGCCAGGTCACGTTCTCGCTCGCGCAGCTGCCGGTCGACGAGCGCGGCTCCGACTGGGGTGTGCGGGCGGCGATTCTCGCGCTGCGCAACGAGACCTACCGCTTCACGCAGATGAAGAGCAAGCCGGAACCGGCGTCGCACACGCTCAAGCGCGTCGTGTTCAGCGTCGATCCGGCCGATGAGAAGGCCGCCAAGCTGGCGGTCAAGCAGGCCGTCGCGCTGGCGAACGGGATGGATCTCACGCGCGACCTGGGCAACCTGCCGGGCAACGTGTGCACGCCGACCTATCTCGGCAACACCGCGAAGAAGATCGCGAAGGATTGGGGTCTGAAGGTCGAGGTGCTCGGCCTGAAGCAGATCCAGGCGCTCAAGATGGGCTCGTTCCTGTCGGTCGCGCGCGCGTCGGTCGAGCCGCCGCAGTTCATCGTGCTGCACTACCAGGGCGCCGCCGCGAAGGCCGCGCCGGTCGTGCTGGTCGGCAAGGGCATCACGTTCGACACGGGCGGCATCTCGCTGAAGCCGGGCGAGGGCATGGACGAGATGAAGTACGACATGTGCGGCGCGGGTTCGGTGCTCGGCACGATGCGTGCGGTCGCCGAAATGGGCCTGAAGATCAACGTCGTCGCGATCGTGCCGACCTGCGAGAACATGCCGGGCGGCAACGCGACCAAGCCGGGCGACATCGTCACCAGCATGAAGGGGCTGACGATCGAGGTGCTCAACACCGACGCCGAGGGCCGCCTGATCCTGTGCGACGCGCTCACTTATGCGGAGCGCTTCAAGCCGGCCGCGGTGATCGACGTGGCGACGCTCACGGGCGCCTGCGTGATCGCGCTCGGCGCCCACAACAGCGGCCTGTTCTCGAAGGACGACGCACTCGCTGGCGAACTGCTCGACGCATCGCGCGAAGCGAACGATCCGGCATGGCGCATGCCGCTCGACGACGAGTACCAGGATCAGCTGAAGTCGAATTTCGCGGACATCGCGAACATCGGCGGGCGTCCGGCCGGTGCCGTGACGGCGGCGTGCTTCCTGTCGCGCTTCACCGACAGCTATCCGTGGGCGCACCTGGACATCGCCGGCACCGCATGGAAGGGTGGCGCGGCGAAGGGCGCGACCGGCCGTCCGGTGCCGCTGCTCGCGCAGTTCCTGATCGACCGCGCCGGCCAGTGATGGCAGGTCTCACGACGATGCGGGTACGCGGGCAATGACGCGAATCGATTTCCATTCGAACGTCGGCGATTCGCTCGCATACGCATGCCGGCTGCTGCGCAAGGCCTACCAGGCCGGGCAGCCGGTCGTCGTGCTCGCGGAGCCCGCGCGCCTGCGTGCGCTCGACGAGCGGCTCTGGACGTTCTCGCCGCTCGATTTCATTCCGCACTGCGGCGTCGACAGCGCGCACGCGGCCGGCACGCCGATCGTGCTGGCCGCCGATCTCGACCAGGCGCCGCATCATCATGTGCTGCTGAACCTCGGCGCGGCCGTACCCGCGCAGTTCGCCCGCTTCGAGCGCCTGCTCGAAGTGGTCGGCAATGCGCCGGACGAACTGGCCGCGGGCCGCGACCGCTACCGCTTCTATCGCGATCGCGGCTACGCGCTGAACAACTACAAGCAGGGCAGTTAGCCGAAACCGTCGACGGAGCGTTCCCGTGACACAAGCCGAATCCTCTTCGATCCCGACGCTGACCGACGTGCTGGTGCCGGGCAAGCCGGTGCCGGCGCGTTCGTCCGCGGCCGATGAGCTGCCGCACGACGTTGCCGCCGTGCCGGTGCTGACCGACGTGCTGGTATCAGGCCATCCGGCTCGGGCGTCCGCCGCGCCGGAGCAGCCGCGCACCGACCCCGAATTCGTGGTGGTCGAGCCGGTGCCGACGCCGGACATCCCGACCGTCGAATTGCCGGGCGACAGCGATGCGCCGGCGCAACCCGGTGCCGCCGGGCACGTCGTCGCCGAGGAGTCGGCCGCGGCGCAGGCGCCGCTGCGCTCCGCGCTGGCCGCCGACGACGCGCAGCAGGCCGGCGTTGCCGCGATGCCGCGCGATGCTGGCGAAGCGATGCTGTCCCACGCGATTGCACCGGCTGCCGGCGGGCTGGCTACCGCTCAACTCACCGGCGCGCATCCGGACGCGCATGTAGCCGCCGCGCTGACGGTGGAGGACACGCAGCATATCGCCGAGCGTCTGCGCAATCGGCTGACGAATTATCTGACCGGGGAAGGGCGCGAGGCCATCGAGGCCCGCTGTCGCGACGCGTTGCACGACCATACGGCCTGGCTCGTCGGCCAGATCACGCGCGAAGTGGCGCTGGCGCTCGAAACCGAAGTGATGGAGTGGGTTCGCGACGCGGTCGATGCGGAGATCGCCCGCCGCCGGACCGGTCATTCAGGCTGAGCCCGCCGCACGTTTCGTGCGCAGGGGCCGCGGGCGCGGCTCCAGTCATCGTCGCTGACGATTGCCGGCCGGTTGCAACGACAAGCGCGGAACGCTGCCGGGCGCAAGGCGCGGCGCGCGGTGCACGCATCCGGTCATCCGGTTCAGCGCAGCGACAGCACCCATTGCGAGAGCGTGTGCGCTTCTGCGCTCGTCAACTGCGTATTGGCGGGCATCGGCACGCCACCCCACACCCCGACGCTGCCTTTCACGATCGATTGCGCGAGGTAATCGACGGCGTCGGTGCGCGCCACGTACTTGCCGGCGATGTCGTGGAACGACGGGCCCATCAGCGGCTTGCCGACCGCATGGCAGGCCATGCAGTTCTTGCGCTGCGCGAGCGCGAACCCGTCGCCGGCCGAGTCGGCGTGTGCCGCCGCCGCGCTGCCGGTCAGCAGCGCCACGAGCAGCGCGCGCAATATCGTCTGTTTCATGCGGTTCTCCGCCGGCGGAGACGGCCGGCTTCACGGTCCGCGCATTATAAAAGCAAAGGGAAAGCGCGTTTTGCGCGTTTCCCCGGCGGCCGTTCGCAATGGGGTCGCATGCCCCGCGCGCCGCATCAGCCGGTGACGGCGCCCTGGTTCGCCGGACGCGCGAGCGCCGCGAACTTGGCGAGCACGCCGCGCGTGTAGCGCGGCGCCGGCTGCTTCCACGCGGCGCGCCGGCGCGCGAGTTCCGCATCGTCGACGTTCAGCTGCAGCACCAGCCGGTGCGCGTCGATCGTGATCGAGTCGCCTTCCTGCACGAGCGCGATCGTGCCGCCGACGAACGCTTCGGGCGCGACGTGCCCGACCACCATCCCCCAGGTGCCGCCCGAGAAGCGGCCGTCGGTGATGAAGCCGACCGATTCGCCGAGCCCCTTGCCGATGATTGCCGACGTCGGCGCGAGCATTTCCGGCATGCCGGGGCCGCCTTGTGGGCCGAGATAGCGCAGCACCAGCACGTCGCCCGCGCGGATCCGGTCGCCGAGGATCGCGTCCATCGCGCTTTGCTCGTCGTCGAACACGCGCGCCGGGCCCGTGATCACCGGGTTCTTCAGGCCGGTGATCTTCGCCACCGCGCCGTCTTCCGCGAGATTGCCCTTCAGGATCGCGAGATGGCCTTCCCTGTACAGCGCGCGATCGATCGGGAAGATCACCTTCTGGTCCGCGCGCGGCACGCCCGGCACGTCCTTCAGCTCCTCGGCGATCGTGCGGCCGGTGATCGTCATGCAGTCGCCGTGCAGCAGCCCCGCATCGAGCAGGATCCGCAGCACCTGCGGGATGCCGCCGGCCTGGTGCAGGTCGGTCGCGACGTACTGGCCCGACGGTTTCAGGTCGCAGATCACCGGCACGCGCTTGCGGATGCGCTCGAAGTCGTCGATCGTCCAGTCGACCTCGGCCGCGTGCGCGATCGCGAGATAGTGCAGCACCGCATTGGTCGAGCCGCCGGTCGCCATGATCAGCGATACCGCGTTCTCGATCGACGCCTTGGTGATGATGTCGCGCGGCTTCAGGTCGCGCTTCACGGCCTCGACCAGCACGCGTGCCGATTCGGCGGCCGAATCGACCTTCTCCTGATCGGGGTTCGCCATCGTCGACGAGTACATCAGCGACATGCCGAGCGCCTCGAACGACGAGCTCATCGTGTTCGCGGTGTACATCCCGCCGCACGAGCCCGACGTCGGGCACGCGTTCTTCTCGACCCCTTCGAAATCTTCCTGCGACATCCGGCCCGCGGTGAACTCGCCGACCGCCTCGAACGACGACACGATCGTCAGGTCGCGGCCCTTCCAGTGGCCGGGGCGGATCGTGCCGCCGTACACGTAGATGCCCGGCACGTTCAGGCGCGCGAGCGCGATCATCCCGCCCGGCATGTTCTTGTCGCAGCCGCCGACCACCACCACGCCGTCCATCCACTGGCCCTGTACGCAGGTCTCGATGCAGTCGGCGATCACCTCGCGCGACACCAGCGAGTACTTCATCCCCTCGGTGCCCATCGACATGCCGTCCGAGATCGTCGGCGTGCCGAAGATCTGCGGGTTGGCATCGGCCGCCTTCACCGCCGCGACGGCGGCATCGGACAGCCGCTGCAGGCCCGAGTTGCACGGCGTGATCGTCGAGTGGCCGTTCGCGATGCCGATCATCGGCTTGTCGAAATCGTCCTTCTGGTAGCCGAGGGCGTAATACATCGAGCGGTTCGGCGAACGGGCCACGCCTTGCGTGATGTGCTTCGAGCGACGGTTGTACGGCATGGGGGACTCCATCGTTGTATTGGCGACGCCCGCGATCGGCGCACCGGTTCGGATCAATCAAGCATGGAGTTTCCGGTTTGGGATGTCCAATATATTATTTGTCGCTTATTAAGTCGTTTTACGAATGAGTGAGAGATGGCCGAACCGACGCCGGACCTGCGCCAGTGGCGCTATTTCGTGACCGTGGCCGACGAGCGCCACTTCGGCCGCGCGGCCGAGCGCCTGTCGATGACGCAGCCACCGCTGTCGCAGGCGATCCGGGCGCTGGAGGACACGCTCGGCGTCGCGCTGTTCGCGCGCACCAAGCGCTCGGTCGCGCTGACGGCGGTCGGTGCGGCGCTGTTGCCGGACGTGCGCCGGCTGCTCGCGTCGGCCGACGCGCTGCCGCCGCTCGCACGGCGCCTCGCGCGCGGCGAAGCCGGTTCGCTGTCGCTCGCGTTCGTGTCGACCGCCGATTACGGGCTGCTGCCGTCGCTGCTGCGCGCGTTCGGCGCGCGTTATCCGCAAGTGCGGCTGCAGCTTGCGGAGGCGACGAGCGACGTGCAGATCGACGAACTCGTCGCGGGCCGCATCGACGCGGGGCTCGTGATTCCGCCGGTGCCGCCGCGCCACGCGGCCGGGCTGTCGTACCTGCCGGTCGTGCGCGAGCCGCTGGTGGTCGCGATGCCGGCGGCCGCGGCGCACGGCGTGTCCGAAGACGAACCCGTGCATCTGGCCGACCTGGCCGCGCTGCCGCTCGTGATCTTCCCGCGTCGTTTGGCGCCCGGCTTTTATGACATCATTACGGGCTGCTACGGCGCGGCGGGGGAAACCCCGCGCATCGGCCAGGAGGCGATCCAGATGCAGACGATCGTCAGCCTCGTGTCGGCCGGCATGGGTGTCGCACTGGTGCCGCAGTCGCTGCGTAACCTGCGGCGCACCGGCGTGGTCTACCGGCCGCTCGCCGGCGACGCGCCGGTCGTCGAAACCGGCCTCGTGTGGCGCACGGGCGACGTCAGCCCCGTGCTCGCCGGCTTCATCGACGTCGTGCGCGCGCAGGGGCTGGCCACGTGACGCGAACGATGGCGCGCCGGCGCCGTCCAATGCGCGGTGCGGCGCCGGTGCGAGCGCCGTACCGCATTCGAAAACTTCATCGCTAACCCATGATCATTCACCCGAATTTCGACCCCGTAGCGATCCACCTCGGGCCGCTGGCCGTGCGCTGGTACGGCCTCATGTATCTCGTCGGCTTCATCGCGGCGATCGTCGTCGGCCGGATCCGCCTGAAGCTGCCGCACGTCGCGGCGCAGGGCTGGACCGCGAAGGACATCGACGACATGATGTTCTACGGCGTGCTCGGCACCGTGCTCGGCGGCCGGCTCGGCTACGTGCTGTTCTACAAGGCCGACTTCTACTTCTCGCATCCGCTCGACGTGTTCAAGGTGTGGGAAGGCGGGATGTCGTTCCACGGCGGCTTCCTCGGCGTGACGCTCGCGATGGCGCTGTTCGCATGGCAGCGCAAGCGCCACTGGCTGCAGGTCACCGACTTCGTCGCGCCGATGGTGCCGACCGGGCTCGCGGCCGGGCGGCTCGGCAACTTCATCAACGGCGAGCTGTGGGGCCGCGTGACCGATCCGAACGCGCCGTGGGCGATGCTGTTCCCGGGCGCGATGCGCGATGACGCGGCATGGCTGCCGAAGCATCCGGCGCTCGTCGAGAAGTGGCATCTGGCCGACGTGTTCATGCAGTACCAGATGCTGCCGCGCCATCCTTCGCAGCTCTACGAAATCGCGCTCGAAGGCATTGCGCTGTTCTTCGTGCTGTTCTTCTTCTCGCGCAAGCCGCGGCCGATGGGTGCGATCTCCGCGCTGTTCCTGATCGGCTACGGGCTCGCGCGTTTCACGGTCGAATTCGCGCGCGAACCGGACGACTTCCTCGGCCTGCTCGCGCTCGGCCTGTCGATGGGGCAGTGGCTGTCGCTGCCGATGATCCTCGCGGGCGTCGCGTTGCTGGTGTGGGCGTATCGCCGTCGCGCGGCGAATGCGGTCGCGTGATGTCGCGGCGTGATGCGGTTGCGTCACGCGCGAGTCGTGTGATGCATGGCACGTGATGCGTGATGCCTGATGCGATGCGGACGCGCACGATCGGCGTGCGCGTCGATCGCAGGATCGCAAACGAAAAACGCCGGCCCGAGGGCCGGCGTTTTCACATCTGCCGCGTGTTGCGCAATGCGCGTTACTTCATCTGCACCGAGCCGTTGACCGTGACCGACACGGTCGCCTTGCCGCCTTCGACCGAAATCGGCGCGCTCATCTTCGCGCTGTCCATCGGTGCGGCGGCCATCGCCATCATGCGCGGGTACGGCTGCACGTTGCGGCTGCCGCCGACGTTCACGTCGCGAATCGAGTAGCTGTTGTAGCCGAACGCCTTCGCGGCTTCGTCCGCGCGTGCGCGGAACGACTTGATCGCTTCGGTCGTGAGCTTCTGCTCGGCCGCGCGCTGCGCTTCGGGTGACAACGAGAACTCGACGTTCGCGATCTGCATCTGGTTCGACAACTGGCCCGCGAGCTTCGACGCCGCCGCGAAATCGCGCGATTCGAGCACGACTTCGGTACGACCGCGCCATGCGGAGATCTTCCCGTCGCGATCGGTGCTCGGATAGACGGAGAACGCGCCGGTGTGCGCGGTGACGCCCGACACGCCCTTCGCCTGCGCCAGCGCCGCGTCGGCGCGCTGGTTCAGCGCCGACGTCAGGCTGCCCGGGTCTTTCGCCTGCTGTTCGTAGAACAGCGTGATGTGGATGATGTCCTGCGGCACGTCGGCGCTGGCCTGCGACGACAGCGACAGCACGCCCGCCGGCTCCGGGAAGTGCGGGTTCGCGGTCTGCGCATGCGCGGCGGGCGACGCGAGCGTCAGCGCGACGGGCACGACGGCGGCGAGGGCGAGCGACAGCGCGAGTGCGGATTTCTTGGTCATTGTTGGACTCCTTGTGCGAGGGCGCGCACGCGGATCACGCGTGCGCGACGCGGGCGTACCGCGCGACGAAAAACGGCCGCCGCCCGATCGCGGCGACAGCGGTTGCTTAGGCTGCGCGAACGCGCCGCGAGTTCCGTGGCGGTGGCGCGTGTTGACCGGATTTGACCTTTGGCGTGTGCTTGCTGCGTACGCCTACTTCATCAGCTTTTCGGTGATGAAGCGCCACTCGGCACGCGTGACGGGCGTGATCGACAGCCGGTTGCCGCGTGCGAGCACGCGCATGTCGGCGAGTTCGTCGTGTTCGCGCAGCGCGGCGAGCGGCACGAGCGGCGACTTCTTCACGAAGCGCACGTCGACGAGCAGCCAGCGCGGTGCCTCCTGCGTCGACTTCGGATCGTAATACGGGCTTGCCGGATCGAACTGGGTGGGGTCGGGGTAGGGCGTCGACGAGACTTCGGCGAGGCCCGCGATGCCCGGTTCCGGGCAGCTCGAATGATAGAAGAGCACGCCGTCGCCGATCTTCATCGTGTCGCGCATGAAATTGCGCGCCTGATAGTTGCGCACACCGGTCCACGGCAGCGAGTGCTGCGGCGCGTGCGCGAGATCGTCGATGCTTGCTTCGTCCGGTTCGGACTTCATCAGCCAGTATTGCATGGATCGTGATCGACGCAGAAAGGGCTGCTGCAAAAGGAAACGGCATCGGGACTTCCCGATGCCGTTGAATAGGCCCCCGCCTTGGCCGCTAGGCCGGCATCCTGAACCTGGGGTTCAGAATTGGTCGCAGTTAGCAGCACTTCGGGTACATCAGACAGAGTGACGCGCGCGCCCGTGCTACAAATTTCCGCAACCGTGCACATGGCATTGGTTCAAGGAATATATGACCTTGGCGAACCAGGCAGGGAAGCTGACTGAACTGTGTTTCGTTGCGCCAATTTGACCACCGTTGATCGCCGAGATCAAGGGGAATCGACGCATCGATCAAACGTTACTGCGTCTCGTGCTGTGCGAGCACCGCGCCGAGTTGTTCGTTCATCTGGTGCATTGTACGACGGATTTCTTCCGCCGGAAATGCTTCACCGTGACGCACGCTCGTTTGCAGCCGCAGCAATTCGGACGCGAGCGACAGCGCGGCCATGACCGCGATGCGGTCGGTGCCGCGCACCGAACTGTTCGCGCGGATCTTCGACATTTCTGCGTCGACGCGTGCGACGGCCTCGAGCAGCGCCGCTTCGGTCTCGGCCGAACAGGCGAGCCGATAGGGCTGACCGAGAATCGAGACTTCGATCTGCTTGGTGCTCATGCATGTTCTCCGTGGCTGGCCGCGTCGTCGCTGTCCGTGCGCGCCTGCGCATCCAGCAGGTCGAGCTGGTTGTCGGCTTGCTCCGCGCTCTTCGTGCGCGGCAGCTTTTCGAGAATCGCATTCAGTTTGACCTGGGCGTCGTCGATCTTTGCCGACAGCGTGTCGCGCTCGGCCGCGAGCGCATTGCGTTCGTCGCGCAGTTGCGCGAGTTCCGCGCGGACCGTGTCCGCTTCCGCGCGCAATTGCGCGACCTGCTCCTCGAGCGCGAGCCGTTCCGAGTGATAGCGCTTGTTCAGCGAGATCAGACGGCCAATATTTTGAGATAAAGTTTCGAGTTCGTTGAGCATTTGCTGCGTCCTCTAAAGACCCAGCATTTTAGCGCGGAATAACGCGCATTCCGACATCTGTAACGTTTCCAGTCGTAACACCCCCGCTTCTTGCCGCGAATACACGGGTCCGGCACGTGTTCCGCATGCGTCCGGACGCCTCCTTGACGCTCGCGCGGCCCGCTCCTAAACTGGCGCCGCCTCGGTGCTCGCGCGTGCGTCGCGCGGTTAAACGGGAAGCAGGGCGCGTGCTCCGCCCGGAGTTCGCCAACCTGCGCTGCCCCCGCAACGGTAAGCGGCCGCGTCGCATGACGCAGGCCGGCTCGGGCGCGTTTCGCGTGCAGGTCGCACGCTGGCGCGGGCCACTGCGCGTGATACGCGCGGGAAGGCGAGCCGGTACGCCGCCAGCCCGGATACCGGCCGAGGCGAGGAGCCTGCACGGCTTCATGACGCACGGCCCGCGGGGAAGCGGGGCGCGCAGTGCTTCACGGGACTTGTCTTCGATGCTGACCCCAATCGTCCGCACGGCGTGCGGCGCACGCTGCGCAATGTCGCCTGCCGCCATCGCGCGGAGCGCAGCGCACGCCGATTCGTCCGGATCGGCGACGACGCCGGTCGTCGCGGCACCGCGCCCGGTCGCGTGGCGCGACGCTGTCCCCTTGCTGCCGGCCGCCGTGGTTGCCGCACCGAGCGTGCCTGACGGTGACGCAAGCGCGATGCCGATCGACCCGCTGCGGCGGCTTCCACTATATTGCGCAGAACGTGGGCCGCGCGAGGATGCGGCTCGACGGATCGCGCGCGTGTCACGTTGGTGCGACCGGCACGCGCGGCCGCCGCATCGCGGGTCCCGGGCGACGAAATGCGGAATCCGGGTGCCGATCGTCGCGCGCGGTATGGGGCGTCGCCGGCCGTGAATCATGCGTCATGCCGCGCATGGCATCCTGACCGTGCGTGCGATGACATCACCGGGCACGGTTCGTCCGTGCACGCATCAACAACCTGTTCGACGAGGATGACGAGCTTGCGTATGCCTACGACACGCCGGAGCGCGACGCCGGTGCCGCGCCCGGCCGGCCATGACGGTCAGCGAAAGCGTCACGCGTCATGCGCGATGCCGTGCGGCGCATGAGCGCCGCGCGTGCCGCCGCGATCTGGGTTGCGCTCGCGGCCGTGGTCGCGTTGCTGTTCGTCGCGTCGCTGTCGATCGGCAGCGTGCCGATGTCGCCGTGGCAGGCGCTCGCGTCGCTCGTGCCGCACGGCGGCGACGCACTGCTCGCCGACATCGTGCGCACGTTGCGGCTGCCGCGTGCGCTCGCGGGCTTCGCGTGCGGCGCGCTGCTCGCGCTGGCCGGTGCGCTGCTGCAGGTGCTGTTGCGCAATCCGCTCGCGGAGCCGTACGTGCTCGGCGTGTCGGGCGGCGCGGCCGGCTTCGCGCTCGTCGCGATGATCGCGGGCGCCGCGTGGTGGCTCGTCGATGCGGCCGCGTTCGCCGGCGCGCTCGTGTCGGTCGCGCTCGTGCTCAGGCTTGCGCGCCGCGAACTGTGGCGCGGCGATGCGCGCGACGCGTCGCCGCGGCTGCTGCTCACGGGGGTCGTGATCGCGGCCGGGTGGGGCGCGCTCGTCACGCTGCTGCTGTCGCTCGCGCCCGACGCGCGGCTGCGCGGCATCATCTTCTGGCTGACGGGCGATCTGAACGGCGTGACGGCGCCCTGGTTCGCATGGGGCGCGCTGCTGCTGGCCGCCTGCGTCGCGCTGCCGGCCGCGCCGCAACTCAACGTGCTGCTGCGCGGCGACGCGACCGCGCTCGCGCTCGGCGTGCCGGTCGCGCGGCTGCGCATGCGGATCTACCTCGTCGCGTCGCTGGCCGCCGCGGCCGCGGTGACGACGGCCGGCACGATCGGTTTCGTCGGCCTCGTCGTGCCGCACGCGCTGCGGCTCGCATTCGGCAACGACCAGCGCATGCTGCTGCCCGCCGCGATGCTCGCGGGCGGCGGCGGCGTGATGGCGGCCGACCTGCTCGCGCGCACCGCCATCGCGCCCGCGCAATTGCCGGTCGGCGTGATGACCGCGTTGATCGGTGTGCCGGTGTTCCTGTGGATGTTGCTGAGGAGACCGATGCGATGACGCATGCCGCACCGCACACCGCCGGCGACGTGACCTATGCGGCGCTCGACCTCACGCTGAGGGCCGGCGCACGGACCCTGCTCGACGGCTTCACGCAGGTGTTCCGGCCCGGCGAGATCTGGTGCGTCGCGGGGCCGAACGGCGCCGGCAAGACGACGCTGCTCGCGACGCTCGCGGGCCTGCAGCGGCCGGCCGGCGGGCAGGTCGAGATCGACGGCCGGCCGCTCGCCGCCTGGCCGCCCGAACGGCTCGCACGGCGCCGCGCGCTGATGCCGCAGCAACTGCACGACGCTTTCAGCGCGACGGTATTCGACACTGTGCTGCTCAACCGCTTTCCGTATCTCGGCGGCTGGGGCTGGGAGCGCGAGGCAGACCGCGCGGCCGCGCGCGACGCGCTCGCGACGTTCGGGCTGAGCGCGCTCGCGTCGCGCGACGTGCTGTCGCTGTCGGGCGGCGAGCGGCAGCGTGTCGCGCTGGCCGCGACGCTGTGCCAGGACGCGCCGCTGATGCTGCTCGACGAACCGCTCGCCCATCTCGACCTGCATCACCAGATCGACGGCCTGACCGCGTTGGCCGCGTGGCTCGACGCGGGCCCGCGCACGGTGCTGTTCTCGTGTCACGACCTGAATCTTGCGCGGCGTTTCGCGACGCACGCGCTGTTGCTCGACGGCCGCGGCCACGCGTGGGCGGGCCCCGTGCTCGACGTGCTGACGCCGGCGCGCGCGAGCGACGCGTTCGGCTATCCGCTCGTGCTGATCCGCGAGAACGGTCGCGATGCGCTGCTGCCCGCGTGGCCCGAGCGACGATGAACTTCCTTCTTTCGATGCGCGGCAGCGGCCGCACCAACGAGGCAACCTTCCGATGACGAACCCGACCGACTTCCCGCCCGCGATCGCGCCGCTCGACGACACGCTGCGCAAGCGTCTGCAGCATGTGATCGATCACAAGACCAAGCCGCCCGGCAGCCTCGGCCAGCTCGAGGCGCTCGCGCTGCAGATCGGCCTGATCCAGCGCACCGAGCGGCCGCACGTGCAGCGTCCCGTGACGATCGTGTTCGCCGGCGACCACGGGATCGCGGCCGAGGGCGTGAGCCCGTATCCGCAGTCGGTCACCGCGCAGATGGTCGCGAACTTCCTGGCCGGCGGCGCGGCGATCAATGCGTTCTCGGGCGTCGCGCAGAGCGTGCTCGAGATCGTCGATGCGGGCGTCGCGTCGCCGCTGCCGGTGTCCGATCGGCTCGTGTCGCTGCCGGTCGCGCGCGGCACGCGCAATTTCGCGGTCGAACCCGCGATGACGCACGACGAGGCGAAGACGGCGCTCGCCGCGGGTGCCGCGCGCGTGCGCGTGCACGCGTCGCTCGGCACGAACGTGATCGGCTTCGGCGAAATGGGGATCGCGAACACGTCGTCGGCCGCGTGCCTGATGAGCCGTCTGCTCGACGTGCCGATCGACGCGTGCGTCGGGCGCGGCACGGGTCTCGACGACCAGGGGCTCGCGCACAAGCGCGCGGTGCTCGGCCGCGCGCTCGTCCGGCATTCGCATGCGATCGCGCCGCTCGACGTGCTCGCGACGTTCGGCGGCTTCGAGATCGCGATGATGACGGGCGCGTATCTCGCGGCCGCGAGCGAGCGGATGACGATCCTCGTCGACGGCTTCATCGCGACGGCCGCGTTGCTCGTCGCCGAGCGCATCGCGCCCGGCGTGCGCGACTACTGCGTGTTCTCGCATGCGTCGCACGAGGCCGGGCACCGGCGCATGCTCGAGCATTTCGGCGCGAAGCCGCTGCTCGCGCTCGACCTGCGGCTCGGCGAAGGCACGGGCGCCGCGCTCGCGCTGCCGCTGGTGCGCGCGGCGGCCGCGTTCCTCACCGAGATGGCGAGCTTCGAATCCGCGGGCGTCGACAATCGTGACGCCTGAACGCGCGCAGGGCGTACGCGCCGAACTGCGCTACTTCTTCGTCGCGCTCGGCTATTTCACGCGCGTGCCGGTGCCGCGCGCGATCGGCTACGCGGCCGGCGATCTCGATCAGGCCGCACGCTACTTCCCGCTGGTCGGTGCGTGCGTCGGCGCATGGGGCGCGCTCGTCTATCTCGCGGCGCTGCGCGTGCTGCCGGCGTCGATCGCGGTCGGGCTGTCGATGGCCGCGACGCTGCTCGCGACCGGCGCATTCCACGAGGATGGCCTGGCCGACAGCTGCGATGCGTTCGGCGGTGGCTACGCGCGCGACGACGTGCTGCGGATCATGCACGATTCGCGCATCGGCACGTTCGGCGCGGCCGCGCTCGTGATCGCGCTCGGCCTGAAATGGCAGGCGCTCGCGGCCATGCCGCCGCTGCGCGCCGCGTGGACGATGATCGCCGCGCATGCGGCGAGCCGCGCGGCGGCCGTGAGCCTGCTGATGTCGCTCGACTACGTCCGGCCGGAAGGCAAGGCAAAACCGGTTGCACAGCGCATGGGCGCGCGCGCGGCCTGCGTCGTGGCCGCATTCGGGTTGCCGTGGCTGTTCTGGCCGGACTGGCGCGCGGGCGTCGCGGCCGTCGTCGCGCTCGTGCTCGTGCGCGCATGGGCGGCCCGCTATTTCGTGAAGCGGATCGGCGGTTATACGGGCGACTGCCTCGGCTTCGCGCAGCAGTTGAGCGAGCTGGCGATCTATCTCGTGGTGCTCGGATGGATCTCGTCCTGATTCGCCATCCGGCCGTCGCTGTCGAGCAGGGCGTGTGCTACGGACGCAGCGACGTGCCGCTCGCCGCACCGGCCGAGGCGGGGGCGCGGACCATGCGCGAGCGTCTGGCGGCGCTCGGGGCGCCGTTGCCCGCGCAGGTCTGGACGAGTCCGCTCACGCGTTGCGCGTCGGTCGCCGAGCGGCTTGCGCACGCGTTCGACGTGCCGCTGCGGCGCGACGCGGGCTGGCAGGAAATGGACTTCGGCGCGTGGGAACTGCAGCGCTGGGACGACATCGACCGCGCCGCGCTCGATGCGTGGGCGGCCGACCTGATGCATGCGTGCGCGCATGGCGGCGAGAGTGTCGCGCAGTTCGTCGAGCGCGTGGCGCGCGTGGCCGGCGAGGTCGCACAGGCCGACGCGCCGCAATGGGCGATCACGCACGCGGGCGTTATTCGCGCCTTCGCATCGCATGCGCTGCGCGTGCCGCTCGATACGCTGCTGTCACGACCGGTGCCGACGGGCGGCGTCGTCTGGTTGCGCATGGAGGATGCCGCCCGCACGTGGGAAGTCGTCCACTGGGACGCGTAGGCAGTCGCGTGCTCGTCTGACGCGGGCTAGCGCATCAAGGCCCGAAATCAGCGCGCCGGCCGCCGCGTCCGCGCCGCGTCGAGATCCTCGCACAGCGCGGCCGCGCCTTGCGCGATCCGCGGCGACGGCCGCGTCAGCAGATCGCCGTCGATCGCGAACAGGTTGTTGCGCGCCACGGCCGTCAGCGCGGGCCATGCACGCCAGCGCGCGAGGCTCGGCAGCGGCGCGTCCGAGCGTGTCGCGCCGGCGCTCGTCGTCACGATCGCTTCCGGATTCGCCGCAAGCACGGCCTCGTCGGTGACGGTCGGCGCGAGCGGCTTCAGCGCCGCGAACACGTTACGGCCGCCGCACAGCGTGACGACGTCGTTGAACAGATGCGCGCCGTTGAGCGTCGTCAGCGGCCGGTCCCATACCTGGAAGAACATCGTGACGGGCGGGCGCGCCGCGTAACGCGCGCGCAGCGCCGCGATGTTGCGCGAAAACGATGCCGCGGCCGCGTCGGCGACCGGTTCCGTGCCGAGCAGCGTGCCGAGACGGCGCAGCGACGTCGCGACGTCGTCGAGATGCTTCGGTTCGCTGAAGAACAGCGGAATGTGCAGCGCACGCAGCGCATCGGTCTGCCGCTCGGCATTGCCGTGCCGCCAGACGACGATCAGGTCGGGCTTCAGTGCGGCGATCCGCTCGAGGTCGAGCGCCTTGTTGTCGCCGACGCGCGGCACGGCCTGCGCGGCGGGCGGGTAGTCGCTGTACGTGACCGTGCCGACCAGCTTCGTGCCGCCGCCGGCCGCATAGACCAGTTCGGTCGCATGCGGCGCGAGGCTGATCACGCGTTGCGCCGGTGCGGGCAGCGTGACGGCATTGCCTGCATCGTCGCGGGTCGTGATGTCGGCGTGAGCGAAGGGCGCGAGCGCGACCAGCATCGCGAGCGCCGGCAACCGGCGCAACGGGCGGGCGTTCATGCGGATGCCCGTTGCAGCGTCGGCACGCACTGCGCGAGCGCGTCGGCGACGCGCAGCCATTCGGCTTCGTTGCCCGGCAGGCCGACGCGCACGCTCGACGGTTGCGCGAAGTGCCGCGTCCAGATTCCGTGCGTGGCGAGTGCCGTATGCAGCGCGGCGGCGCGCGGGTCGTCTGTCCAGCTGAACAGCGGCGTCGCGTGCACCGCGAAGCCGTGTGTGCGCAGCAGCGCGGCGAGGCGTGCGCCGTCGGCCGCGAGCCGCTCGCGCGCGGCGGCCTGCCATGCGCGGTCGGCGAACGCGGCGGCGACCGCGTGACGCGCGGGGCCGCTGACGGTCCACGCGCCGAGCATGTCGCGCAGCGCGGCGATCAGCTCGGGACGCGCGAGCACGAAGCCCGCGCGAATGCCGGCGAGCCCGAAGAACTTGCCGACCGAGCGCAACACGACGAGGCCCGGACGATCGGCGTACTGCGCGAGCGATGGCGTGGCGCCCGTATCCGCGAAGGCCTCGTCGACGATCAGCGTGCCGCCGCGTGCCGACAGTTGCGCATGCCAGCCGAGCAGCCGTTCGGTCGGAACGAACTCGGCAGTCGGATTGTTCGGATTCCCGACGATGACGTGACGCAGCGTCGCAGGCAACGCGTCCGAGGCGATGTCGAGCGGGACGACACGATGGCCGTGGCGCGCGAAGGCAGGCGCGTATTCGCCGTACGCGAGCGGCGCGACGCCGGCGTCGCCGGCCGGCAGCAGCGCGGGCAACGCGCGGATCGCGGCCTGGCTGCCGGCGACCGGCAGCACGTGCGCGGCATCGGGTGCGCCGTAGTAGCGGGCCGCGCATGCGGCGAGCGTGTCGCCGTCGTCGGGCAGCCGGCGCCATGCGTCGGCCGGGACCGGCGGCACCGGATAGCCGACCGGATTGATGCCGGTCGACAGGTCGAGCCAGGCGTCATACGGAATGCCGTGGCGGCGCGCGGCTTCGTGCAGGTTGCCGCCGTGCGGGATGCGTGCGTCAGACATGATGGGTTGCGAGGATGAGTGCGCCGCTCGCGACGAGCAGTGCGAGCCACAGCGCGAGCGTGCGCGTGACGAGCGACAGCGCGGCGACGACGTGCGCGGCCGTCGCCGGTGCGCCGGTGCCGAGCGCGGGACGGTCTTCGATTTCGCCGTGATAGACGGCCGGGCCGCCGAGCTGCACGTTCAGGCTGCCGGCGCCCGCGGCCATCACGGGGCCCGCGTTCGGGCTGTCCCAGTGGCGCGCCTGCGTGCGCCAGCAGCGCCACGCGGCGGCCGTGTCGCCGAGCAGCGCGTAGCTCGCGGCGGTGAGGCGTGCGGGAATCCAGTTGAGCGCGTCGTCGAGTCGCGCGGCGGCCCAGCCGAAGGTCAGGAAGCGCGGCGTGCGATAGCCCCACATCGCGTCGAGCGTGTTCGCGAGCCGGAACAGCAGCGCGCCGGGGCCGCCGGCGACGACGAACCAGAAGAGCGCGCCGAAGATCGCGTCGTTGCCGTTCTCGAGGGCCGATTCGACGGCCGCGCGCGACAGCGCGCCTTCGTCGGCTGCGCTCGTGTCGCGCGACACGATCCGTGCGGTCAGCGCGCGTGCGGCATCGAGATCGTGCCGCAGCAGCGCGGCGGCGATCGGCGCGACATGGTCGGCGAGGCTCTTCGCGCCGAGCGCGAACCACAGCAGCGCGACGTGCAGCGCGGCCGCGAGCGGCCAGGGCAGCACGGCCGCGAGCCACGCGGCGACGGCCACCGGCGGCACCACGGCCGCGACCCATGCGGCGACGCCGACCACGCGGCCGCGCCGGCCCGTGTTCAGCGCGCCTTCGATGCGCGCGGCAAGCCGGCCGAACGCGACGAGCGGATGCCAGCCGGCCGGTTCGCCGATCACACGATCGACGATCGCGGCCGCGACCGCGAGCATCGCGACGAGCGGCAGCGACAGCATCAGCATGACGGCGCTCCGGCCTTGAGTTCGAGCGGCAGCCCGGCGACCAGCAGCGTCACGCGCGTCGCGAGCGCGGCGACGCGCTGGTTCAGGCGCCCGAGTTCGTCGACGTAGCGGCGCGTGACCGACCCGAGCGGCACGACGCCGAGCCCGATTTCGTTGCTGACGACGATCACCTTCGCACGCGCGCCGCGCAATGCGTGCTCGAGCCGCCCGACCTGCGCCGCGTACTGCGCATCGTCGAGCGGTTCGCCGTCGAGCGGGCACAGCAGGTTCGTGAGCCACAGCGTCAGGCAGTCGACGAGCAGGCACGCGTGCGGATCGTCGAGCCGCGCGAGCGTGCCGGCGAGGTCGACGGGCGCGTCGGCGAAACCCCAGTCGGCCGGCCGGCGCGCGCGGTGATGCGCGATGCGCCGTTCGAATTCGGCGTCGGCGGCCGTCGCGGCCGCGGTCGCGATGTAGGTGACGGGGCGGCCGCTGTCGGCGGCGAGCCGCTCGGCGTGCGCGCTCTTGCCCGAGCGCGCGCCGCCGAGGACGAAGGTGAGGTCGTGCGGAATCATCGCGTGATTGTAACGGCGCGGGCGGCCGCACGCGGGCGATAATGCGCGTTTGCTTCGCCACGACTTTGCACACGATGAACGCACCCGAACCGCAGCCGCACGGCACGTTGATGATCCAGGGCACGACGTCCGACGCGGGCAAGAGCACGCTCGTCGCGGGCCTGTGCCGCCTCGCGCGCCGTGCGGGCGCGCGGGTCGCGCCGTTCAAGCCGCAGAACATGGCACTGAACAGCGCGGTGACGGCCGACGGCGGCGAGATCGGCCGCGCGCAGGCGCTGCAGGCGCTGGCCGCCGGCGTCGCGCCGCATACGGATTTCAATCCGGTGCTGCTGAAGCCGACCAGCGACCGCGGCGCGCAGGTGATCATTCACGGCAAGGCGCGCATGAACCTCGACGCGCGTGCTTACCACGACTACAAGCCGGTCGCGTTCGACGCGGTGCTCGAGTCCTACGCGCGGCTGCGCGCCGGCTACGACACGGTGCTCGTCGAAGGCGCGGGCAGCCCGGCCGAAATCAACCTGCGCGAAGGCGACATCGCGAACATGGGCTTCGCCGAGCGCGTCGACTGCCCGGTCGTGCTGGTGGCCGACATCGACCGCGGCGGCGTGTTCGCGCACCTGGTCGGCACGCTCGCGTGCCTGTCGGACAGCGAGCGCGCGCGCGTGCGCGGCTTCGTCATCAACCGCTTTCGCGGCGACATCAGGCTGCTCGAACCGGGCCTCGGCTGGCTGCGCGCGCAGACGGGCAAGCCGGTATTCGGCGTGCTGCCGTACCTGCACGGGCTGATGCTCGATGCCGAGGACATGCTGCCGTCGCAGGCGCGCAGCGCCGCCGCGCGCGGCGATGCCGGCGTGCTGCGCGTGGTGGTGCCCGCCTTGCCGCGGATCAGCAACCATACCGATTTCGACCCGCTGCGTGCGCATCCGCAGGTCGAGTTCACGTACTGGAAGAGCGGCCCGGTGCCGGACGCCGACCTGCTGATCCTGCCCGGCTCGAAGAGCGTGCAGCGCGATCTCGCGTGGCTGCGCGACGCGGGCTGGGACGCGGTGATCCGCCGGCACCTGCGCTATGGCGGCAAGGTGATCGGCATCTGCGGCGGGATGCAGATGCTCGGCCGCACGCTGGACGATCCGCTCGGCCTCGAAGGGGCGCCCGGCAGCGTGGCGGGGCTCGGGTTGCTCGATTTCGACACGACGCTGCAGCCGGACAAGACGCTGAAGAACGTGACCGGGCAGCTCGCGCTGCCGGGCGCTGCCGCGGTGCACGGCTACGAGATCCACATGGGCGACACGCGCGGGCCCGCGCTCGCGGCGCCCGCGCTGGAACTGGCGGCGGGCGACGCACCGGGCGGCGTGCGCCCGGACGGCGCACGGTCGGCCGACGGGCAGATCCTCGCGACCTACGTGCACGGGCTGTTCGACGCGCCCGACGCGTGCGCGGCACTGCTCGCATGGGCGGGGCTCGACGGCGCGGAACGCATCGACTATCCGGCGCTGCGCGAGGCGTCGCTGGAGCGGCTGGCCGATTCGTTCGCCGAGCATCTCGACCTGCGCGCGCTGTACGCCGAGTTCCGCTGACGCATGGCGTGCCGGCCTGGCATTTTGCGGCGGATCGCGTACAACTCAGATGGGCGGAGGTCCGCCCGAAGGAGCGCGACGATGAAGGCTCGATGGTGGTTGAGTGTGCTGCTCGCGGTGCTGCTGGGCGCGTCGGCGCTTGCGCACGCGTGCGATTCGTATGCACCGGGCGGCGGGCCGGCCGGTTCGGGCGACGCTGCCCAAGGCAAGAGCGGCGGCTGAGGTTCGCGGCGGGGTGCTGGCATCGGGGCATGATCGGTCATGCCCTTTTTCATGATCCGATTCGTTCCATTCAGGAATCAGTTAAAGCCGAAATGCGTGTTTATTGGTCGAAACGATTCGAATAGAGTGCGATCCATTCCCATCCACTCACGAAGGAATTCGCCATGAACCCCAATCGCCTGAACGATCTCGGCGCGACGCTGCTGCGTGTCGCACTCGGCGTGCTGTACCTTGCGCACGTCGCGCAGAAGGTGTTCGTCTTCACGCTGCCCGGCACCGCGCAGTTTTTCGCGTCGATCGGCCTGCCGGGCTGGCTCGCGTATGTCACCACCGTCGTCGAACTGGCCGGCGGCCTCGCGCTGCTCGCGGGCTTCCGCGTGCGGATCGCCGCACTCGTGCTGCTGCCGTTCATGCTCGGCGCGGTGTCCGCGCATCTGCCGAACGGCTGGAGCTTCGCGTCGCCGAACGGCGGCTGGGAATACCCGGCGTTCTGGGCCGTCACGCTGGCCGTGCAGGCGCTGCTGGGCGGCGGTGCGTTCGCGCTCGGCGCACCGCGCGCCGCGACGCGCGCCGCATAAACGGGGCGGGCTTCGGCGCAACCCGTTCCGGTGACACCCGGTTTGCCGATATCATCGCTCCCTGTATCCGCAATCGAGCGGCGCCTGCCAGGGCGGCAGGCGCCGCACGGCTTTTTCGGGGGAATTCATGACGGTCATCGTGGTGGCGAATCCGAAGGGCGGCGTGGGGAAGAGCACGCTGTCCACCAATCTTGCCGGCTATTTCGCGGCGCAGGGCGCATGGGTCGCGCTCGCCGATCTGGACCGGCAGCAGTCCGCGCATGCGTGGCTCGACCTGCGGCCGGCCGGCCTGCCGCCGATCGAGGCGTGGGAGCTCGACCCGGATGCGCCGTCGAAGCCGCCGCGCGGCCTCGAATATGCGGTGATCGACACGCCGGCCGGGCTGCACGGCAACCGGCTCAACGTCGCGCTGCAGCTCGCCGACAAGGTGATCGTGCCGCTGCAGCCGTCGATGTTCGATATTCTCGCGACCCAGCAGTTTCTGGAGCGCCTCGCCGGCGAGAAGGCCGTGCGCAAGGGCAGCGTCGAGGTCGGGATCGTCGGGATGCGGGTCGACGCGCGCACGCGCTCGTCCGACCAGCTGCACCGTTTCGTCGAAGGGCTCGGGCTGCCGGTGCTCGGCTACGTGCGCGACACGCAGAACTACGTGCAGATCGCCGCGCACGGCCTGACGCTGTGGGACGTCGCGAAGAGCCGCGTCGAGAAGGACCTCGAGCAGTGGCGGCCGATCGTCGAATGGGCCGAGCGCCGCGCGCCGAAAGCGGAGAAGGTCGCGAAGGCGTCCTGAGCGCGCGAGGCGAACCCGCGCGGCGCAGCCGGTCGAATTCGGTCGGTTCCCGCTCCAATGAAGAAGGGCCTGATGCGGCAGCGTGCCGGATCAGGCCCTTCGTACGTATGCGGCTGCGCGGCTTCGGCCGCCCCGGCGCGCGGGGCGCCGCGGCAGCGATCCGGCGCGCCGCGATACGCCGGCCGGCCGCGTGAATCAGGTCCAGTTCTGCGTCGGCACGTGGTCGCGGTGGCCCTTGATCTTGTTGCCTTCGTCGATGAACACGAGCTTCGGCTTCCAGCCGGCCTGCAGCTCGGCTTCGTCGACCATCGCGAACGCCGCGATGATCACGAGGTCGCCGAGTTGCGCGCGGCGCGCGGCCGAGCCGTTCAGCGAGATCATCCCGCTGCCGCGCTCGCCCTTGATCGCGTAGGTCGAGAAGCGCTCGCCGTTGTTGATGTTCCAGATGTCGATCCGTTCGTTTTCGATCAGGCCCGCCGCTTCGAGCAGGTCTTCGTCGATCGCGCACGAGCCTTCGTAATGCAGCTCGCAGTGCGTGACGGCCGCGCGGTGGATCTTCGATTTGAGCATGTGGCGCTGCATGGTATCTCCGTGATGCGTGTGAGGCGAGGGCGGGCGGCCCGTCAGATTTCCAGGTTGTCGATCAGGCGCGTCGCGCCGAGCTTCGCGGCCGCGAGCACGACGAGCGGCTCGCCGGCTTCGAGCTCGGCGGCGCTCGGCGCGATCAGGTTCGCGCGGCGGCGGATCGCGATGTAGTCGGGCGCCCAGCCGCGCTCGGCCAGATGCGTGCGCGCGTGCTGCTCGAGCGTGCCGAGGTCGCGCTCGCCGCCGAGCACGCTCTCGCGCACGCGTTGCAGCGTCTTCGCGAGCTCGGGCGCTTCCTTGCGCTCGTCGGTCGTCAGGTAGCGGTTGCGCGACGACAGCGCGAGGCCGTCCTCGTCGCGCACGGTCTCGGCCGCGATGATCTCGACCGGCAGCGCGAGCTGCTGGCACATGCGGCGCACGATCATCAGCTGCTGGTAATCCTTCTTGCCGAACACGGCGACGCGCGGCTGCACGCAGGACATCAGCTTGGTGACGACCGTGCACACGCCGGCGAAGAAGCCGGGGCGGAACTCGCCCTCGAGAATCCCGCCGAGGTCGTCGGGCGGCAGCACGCGGTACTCCTGCGGCTCCGGATACATGTCGCGCTCGGTCGGCGCGAACAGCACGTAGACGTTTTCCTTCTGCAGCTTCTCGATATCGTCCTGCAGCGTGCGCGGATATTTGTCGAAATCCTCGTTCGGGCCGAACTGCAGCCGGTTGACGAAGATGCTCGCCACGACCGGGTCGCCGTGCTGGCGCGCGAGGCGCATCAGCGACAGGTGACCTTCGTGCAGGTTGCCCATCGTCGGCACGAACGCCGTGCGGTTCTGTCCGCGCAACTGGTCGCGCAGTTCCTGGATCGAGCTGATGACTTTCATGATCGGGTAGCGGGTTCCTCGCGCAGGCGCGCGTTGGCGCCGCAACAGCGGCGTCGGGGTCGAAGCGGAGAACGCCGGCGCGCGGGCGGCGCATCGGGCGTCGGCGGATTGTAGAGGATTTGGCCGCCGGACGCATCGAAAAAAGTACGATCGTTCACTTTTTGCGCGGGCGCGCCGCAGGCAGCCCGCGCGGGCGGGCCCGGCGGCGGGATGCGGCGTGTTTCGGTGTGCGGGGTGAGGCGGGGGCGGCGGGCGCCTTATGCGGGCAGGTACGCGAGGCGCACGTAGATCGGCGCGAACGGTTCGGGCTGCGTGATCTCGACGAGCGATTCGCGCGCGAGTTCGAGCATCGCGATGAAGTTCACGACCACGACCGGCACGCCGCGCGACGTGTCGAACAGGTCGGCGAACTCCATGAAGCGTGCGTTCTGCAGCTTGCGCAGGATCAGGCTCATGTGTTCGCGCACCGACAGCTCCTCGCGGGAGATCTTGTGGTGCTGGACGAGCTTCGCGCGCTTGAGCACGTCGGCCCACGCGGCGCGCAGGTCGTCCGAGTTCACGTCGGGAAAGCGCGGCGTGATGCTCTGCTCGATGTAGACCTCGGCGCGCAGGAAGTCGCGGCCGAGCTGCGGCAACTGGTCGAGACGTTGCGCGGCGAGCTTCATCTGCTCGTATTCGAGCAGGCGGCGCACGAGTTCCGCGCGCGGATCCTCGGCTTCCTCGCCCGTGTCGGCCTTCTTGACCGGCAACAGCATCCGCGACTTGATCTCGATCAGCATCGCGGCCATCAGCAGGTATTCGGCGGCCAGCTCGAGGTTCGACGTGCGGATCTGGTCGACGTAACCCAGATATTGCGCGGTGACCTGCGCCATCGGGATGTCGAGCACGTTGAAGTTCTGCTTGCGGATCAGGTACAGCAGCAGGTCGAGCGGGCCTTCGAACGTCTCGAGGAACACCTCGAGCGCATCGGGCGGGATGTAGAGGTCCTGCGGCAGCTTGAAGAGCGGCTCGCCGTACAGGCGTGCGAACGCCGCGACACCGTCGACCGTGTCGGGCGTCGAATCGGCGCCCGCGGGCGCGGCGATCGCGTCGTCCTGCCGGGCGGCGCTGGCCTCGTCGGCGGCGCTCACGTCGTCAGAAGTTCTGGTAGTAGACGTAGGACGTTTGCTTCACGCGCGATTCCTGCTGCTCGGCACGCTCGTCGAGGTCGATCGGCTGCTTGTCCCACAGCAGGGAGCGGCCCTTGCGCTGCTCTTCTTCGAGCGTCGGCTTCTGTTGCTTGAGCTGGTTCAGGAATTGCGTGACGTCGGACTGGTACGGCATGGCTTGGCTTTCCGTTTCGGGCGGCGCACGATGCGCCGGATTCGCGATGGCGGGATTTTACCGCATCGCGGGGAACAGCCGGCGGCAATCGCGCGTCGAATCCGCTGGCCGGTGCCCGCGGCGCGACCGGCCGGGCCCGTGCGCGCGTCGTTGCGCGCAAGCGTCAAAGCGGGGCCCGCGCGGGCAGGGCCGCCGCCTTGTGGTCAAATACAGGGTTTTCCACGGAATCACGACAACCGAGGGTGAGGTCATATTTGGCGGGTCACGCGAACCAGCAAGCACACACGACGCATGAGACGAGCCCGCGCGCGGCCCGACACCCCGGTCGTCGCGCACGGCGCGGCGCCGGTGCGGCGGCCCGGGCAGCCCTCGTCGGCTGTCTCGCCGCGTTCGTCGTGCTGCCGGCCTACGCGAAGTACGACGTCGACATCGACGCGCCGCGCTCGATCCGCAAGCTACTCAAGACCCATCTCGACATCGCGCGCTTCGCGAAGCGCGACGACATCAGCGACGACCAGTTCGACTTCCTCGTGACCGCGACACCGCAGCAGGTGCGCGACCTGACCGCGACGGCCGGCTATTTTTCGCCGGTCGTGCGCACCGACGTGCGCACGCGCGACGGCAAGCGTGACGTGCGCGTCGCCGTCGATCCGGGGCCGCAGACCGTCGTGTCGACGGTCGACCTGACGTTCAAGGGCCCGGTCGGCACCGAGGATCCGAAGCAGGAGGCCGCGACCCGCTTCGCGTTTTCGCTGAAGCCGGGCGACCCGTTCACGCAATCGGACTGGGACGTCGCGAAGGGCGCGGCGCTCAGGCAATTGCAGGCGCGCCGCTACCTGGGCGCGAAGATCGCGTCGTCGGAGGCGCGCATCGACCCGCGCACGCAGCGCGCGACGCTGGCCGTCACGTTCGACAGCGGCCCGACATTCACGATCGGCAAGGTTGATGTCGATGGCGTGCGCCGCTACCCGGAGAAGATCGTCACGAACGTCAATCCGCTGTCGGAAGGCGAGATCTACGACGTGCAGCGGATCACCGAGCTGCAGCGGCAACTGCAGAACACGCCGTACTATGCGAGCGTCGCGATCGACGTCGGCGACGATACGTCGAAGCCCGAGCGTACGCCCGTGCACGTGAAGGTCAGCGAGTTCCCGTACAACAACATTCGCGGCGGCGTCGGCTACGCGACCGATACGGGCCCGCACGTGCAGGGCTCCTACACGTATCTCGACACGTTCGGCGCCGCGTGGCCGTTCACCGTGTCGGGCCGGCTCGACCAGATCCAGCAGTACGGCCAGGTCCAGCTGTCGATGCCGCCCGGCGCGAAAGGGTGGACCAACAGCGTGCTCGCGTCGTACACGAACACCAACGTGTCGGACACGCGCATCTACAGCGCGCGGGTCGGCGTGCAGCGCACGCGCACCGGCCAGTTCATCGACTACGCGTACTCGCTGATGTTCTACCAGGACCGGCTCGACCAGAACGGCGCCGGCCCGACCACGAGCCGCGCGCTGGTGCCGCAGTGGGCATGGACGCGCCGCAACGTCGACGATCCGCTGTTCCCGCGCTCGGGCAACCTGATCCACGCGGAGGCCGGCTTCGCGATCAAGGGCGTGTTGACCGACCAGACCTTCATCCGCGGTTACGCGCGCGGCCAGCAGTACGTGCCGATCGGCAAGCGCGACCTGTTCGTGTTCCGCGCGGAGCTCGGCGGCGTGTTCACGAGCGGCAGCTCGACCGGCGTGCCGGCATCGCTGCTGTTCCGCGCGGGCGGCTCGAACTCGGTGCGCGGCTACGGTTACCAGAGCATCGGCAACAGCGTCGCCGGCTCCGTGCTGCCGACCAAGTACCTGATGACGGGCACCGCCGAATACCAGCACTGGTTCAACCGCGACTGGGGCGCCGCGACCTTCTTCGACATCGGCACCGCGACCGATGCGTGGGGCGAGCGCGTGTTCTATCCGGGCGTCGGCATCGGCGCGCGCTGGCGCAGCCCCGTCGGCCCGATCAACGTCGACGTCGCGTACGGACTGCGCAACCACAGCGTGCGCCCGTACCTGACGCTCGGCATCGCCTTCTGACCTTGTTGCACGAGCCACGACGAACCGCATGACGAAGGACCCGAACGACACGCCGCCGCCGAACGATCCGGACTCGCCCGAGCGCGCGCCCGGTGCGCCGCCGCGCGGGCCGCGGCGTGTGCGTGCGGGCCGGATCGTCGCGTGGACGCTCGTGACGGCCGTGCTGCTCGTCGTGCTGGCGGCCGGGCTCGTGCTGGCCGCGGCGACGACCGAGCGCGGCACGCGGCTCGCGTGGCAGACGGCCGTGCGCGTACTCGGCGGCCGGCTGGCGGGCACGCTGGACGGCGGCGCGCTCGCGACCGGCGTGCGGCTGCGCGGCTTCGCGTGGACGAGCCCCGGCGGCACGAGCACCGAAGTGCGGATCGACCGGCTCGACGGCCGCTGGGTGCTGACCCGCGCGCCGTGGCGGCTGTCGGTCGCTTACCTGCGCGCGGGCACGGTCGACGTGCGGATCGTGCCGGGGCCGTCGAAACCGGCCGCGACGCCGCAGGACCTGAGCCTGCCGCTGCAGTTGCGGATCGACGACCTGCGTGTCGATCACCTGGCGATCCACGAAGGCGGCTCGACGACGCAGCTCGACCATCTCGCGCTGAACGGCCGCAGCGACGGCCGTCACCATGAACTCGCGCTCGATGGCGTCGACACGCCGTACGGCGCGCTGACCGCGCGCGCTAAGCTCGACGGCGCGAAGCCGTTCGCGCTGACGGGCAACGCGACCTACGTGGGCAAGCTGGCCAACGAAGCGGTCAACGCGAGCGCGAACGTATCGGGTTCGCTCGAAGCGCTCGTCGCCGACGTGACCGCGAGCGGGATGAAACTGAACGGCCGCGCGCACGTCGAGGCCGCGCCGTTCGGCACGGTGCCGCTCACGCGCGCGTCGCTCGCGTTCGATCACGTGAACCCGCAGGCGATCGCGCCGGGCGCGCCGGCCGCCGATCTCGCGGTGCGCGCGGAGCTGGCGCCCGTGACCGCGCCGGCCGGCACTGCCCCGGCGAAGGGGTTCGCGGTGACCGGCCCCGTGTCGATCGTCAACGCGAAGCCCGGCACGCTCGGCGAGCACCTGCTGCCGGTCGTCGACGCGCATGCGACCGTCCATCTCGACGCGCACGCGCAGCGAATCGACGGCCTCGCGCTGAAACTGATCCGCGACGGCAGCGTGACCGGCAACGGCACGCTGACGGGCGGCAAGGGCCGCTTCGACCTGAAGGTCGCGAATCTCGACCTGAACGCCTTCATTGCCGAGTTGCGGCCGATGCGCCTGGGCGGGCCGCTCGGCGTGACGCTCGCCGGCGACGTGACGACCGTCGATTTCGACCTGAACGATCCGAAGCTCGCGCTCGGCGCGCGTGCGAAGGTCGCGCTGACGCCGCAGCAGACGGTGCTGACCGATGCACGCGTGACGGCGGGCAAGGGCCGTATCGACCTGACCGGCGTGTTCCGTCACGATGCGCATTCGAGCTACGACGCGAAGGCGACGCTGACCGCGTTCGATCCGCTGCTGCTCGCGGCGATGGGCGCGCCGAAGGCCGGTAGCGGCAAGCCGGCGGCAAAAGTGGCCAAAACAGCGACCAAAACAGCGACCAAAACCGCCGCCGCGGCCAAGGCGCCGGCCAGGCGCGGCGAGACGCGCGTATCGGGCACGCTGACGGCATCCGGCGCGTTCGCGCCGCAGATGTCGACGAAGGCGACCTTCAAGCTCGGCGACAGCCTGTACGACGGCGTGCCGCTGACCGGCGCAGGCGTCGTGCAGTTCGCCGGCTCGCGGATCCTGCCGAGCAATGCGACGCTGTCGATCGCGGGCAACCACGTCGACCTGCGCGGCAGTTTCGGCGCGCCGGGCGACCGGCTGCGCTTCGTCGTCGACGCGCCGGAACTCGACCGGCTCGGCTTCGGCGTGCAGGGGCTCGTGCAGGCGCAGGGCGAGCTGACCGGCAGCTTCGCGCATCCGAACGTGACGGCCACCTACAAGGCCCAGCACGTCGTGGTCGGCTCGAACCGGATCGGTGCCGCGCAGGGTCGCGCCGACATCCGCGACGGCGCGCACGGCGCGCTCGTGTTCACGGCCGACGCGACCGACATCGCACTCGGCTCGCTGCAACTGAAATCGCTGCGCGCGAACCTCGACGGCACGCGCGCGAAGCACACGCTCGACGCGTCGGCGATGGGGACGGCCGGCGGCCGCGTGATCGACCTGACGCTCGCGGCGAACGGCGGCGTGGTCGAGAGCCGCGACGGAACGCGCTGGGACGGCACCGTCACGCGCCTCGCGAACCGCGGCACGCCGGCGGTGGCGCTGCAGGCGCCGCTTGCGGTGTCGGCCGGCGCCGGCCGCGTGACGCTCGGCGCGACGCGGCTCACGCTCGAAGGCGCGGCGATCGACCTGAAGTCGTTCGTGTTCGACCACGGCCAGATGCGCTCGGCAGGCGCCGTGCGCGATGCATCGGTCGCCCGTTTCCTCGAGATCCGCCAGGAACTGACGGGCCAGCGGCCGCCGGTGCGCACCGACGTCGTGCTCGATGCCGACTGGGATTTCTCGCTCGGCGCGAACGCGACGGGCTACGTGCAGGTGAAGCGGCGCGGCGGCGACGTGACGGTCGAGACCGGGCGCGGTATTGCGTCGCTCGGGTTGACCGACCTGTCCGCGCGCGCGAGCTTTGCACCCGGCAACCGGCTCAACGTGGTGGCGCTCGCGAAGGCGAACCGGGTCGGCACGCTCGACGCGAACGTCACCGTGCCGTTCGCGCTGCGCGACGGCGTGTTCGGCGTCGTCGACGACGGCCCGCTGTCGGGCCGCATCGACGCCGACATTCCGTCGCTGAAGGCGACCGGCAACCTGTTCGGGCCGAGCTACCTGCTCGGCGGGCGCGCGGCGTTGAAGCTGACGGTCGCGGGCACGCCGGTGAAGCCGAACGTGTCGGGGATGCTGACGGGCGACGACCTGTCCGCGACGCTCGTCGATCAGGGCGTGCAGCTGAAGGACGGCATCGTGCGCGTGAAGCTCGCGGAGAACCTCGTCGAATTCCAGCAGGTCGAGTTCCACGGCGGCGACGGAACGCTGCGCGCGATCGGCCGCGTGCGTCTCGACGGCGAGGCGCCCGACCTGACCGCGAGCATCGTCGCGGACAAGCTCGAGCTGTTCGCGGCGCCGGATCGCAAGCTGTCGCTGTCGGGCAAGGCGACCGTCGCGAACGACGGGCCGCGCGGCGCACTGTCGATCGACGGCAAGTTCGTCGTCGACCGCGCGCTGTTCGACCTGCCGGAGGAGTCGGCGCCGCACCTGTCCGACGACGTCGTGATCGTGCGCCCGGACGGCACGGTGCGCGGCGACGTGCAGACCGGTACGGCGGTCGCGAAGCCGCAGAAGGTCGAGGATAAGCCGGCGCCGTCGCTCGCGCCGCGCGCGAACATCGACATCGGGCTCGGCAACAACTTCCGCTTCAAGGGGCACGGCGCGGATCTCGGCCTGCGCGGCACGATCACCGTGATGAGCGCGCCCGGCGTGCCGCTGCGCGCGGTCGGCAACGTGCGCGTGACGGAAGGCTCGACGTATACGTCGTTCGGCCGCAAGCTCGCGGTCGAGAACGGCTTCTTCACGTTCAACGGCCCGGTGTCGAATCCGGGCGTGAACATCCTCGCGATGCGGCGCAACCAGGAGGTCGAGGCCGGCGTGCAGGTCACCGGCACGATCCAGTCGCCGACGGTCAAGCTCGTGTCCGAGCCGAACGTCACCGACAACGAAAAGCTGTCGTGGCTGCTGTTCGGGCACGGCACCGACCAGGGCAACAACGTCGGCCAGCAGAACGCGATGACGGCCGCGCTCGGGCTGCTCGGCAGCGCGACCGGCAAGCGCGTCGCGCAGAGCATCGGTCTCGACGAATTCTCGATCGGCCGCAGCGACGTCGGCCTGACCGATGCGCAGGTCGTGCAGATCTCGAAGGCGATCAACGAGCGCTTCGTGCTCGGTTACGAGCAAGGGCTGCAATCGGCGAGCAATGCGTTCAAGGCGACGATCAACCTCACGCGCTTCTGGTCGGTGTCCGCGTATGGCGGCACGTTCCAGGGCGTCGACCTGAACTACACGCGGCGTTTCGATCGCTGGTTCGGCCAGCGGTGACGAAGCGGGCGCCTGGCCGGTCGGCCACGCGCGCCGGCGCTCCGGTTCGCGCGTGCGCACGCGCCGAAGCCTGCCCGCGTAGCGGCGAGCGTCACGCCGACCTGCAACCACCGGCCGCGGCGCCGCTCGCGGCCGCCCATGAAAAAGCCCCGCACGTGGTGCGGGGCTTCTTGTGCAAGCAGCGGCGCGTGCGGCTTACTTCACGCGCATGCCGGGCTTCGCGCCGCTGTGCGGCTCAAGGATGTAGAGGCCCGGCTCGGCCTTCTCGTCGGCCGCCGACGCGGCGAGCACCATCCCTTCGGACAGCCCGAACTTCATCTTGCGCGGCGCGAGGTTCGCGACCATCACCGTCAGCTTGCCGACGAGCTGCTCGGGCTGGTACGCGGACTTGATGCCCGAGAACACGTTGCGGGTCTTTTCCTCGCCGACGTCGAGCGTGAGCTGCAGCAGCTTGTCGGAGCCCTCGACGGCCTGACACGCGACGATCTTCGCGATGCGCAGGTCGATCTTCGCGAAATCGTCGATCGAGATCGGGCCGTCGTCGGCACCGTTCGCCGCAGCCACCTTCGCGTTCGCCTTCGCGTTTTTCGCGTCCTTCGCGGCGTTGGCGGCGGTTGCCCCCGCGGCAGCGGCGCCGGCGGCCTCGGCCTGCAGCGAATCGCGGTTCGCGGCGAGCAGCGCGTCGATCTGCTTCGGATCGACCCGCGTCATCAAGTGCTGGTACGCCTTGATCGGCTGCGCGGACGACAGCGGCTTCGCGGCGTCGGCCCACGTGAGCGGCGCGATCCCGAAGAAGGCCTCGACGGCTTCGGCCACGCGCGGCATCACCGGCTTCAGCGCGAGCGACAGCAGGCGGAACGCCTCGAGGCTCACGCTGCAGGTTTCGTGCAGCGCGACCGCGTTGGCCGGATCCTTCGCGAGTTCCCACGGCTTCGCGCCGTCGACGTACGCGTTCACTTCGTCCGCGAGCTCCATCGTCTGGCGCAGCGCGCGGCTGTATTCGCGCGCTTCGTAGTGCGCGGCGATCGCCGGAATCGCGTCGCGCAGCGTCGCGACGAGCGGATGGTTCATCGCGCTGTCCTGCACGCGGCCGTCGAAACGCTTGAGCAGGAAGCCGGCCGCGCGGCTCGCGATGTTCACGTACTTGCCGACGAGGTCGCTGTTCACGCGCGCCTGGAAATCGTCGAGGTTCAGGTCGATGTCTTCCATCGTCGCGTTCAGCTTCGCGGCGAAGTAGTAGCGCAGCCATTCCGGGTTCAGGCCCGTGTCGATGTAGCTCTGCGCGGTGATGAACGTGCCGCGCGACTTCGACATCTTCGCGCCGTCGACCGTCAGGAAGCCGTGCGCGAACACGTTGGTCGGCGTGCGATGGCCCGAGAACTCGAGCATCGCCGGCCAGAACAGCGTGTGGAAATACAGGATGTCCTTGCCGATGAAGTGGTACTGCTCGGCCTTCGTGCCCGGGCGGATCCACGCATCGAAGTCGATGCCGTTGCGGTCGCACAGGTTCTTGAAGCTCGCGTAGTAGCCGACCGGCGCGTCGAGCCACACGTAGAAGTACTTGCCGGGCGCGCCCGGGATCTCGAAGCCGAAGTACGGCGCGTCACGCGAGATGTCCCAGTCGGCGAGCCTGGCCTCGCCGGCGTCGCCGAGCCATTCACGCATCTTGTTGGTCGCTTCGGGCTGTGCGAGGCCGCTGACCCATTCGCGCAGGAACGACTCGCAGCGCGGATCGGACAGGCGGAAGAAGTAGTGCGTCGAGGTCTTGCGCACCGGCGTCGCACCGGACACGACCGAGTACGGGTTCAGCAGTTCGGTCGGCAGGTAGGTCGAACCGCACACTTCGCAGTTGTCGCCGTACTGGTCCTTCGCGTGGCACTTCGGGCATTCGCCCTTGATGAAGCGGTCCGGCAGGAACATTTCCTTGACCGGGTCGTACGCCTGTTCGATCTCGCGCTCGGCGATCAGGTCGTTTTCCTTCAGCGCGAGGTAGATCTTCTCGCTCAGCACGCGGTTCTCGTCCGAGTCGGTCGAGTAGAAGTTGTCGAACGACACGCCGAAGCTGTCGAAGTCGCGCTTGTGCTCGGTCCACACGCGCTCGATCAGCTGCTTCGGCGTCAGGCCTTCCTTCTCCGCGCGCAGCATGACCGGCGTGCCGTGCGTGTCGTCGGCGCCGATGTAGTAGACCTCGTGACCGTGCATTCGCAGCGTCCGCACCCAGATGTCGGTCTGGATGTACTCGACCAGGTGGCCGATGTGGATCTGGCCGTTGGCATAGGGCAGTGCGGACGTAACGAGGATCTGGCGGCTGCCTTGCGGCGCCGCAGCCTGCACGGAAGTGAGGTCGGATGCGGACATAGGGTCTGTAGAAGAACGGCGGAAACGACGGAAACTGCGATTCTAGCAGGGGCGCGGGCAGGTCAGCCGGCGTGGGCGCCGTGGATCGGGCGCAGGAAGGGGCGGGGCCGCGGCGGCGGCGTGCCCGGCGGTGCGATGCTGCGATGCAGCAGGCGAATTCCGGGCAAAAAAAAACCGGGGCGAATTCGGCCCCGGAGCAACAACGACAAGAGGAGAATGGTGACGCGCCGGCAGCGCCAGCCGCGTACCGTAAAGACAGACCGCGGGTCGCGACAGAAGTTCGAAATTTTTTTCGATTTGTTACGGAGCCCGCTGAAAGCCTTGTGCGGCGGGGTCGCGCGCCCGGCGCGCGACCCCGTTTCCTCTCGCGACGATGCTTACTGCTGGGCTGCGCGCAGGTAGATCTCGACGCGGCGGTTTTGTGCGCGGCCGGCTTCGGTCGCGTTGTCCGCGATCGGGTTCGACGGGCCCATGCCCTGTGCCGCCAGGCGGCCGCCGGCGACGCCACGCTGCACCAGCGCGTTGACGACGCTCTGCGCACGGTTCTGCGACAGCGTCTGGTTCAGCTGCTGCGAACCCGTGCTGTCCGTGTAGCCGACGACCGACGCCGTCACTTGCGGGTTCTGGTTCAGCGTCGTCGCCAGGTCGTTCAGCAGCGGCGTGAAGGCCGGCGTGATCGCGTACTGGTTGGTCGCGAACGTCACCGAGCTCGGCACGTTCAGCTTCAGCGAGCCGTCCGGCTGCTCGGTCACCTGCGTGCCCGTCTTGGCTGCCGACGGCGCGAGCTTGTTCTTGATCGCCTGCCAGTTGTAACCCGTCACGCCGCCGACCAGTGCGCCGACGCCCGCGCCGATCGCCGCGCCCTTGCCGCCGCCGGCCAGCGCGCCGATGCCTGCGCCGAGCGCTGCGCCCGTGCCGGTCCCGACGGCCGTGTTGTTGCCTTGCTGCGTGGCGCAGCCTGCCAGCAGTGCGCCGGCCAAGGCGAAGACGGACAGGCGAGTCGCGATTTTCATGTTCATCTTGAATTCCTCTCTTGGTTGAACGAGTCGACAACGACGACAAACAACAGTTACGGCTCCCGGCACGGACGCCCGAAAAAGGTGGGCAGGCCCGTGCCCGCGGCAGCCGCCGAGGCGGCTGCATGCCCTGTTCGCCAGCGTGGCTGTTCCGGACAGGGTGATGCGTCAGCCTCTACAATATAGGCGGTTCGTGGCCGATTTGGCCCCATAGCATGCCGCACGCGAAGATTGCTCCGCCGCGCGCGTTCGCGCAATGGCGTGCAACAGATTCTTTCACTTTTCCCGATTTTCGCAGCGTTATTTGATATTTCTTGACGTTTGCGCGAGAGAAAAACGTTTTCACGGAGTTTCGATGAGCATTGACCGGGCACAAGTCGACGCCGCATTGGCGGCTGTCGTCGACCCCAATACGGGCCGTCCTTACGCGGCGAACAAGGGCGTGCGCAACGTCGCGATCGACGGCGACGCCGTGGCGGTCGACGTGGTGCTCGGCTATCCCGCGCGCAGCCAGCACGACGACGTGCGCGCGCGCATCGCCGCTGCGCTGAAGGCCGTGCCGGGCGTGCGCGACGCACGCGTCGCCGTGTCGCAGGAGATCGTCGCGCACACGGTGCAGCGCGGCGTGAAGCTGCTGCCGAACGTGAAGAACATCGTCGCGGTCGCGTCGGGCAAGGGCGGCGTCGGCAAGAGCACGACGGCCGTCAACCTCGCGCTCGCGCTCGCCGCGGAAGGCGCGTCGGTCGGCATTCTCGACGCCGACATCTACGGTCCGTCGCTGCCGACCATGCTCGGCATTCACGGCCAGCGGCCCGAGTCGCCCGACAACCAGTCGATGAACCCGCTGGTCGGCCACGGGCTGCAGGCGAACTCGATCGGCTTCCTGATCGAGGAAGACAACCCGATGGTGTGGCGCGGCCCGATGGCGACGTCGGCGCTCGAGCAGCTGCTGCGACAGACCAACTGGCGCGAGCTCGACTACCTGATCGTCGACATGCCGCCGGGCACGGGCGACATCCAGCTCACGCTCGCGCAGCGCGTGCCGGTGACCGGCGCCGTGATCGTGACGACCCCGCAGGACATCGCGCTGCTCGACGCGAAGAAGGGCCTGAAGATGTTCGAGAAGGTCGGGATTCCGATCCTCGGTATCGTCGAGAACATGAGCATCCACGTGTGCTCGAACTGCGGCCACGAAGAGCACATCTTCGGCGCGGGCGGTGCCGAGCGGATGGCGCAGGACTACGGCGTGACCGTGCTCGGCAGCCTGCCGCTCGACATCGCGATCCGCGAGCGCGCCGACAGCGGCACGCCGACGGTCGCGGCCGAACCGGACGGCGCGCTGGCGCGGCGCTATCGCGACATCGCGCGCGGGGTCGCGCTGGCGATCGCCGAGCGCGCACGCGACATGACGTCGAAGTTCCCGTCGATCGTTGTTCAAAATACGTAAAACCCTTGCGGGGCGGGGCCTCACGCTGTTTACGGCGCCGCGAGGCGCGGTATCATGGCGACTTTTCCCGGGTCCCTTTACCCGCCCGGCATGGCCGCCGTGTCAAATGGCCGCCAGCCGGCATGAGGATCGAATGAACCAACGACATCACGGCGTGCGCGCCGGCCGCGCGCGGCGCGCGCTGCTGGCCGCCGCCGCGCTGGGCCTGCTGGCCGGCTGTACCTCTTTTTCCTCGTCGCACGAAAAGCGTGCCGACGCGCAGTTGCAGCCGACCGTCGGCTCGCAGGCGCGCGGCGCGGTGACGTTCGTCGAACGCCCGGATGGCGTCCAGGTCACGTACAACCTGGCCGGCCTGCCGCCGAACAGCGATCACGCGCTGCAGGTGCACGAGCGCGGCGACTGCAACGCGGGCGACGGCTCGAGCGCCGGCCAGGTGTTCGCGCCGGCCGCCGACCGGCTGCGCGCGGGCGCGCGGGTCGCCGGCGATCTCGGCAACATCCATGCGGATGCGAACGGCGTCGCGGCGGGTTTCATCGTCGCGCCCGATCTGGCCCTCGACGGCGTGCGCTCCGCGCTGAACCGCGCGGCGCTGGTCCACCGCGACCCGAGCGATCCGGCGTTTCCGCAGCATGGCGCGGGACCCGCGCTCGCCTGTGGCGTGATCCGTTGACGGCCGCCGCGTACGCGAGCCGATGATCGCGTAAAATGTGCGCCTTTCCGGGTCGCCGCGTCGCGAGCGACCCTTCCTGACTGTCACGCAGCGTTTCCTGGCGCCCCGATATGAAACGACCCCAACGCTCACTTCGTCCGCTGTCCCCCGCGGGGACGGCCAGCCTTCTTGGGACGGCCCGGCGGAGGCTGGCATGAGCATCAAGTCCGACAAGTGGATTCGGCGCATGGCCGAAGAACACAAGATGATCGAGCCGTTCGTGCCCGATCAGGTCCGCGCGTCCGAGGACGGCCGCCGGATCGTCAGCTACGGCACGTCGAGCTACGGCTACGACATCCGCTGCGCGGACGAATTCAAGATCTTCACGAACATCAACTCGACGATCGTCGATCCGAAGAACTTCGACGAGGGTTCGTTTGTCGATTTCAAGGGCGACGTGTGCATCATCCCGCCGAACTCGTTCGCGCTGGCCCGCACCGTCGAATATTTCCGCATCCCGCGCACCGTGCTGACCGTCTGCCTCGGCAAGTCGACGTACGCGCGCTGCGGGATCATCGTCAACGTGACGCCGTTCGAACCCGAGTGGGAAGGCTACGTCACGCTGGAATTCTCGAATACCACGCCGCTGCCCGCGAAGATCTACGCGAACGAAGGTGTCGCGCAGGTGCTGTTCTTCGAAAGCGACGAAGTGTGCGACGTGTCGTACGCCGATCGCGGCGGCAAGTATCAGGGTCAGCGCGGTGTCACGCTGCCGAAAACCTGATCTGGTTGCATAACGTCTCACCAGTTTCCGGGTGACCGCTGCGCGTGACGCGCCGCGGTCGTTCTTTTTGGAGAATCGCCCATGAAGTTTCGTTTCCCCGTCGTCATCATCGACGAAGATTTCCGCTCCGAGAACATCTCGGGCTCCGGCATCCGGGCGTTGGCCGAAGCGATCGAGAAGGAGGGCGTCGAAGTCCTCGGCCTCACGAGCTACGGCGATCTGACGTCGTTCGCGCAGCAATCGAGCCGCGCGTCGTGCTTCATCCTGTCGATCGACGACGACGAACTCATGCTCGGCGAAACGGGCCCGGACGGCGAACTGCCCGAGCTCGCGACCGCGATCATCGAGCTGCGCGCGTTCGTCACCGAAGTGCGCCGCCGCAACGCGGACATCCCGATCTTCCTGTACGGCGAGACGCGCACGTCGCGGCATCTGCCGAACGACATCCTGCGCGAACTGCACGGCTTCATCCACATGTTCGAGGACACGCCGGAGTTCGTCGCGCGCCACATCATCCGCGAGGCGAAGGTCTATCTCGACTCGCTCGCGCCGCCGTTCTTCAAGGAACTGGTGAAGTACGCGGACGAAGGCTCGTACTCGTGGCACTGCCCGGGCCACTCGGGCGGCGTCGCGTTCCTGAAGAACCCGCTCGGCCAGATGTTCCACCAGTTCTTCGGCGAGAACATGCTGCGCGCCGACGTCTGCAACGCGGTCGACGAACTCGGCCAGCTGCTCGATCACACGGGCCCGGTCGCGGCGTCCGAGCGCAATGCGGCGCGCATCTTCAGCGCGGACCACCTGTTCTTCGTGACCAACGGCACGTCGACGTCGAACAAGATCGTCTGGCACGCGACGGTCGCTCCCGGCGACATCGTGCTGGTCGACCGCAACTGCCACAAGTCGATCCTGCACGCGATCACGATGACGGGCGCGATCCCCGTGTTCCTCACGCCGACGCGCAACCACTTCGGCATCATCGGGCCGATCCCGCGCGACGAATTCAAGCCGGAGAACATCCGCCGGAAGATCGAGGCGAACCCGTTCGCGCGCGAAGCGATGCGCCAGAACCCGGACATGAAGCCGCGCATCCTGACGATCACGCAGAGCACGTACGACGGCGTCGTCTACAACGTCGAGATGATCAAGGACCTGCTCGGCGACCTGCTCGACACGCTGCACTTCGACGAAGCGTGGCTGCCGCACGCGACGTTCCACGACTTCTACCGCGACATGCACGCGATCGGCGACGGCCGCCCGCGCACGGGCGCGCTCGTGTTCGCGACGCACTCGACGCACAAGCTGCTCGCCGGCATCTCGCAGGCGTCGCAGATCGTCGTGCAGGATTCGGAGAACCGCACGTTCGACAAGCATCGCTTCAACGAGGCGTACCTGATGCACACGTCGACGAGCCCGCAGTACGCGATCATCGCGTCGTGCGACGTCGCGGCCGCGATGATGGAGCCGCCGGGCGGCACCGCGCTCGTCGAGGAATCGATCGCCGAGGCGATCGACTTCCGCCGCGCGATGCGTAAGGTCGACGCCGAGTACGGCGACGACTGGTTCTTCAGCGTGTGGGGTCCGGACGACCTGTCGGAAGAAGGCATCGGCTCGCGCGATGACTGGATGCTGAAGCCGAACGACCACTGGCACGGCTTCGGCCCGCTGGCGGAAGGCTTCAACATGCTCGACCCGATCAAGGCGACGATCATCACGCCGGGGCTCGACGTCGACGGCGAGTTCGGCGAGACGGGCATCCCGGCCGCGATCGTCACGAAGTACCTGGCCGAGCACGGCATCATCGTCGAGAAGACCGGCCTGTACTCGTTCTTCATCATGTTCACGATCGGCATCACGAAGGGCCGCTGGAACTCGATGGTGACCGAGCTGCAGCAGTTCAAGGACGACTACGACAACAACCAGCCGCTGTGGCGCGTGCTGCCGGAATTCGTCGCGCAGCATCCGCGCTACGAGCGCGTCGGCCTGCGCGACCTGTGCACGCAGATCCACGACGTGTACCGCGCGAACGACATCGCTCGCCTGACGACGGAGATGTACCTGTCGGACATGGAGCCGGCGATGAAGCCGTCGGACGCGTTCGCGAAGCTCGCGCACCGCAAGATCGACCGCGTGCCGCTCGACGAGCTCGAAGGCCGCGTGACGAGCATCCTGCTCACGCCGTACCCGCCGGGCATTCCGCTCCTGATCCCGGGCGAGCGCTTCAACAAGACGATCGTGAACTACCTGCGGTTCGCGCGCGACTTCAACGAGCGCTTCCCGGGCTTCCACACCGACATCCACGGCCTCGTCGCGGAAGAGGTGAACGGGCGCGTCGAGTACTTCGTCGACTGCGTGCGCGACTGATGGCGACGCAGGGACGAATCCGGACGATACGCGCGGCGCTGGCCGCGCTCGTCGCCTGGGCGAGCTGGTCGGCAGGGCCGGCTGGGCTGAGCGTCGCGCATGCGGAAGTGGCGGCGGCCGACCCGATCGACGTCGCGATGCGGCAGTGTCTCGCGCGGCGCGACCGGTCGTCGACGGCCGGCCAGATCCAGTGCATGGGCGAAGCGCAGCAGCAGTGGCAGGCGGTGATGGACGGCGCGTACCAGCGCCTGTCGAACGACGCGCCGGCCGACGCGAAGCGCGGCTGGCAGGACAGCCAGCGCCGCTGGGTCACGTGGCGCAAGGATGAAATTCACCTGCTGAAGGCCGTGTACGACACGACGCGCGGCACGTCGTACGCGATGTCGAGCGCCGACATGCAGCTGCAGCCGGTGCGCGATCGCGCGTTGGCGCTGCGCGCGGCGGCCGACCGTTATGCACCGCCGCCTGCCGCCGTGCCGGTGGCGGCCACGAGCGGTGCGCAGGGCGGTACCCGCGGCGCGGCGGTCGCGGCGCCAAGCGCCGCCGCGGCAGCCGGCGGCAAGCCGGCGAACGCGCCGCGCGATCCGGCGATCCGCCGCGTGCGGCCGTGCGTGCAGGATGCCGCATGCGAGCACGCGCTGTTCGACTTGAACCGCTATTACCAGAAGCTGCGTCGCAAGATGCCTGCGCATTCGGCCGCGACGCTCGTGCGCGCGCAACGCGCGTGGGAGGCGTTCCGCGATTCGACTGCGCCGCTCGTCGGCGAGGACGGCCGCGTCGACCTGATCGGCGCGCGCATCGCGACGATGAAGCGGCTGTCGGAGACGGCCGGCAACGACTGAGGATCGCCGCGATGCCGGTCATCCGGCGCGGCAACGCAAAACGGGCACCCGCGGGTGCCCGTTTGCATGTGCGCGCCACGTGGCGCTTATGCGGACTGCTGCGTGTCCAGACGGCCGAACCACGACGGCACGAGCGCGACCGCATCGTCGAGCGACGCGAGCACGTGCAGGCTCAGCGCGACGATCTCGGGCGTCGGCGCCTTCAGGTCGGGCACGGTGACGACCGATGCGCCGGCGCCGGCGGCCGATTGCGCGCCGAAGTCGCTGTCCTCGAACGCGACGCACGCGTGCGCCGGCACGCCGAGGCGTTCGGCCGCGAGCCGGTACACGGCCGGGTCGGGCTTGCCGCGCGCGACCTCGTCGCCACCCGCGATCGCGCGGAAGAACGGCAGCACGCCGACCGCGTCGAGCCGCGCACGAATCACGTCGCGCGCGGACGACGATGCGACCGCGCACGGAATGCCGGCCTGCGCGAGCGTCTCGAGCAACGCCAGCGCGCCGGACTTCAGCGGAAACTTCGGATGGGGTTCGGGCGCGGCGAGTTGCTCGCGCACGCGGATGCGCACGGCGTCGAACGTGTCGGGATGGCCGATCAGCCGCGCGAGAATCACCTGGCCTTCGGCGAACGAGCGGCCGACGATCTGCAGGTAGTCGATCTCGGTCAGGACGACGCCGTGCGCGTTCGACACGTCGATCCACGTGTTCATGATGGTCCGCTCGGAATCGACGAGCAGGCCGTCCATGTCGAAGAGCGCGGCGGAGAAGGTCATCGGCGGTGTCCGGAAAGCGGGAAAACGGAACAGCGGGGAAGGCGTCGGGCGGCGCGACGGCCGCCCGAATGAAGAACGGACGCCGAAGGCGCCCGTCCGCGACGGCAGGCTTACTTGCCGAGCGCGGCGCGCGCGGCCTTGACCGCCGCACGCACCTGATCGGGGGCCGTGCCGCCCGGGTGGTTGCGGCTGGCGACCGACCCTTCGAGCGTCAGGTAGCCGAACACGTCGTCGCCGATCAGGTGCGCGACGTTCGGCAGTTCCTGCTTCATTTCGTCGAGCGTCAGGTCGGCGAGGTCGATCCCGCGGTCGTCGCAGATCTTCACCGCGTGCGCGACGGCTTCGTGCGCATCGCGGAACGGCAGGCCGCGCTTCACGAGGTAGTCGGCGAGGTCGGTGGCGGTGGAGAAGCCCTGCAGCGCGGCCGCGCGCATCGCGTCCGGCTTCACGGTGATGCCCGCGACCATCTCGGCGAAGATCCGCAGCGTGTCGGCGACGGTGTCGACCGTGTCGAACAGCGGTTCCTTGTCTTCCTGGTTGTCCTTGTTGTACGCGAGCGGCTGGCCCTTCATCAGCGTGAGGAGCGCCATCAGGTGGCCGTTCACGCGGCCCGTCTTGCCGCGCGCGAGCTCGGGCACGTCCGGGTTCTTCTTCTGCGGCATGATCGAGCTGCCGGTGCAGAAGCGGTCGGCGATGTCGATGAAGCCGACGCGCGGGCTCATCCACAGCACGAGTTCCTCGGAGAAGCGCGACACGTGCGTCATCACGAGCGCGGATGCCGCCGTGAATTCGATCGCGAAGTCGCGATCCGACACCGCGTCGAGCGAGTTCGCGCAGATGCCGTCGAAGCCGAGCGTCTTCGCGACCGCGTGGCGGTCGATCGGATAGCTGGTGCCGGCGAGCGCGGCCGCGCCGAGCGGCAGGCGGTTCACGCGGGTGCGGCAGTCGCGCATGCGCTCGGCGTCGCGCGTGAACATCTCGACGTACGCGAGCAGGTGGTGGCCGAACGTGACCGGCTGCGCGACCTGCAGGTGCGTGAAGCCCGGCATGATCGTGTCCGCGTTCTGCTCCGCGAGGTCGATCAGCGCGCCGCGCAGGTCGTTCAGGAGGCCGCCGATGCGGTCGATCTCGCCACGCAGCCACAGACGGATGTCGGTCGCGACCTGGTCGTTGCGCGAGCGGCCCGTGTGCAGGCGCTTGCCGGCGTCGCCGATCAGCGCGGTGAGGCGCGCCTCGATGTTCAGGTGGACGTCCTCGAGATCCAGCTGCCATTCGAATTCGCCGCGCTCGATCTCGCCCTTGATCTGCGTCATCCCGCGTTCGATCGCGGCGAGGTCGTCGGCGCTGATGATCTTCTGCGCCGCGAGCATGCTCGCGTGCGCGAGCGAGCCGGCGATGTCGACGAGCGCGAGGCGCTTGTCGAAAAACACCGACGACGTGTAGCGCTTGACCAGCTCCGACATCGGTTCCGAGAAGCGGGCCGACCAGGCCTCGCCCTTTTTGTGCAGTTGGGACGTCATGGCGATTCTTCGAAGGGGAGTTGGGCGGCGTGCGCCGCCGAGGGAATCCCGCAATTCTAGCATTCGTGGGGCGGGCGGCCGACGCGTGCGCCGGCCGCGAACGGGCGCGGCTCACGGGGGGCTGCACGTCAGCGGTCCGATTCGCGGCAGCGTGCCGTCGTCCGGGCGCCGATACGCGAATGCGACGGCGCAGCCGCGGCCGTGGCCGGAGATTTCGAGGTGATTGTTCGCGACGAGGCCGTCGACGAAGGTCAGGCCGTCATAGCCGACGATCGTGCGCTGGCCGCTTTCGACGTGGCGAACCTCGAGCCCGGGCGGCAGCGGCGTGCCGTCCGGCGCGCGCAGCGCGATCGACGCGGCGCTGTAGCGGGTCACCGCGAAGTGCGCGAGCACGCCGGAGCGCGCCTGCGGCACGACGTCGAGCGTCGTGTCGGCGATCCGTGCGTCGGCGGGCAGCGCGGTGCCGTCGATCGCGACGCGATTGCTCTGATAGGCATTCAGGTCGGGCACGAGCAGGTAGCCGGCCCGGTCCGTCTCGCCGATCAGCCGGTTCTGGTGCAGCACGGGGACGCGCCCGGTGTCGGTCGAGACGAGCGCGAAACCGTCGTCGACGCGGCGCGCCGTCATCAGCCGGCCGTCCATCAGCACGAGCGCGCCCGTGACGTCGACCGACGCGTTGCCGCGCCCGTCGAACGATTGCGCGAGCAGCGCGACCTGGCCGGCGCGGCCGAGATACTGCAGTTGCCCCTGCGCGTAGCGGACGCCCGCGTTGGCGCCCGCCTGCACGTTCCAGCCGACGCCGCCGCCGTAGTCGGGCGGCCGTGTCGCGTTCAGCGTGTAGGTCGAATCGCCGTTCTGCCGTCCGGCGTTCGTCGAGACCGACGTGTTGCCGTCGAGCCCGACGCTCAGGCTCACGAAGAAGCCGCGTGCGTCGTGCTGCCGGAAGTCCTGGAAGCCGCTGAACGTGATCGATGTCAGCCCGCCGAGATTGACCAGGTATGCGATCGAGCCGATGCGCGACGCGGCGACGCCCGGATACTTGAGGGCGAGATAGCTGAACGACAGGGTCTGCGCGCGCAGGAACGGGAACGAAATCGTGACGCGGTCGGTGGCGCGCGAGACCGGCACGCCTTCGCGGCTGCCGAGGTCGCTGTAGTCGCCGAAGGCGCGCAGCGTCTGCGCATCGATCGAGAAGCGCGGCGTCACGTACTGGTAGCCGACGCCGGCCTGCACGCCCGCGCGGCCCGGGGCGCTGACCGCGAGCGACGCATTCGCCACGCCGCGTTCGCCGAGGCGCGCGAGCGCGCCGGCACCTGCGTTGTAGACGCCGGCCGTCGCTTCCGCATGCGCCTCGACGGTCAGCCGCTCGCTGATGCCGTAGCGCAGCGAGCCGCTCGCCGCCGGTGTGCGCGCATAGTCGAACGAATCGTCGCCATAGGCGCGGCGCAGGAACCCGGCTTCCGCCGAATAGCTGGCGAGGCCGGGCGCGAGCAGGCGCGTATCGACGTACAGCGGAATGGACGTCGCGATCGAGCGGCCGAGCGCGTCGCGCGTGACGACCGTCGCGTTGCCTGCGCCGGTGATCCCGGGCACGCTGTTGATCACGAACGGCCCGCTCGGCACGTCGCCGCTGAACTGGCGCACGTTGTTCACGTACAGGTCGACCGAGGTCGGCACGACCGCGCTCCCGGACAGCGCAGGTACCGGAAACGTGACGAGGTCGGGGCGCAGGCCGAAGTTGCTGCGCCACTGCACGCCGCCGAGGCGCAGCGAGCGCGTCCATGACAACGACGACGAAATCGTGTCGCCGATCTGGGTCGTCGTGAGCGTGCCGGGGTTCGAGTGGCTCCACGACGTGTCGTAGCGCACGTAGCGCCGGCGGTCGTCGTACAGGTACGCGATGCCGGTGCTGCTGAATACGCCGGCCGGATCGAAATAGCGCGCCTCGCTCCAGACCGCGAGCGGCGCATGGGCGACGGTCTGCGCGTAGGCGTCGTAGTTCAGCACGAAGCCGCGGCCGGAGGTGGCGGGCGGCGCGGCCGCGAGCGCGCGCGTATCGAACGTGTGCGGGATGCGCAGCGCGTCGGGCACCCGCAGGTCGAGCGTCTGCCGGCCCGCGTCGTAGTCGTAGCGCAGCCCCGCGAGCGTGTCGAGCGCGACGGGCGTGTTCGACGGCGCGGTCGCCCGGTCGCCGGTCGCGATGCCCAGGTCGTTCAGGTCGGCGGACGCCGCGTACAGCCGGCCGTCGATTTGCTGGAAGCGTGCGATCCGGTGCGTCGGTTCACCGTTGAGCGACACGTCGAGAAACAGTGTGTCCTGAGCAGGCGCGGGGGCGGCTGCCGCTGCCGCCTGCGGCGCCGTCTGTGCGCATCCGGCGCCTGCGTGCACGGCCAGCGCGAGTGCCAGTGAAAACGCCAGCGAAAGCGCAGCAGCGGCGGGCCGGGCATGTCGCGCGGGGCAGGCAGCCCGGAGGGCCGTGCTCGTCGTCGGAACGGGCAACGTCGTGCGATCCTCCGGCGTGGATCAGGGCGATGTCAGCCGGGCCTCGACCGGCTGCGCGTTGACGGTCGCCTGGATCCTGACGAATCCCGCCGCGCCCGCATCCAGCTTGAGCGGCCAGCGTCGCGTGCTGCCCGCGAGCGCGTAGCCGAGCAGGCCGCGCGTGACGTCGTGCACGGTGCCGCGCGCGTCGACGAGCCGAACCGCGGCAATCTGCGCACGGTGTTCGCCGCGGTTGGCGACCGCGAGCCGCGTGCCGGATCCGTCGCGCTCGACGCGCCAGTCGAGGCGCGGCGCTGCCCGGGCGCCTTCGGGCTCGACGAATACGGGCACCGAATAGCGCAGCCGGATCGTGATGCCGTTCTCGACCGGCGTACCGGGCGACGGCAGTTCGTCGATCAATACGCGATAGCTTTCCTCGGCGGCCGGCGCGCCGCGCCCCGTGCGCACGAGCCGGATCAACTGCTCGGCGTTCGCGCCGATTTGCAACAGCGGCGGCGAGGCGGCGAGCGCATCGGTCGGCGTCATCACGTCGTCGCCGTTTTCCTGCGTCCAGCGATAGGCGCGGACCTGGCCGTAGATCGGCTGTCCGCCAGGATTGCTGAGCGTCATGCTCGCCGCGGCGGCCGAGGGCGGCAGCTCGATCGTCACGGGCATGATCTGCAGCGTGGCGGCGGATGCGGCCGCGCACGCCGACGCGACGCACAGCGCGACCAGGGCGCGCGGGAACGATGCCACGGCGCGTCAGAAGTAGACGGTGGCGGTGACGGCGGCCTGATAGGTGTCCGGCTTCGGCGTCGCTTGCGTAGGTACCTGGCCGTACACGTTCAGCAGTTGCGCGGAACCGGTGCCGGTGCCGCCGACCGTATCGGTGCCCTGCGTGTTGCCCCAGATCGTCGTGTGGCCCGAGTCCTGGTAGAGCTGGTAGCCGACCGTCGTGCCGGTATTGCCGCTCGTCGTCCCGCCCATCAGCCGGCTGGCGACCGTCGAGCCGCTGACCGAGCCGGCGTCGAGTCCGATGTTGTATGGCGTCGAGTTCGAGCAGGTGACGGAGACCGTGGTCTGCTGGTTGAGCGCGGACGTGAGCACGCCGGACGTGCCGAATGCAAGCGGGTTCGCGGCGATTGCGCAGTTGGCCTGGATCGTGAGCGTGACGTTGAACTGGGCGGTGGCGTTGCCGTTCGAATAGACTGCGGCAACGGTGACGGGCTGCAGCGCGGGCGCGAATGCGAAGGTGGCCGCGAGCATGGCTGAAAGAACACGACGTCGGGAATCGTTCATTATGATTGTCTCCTGCCGTTTAATGGGGTCGCCCGGCCGCGGAGTGCCTGCCGCGTGGTCTGTCGCCGGTCGCCGTAACCGCTCTGTCGTTGGTGGAAGACTACTCCACGGACTCGGTCGCGCGCATTGGAGAAAACGCCGATCCGGAGCGCATTGTCCGGGTTCCTCGCCGAATGCCATCGGCGGTTTTGACATGGATCAAGCAACAATGCGAATGATCGCTGCTCGGACGGATACCATGGGGGCGCAGCCCGGGCTGGAAGCCGGGTCGAACGGACGGGCCTTTTCGGGGGAATGCATGGCGGATCACGGATTCGACACGGCGCGCCGCTGGATGCGCGCGCTATCGTGCCTGTTGCTGGCCGCGCTGCTCGGCATGCCGTGGCTGCCGGCTCGCGCGGACACGTGTTCGGTGACGCCGCCGGTGCCGAGCTTCGGCTCGGTCAGCCCGATTACGCAGCAGGCCTATACGACCAACAGCACGATGACCGTGAGCTGCACGTGGGACGCGCTGAGCGTGAACCCCGGCGTGCTCGTTTGCGTGAACCTCGGCGGCACGAGCCCGCGCTACCTGAGCAACGGGGCGAACCAGATGCAGTACGACCTGTATCAGGACTCGGGTTACGCGCAGCCCTGGGGCGCCGTCAGCACCGGCACGACGCCGATATCCGTCTCGTTGACGAAGCCGCTGCTCGGCACGTCCGCGAGTACGAACGTGACGATCTACGGCCGCATTGCGTCGAACCAGCCCACCGTGCCGACCGTGAACAATGCCAGCACGGTCTATTCGCAGACTTTCAGCGGCAACCAGGCCGCTTATAGCTACAGTTTTTCGCTGCTCGGCGTCGTGTCGCCGACGCCGTGCGCGTCGCAATCGACGGCCGGCACGATGACCGTTACGGCCACGGCCACCGTCATCAACAACTGCATCATCAGCGCGACCGGCGTTGCGTTTCCGGCGTCGGGCGTGCTGGCGTCGGCGCTGACCGCGAGCGGCTCGATCAGTGCGCGGTGCACGAACGGCGATGCATTCCAGATCGCGTTGAACGGCGGCGCCAGCGGCAGTGTCGCCGCTCGGACGATGCAGCGCACGGGCGGCGGCTCGGTCGCCTATCAGCTCTATCAGGACAGCGGCCACACGCAGCCGTGGGGCGACGGCACCGGCGGCACGACGATGGCGACCGGAACCGGCAGCGGATTCGCGCAGGCGATCGCGATATACGGCCGCGTACCTGCACAGGCGACACCGGCACCCGGCAACTACAGCGACACCATCACCGCGACGATCAGCTTCTGAGCCGCGTCAATCGCGCACGAGCACGACCAGCTTCAGGTCCTCGCGGTGCGCGGGTTTCAGCGTGATCTGCTGGTACACGAGGCGGCCGTCGGCCGGATGGTCGAATTCGCGCAGGCCGCCTTCGCGCTCGAACACGTCCTGCGACGCCCAGTACTGCGCGAAGGCATCGCTGCCGGCCATCAGCGCGTCGATCAGCGCGCGGGTCGGCGCGTCGGCGAGGTGGCGGATCGAGTCGGCGCGGAATTCGGCCGCGAGCCGGCGCGCGCGGGTTTCCCAGTCGACGATCAGCGTGCGCGCGGCCGGCGCCATGAACGTGAAGCGCAGCAGGTTGCGGTCGTGCTCGTCGTCGAGCCAGCCCGTGAACAGCGCGGCGGCCGGCGCGTTCCATGCGAGCGCGTTCCATTGCCGGTCGAGCACGTACGCCGGCGTGGCGATCGCGGCGACGGTGGCGGCGAGCGTCGGCGGCAAGTCGCCGGCCGCGACGTCGGGCTCGGCCGGATCGCGCTGTGCGGCCAGTTCGAACAGGTACGCGCGTTCGGCTTTCGACAACTGCAGTGCGACGGCGATCCGCGCGAGCGCGTCGGCCGACGCCGACACCGGGCGGCCCTGCTCGATCCACGTGTACCAGGTCGGGCTGACGCCGCACAGCTGCGCGACTTCCTCGCGCCGCAGCCCCGGCGTGCGGCGGCGCGGGCCGGGCGGCAGGCCGACGGCCTGCGGCGACAGCCGCTCGCGGTGTGCGCGGATGAATTCGCCGAGCGCGCGGGCGGGCGTCGCATCGAGGGGCGGGGTGGGGGCGGACGACGGCTGGTTCATGCGGAAACGGCTGAAAAGGGGCGCTGAGTGCGCGGCAAGGATCAGGCAGGTGTAACAAATACCAGAATAACTGCTTAACTTGTACTGGTACAAGCGCGGCCCTATTGTAGCGATTCGCGCGCTGACAGGCAGCGCGCGCCCCACCCAAGGAAGGAGCGAACGATGAAACACCACGACCAGGTCGCCGACGCATTCGGCACGACGGCCGCCGCCTACCTGACGAGCACGGTCCACGCGACGGGTGCCGATCTGCAGGCGCTGGCCGACGCCGTGCGCGCGACGCCCGAAGCGGCGGTGCTCGATCTCGGCTGCGGCGCCGGCCACGCGAGCTTCGCGGTTGCTCCGCACGTGCGCGACGTGGTCGCGTACGATCTCGCCGCGCCGATGCTCGCGACCGTCGATGCCGCCGCGCGCGCGCGCGGGCTCGCGAACATCCGCACGCAGCAGGGCCCGGCCGAGCAACTGCCGTTCGACGGGCGCACCTTCGACTGGGTGGTCAGCCGGATGAGCGCGCACCACTGGCACGACGTGCGCGCGGCGCTTGCCGAGGTGCGCCGCGTGCTGAAGCCCGGCGGCCGCGTGCTGATGATCGACATCGCGGGCAACGACCATCCGCTGCTCGACACGTATCTGCAGGCCGCGGAAGTACTGCGCGATGCGTCGCACGTGCGCGACTACCGTGCCGACGAATGGCTCGCGATGTTCCGCGGCGCCGGGTTCGACGCGCACGTGCAGAGCCGCTGGCGCCTGCCGATCGAATTCGCTACGTGGGTCGAGCGGATCCGCACGCCGGCCGACAGCGTCGCGGGCATTCGTGCGCTGTGGGCGCATGCGCCCGACGAGGTGCACGGCTACTACGCGGTGCAGCCTGACGGCTCGTTCGAGCACGACGCGTTGCTGATCGACGCGCAATGAGCGCGAGGGACGGCACGGCGGCCGGTGCCGTCGCGCCGTTCGATGAAAAAAGCCGCGATACGCGTGGTCGCGTATCGCGGCTTTCGTTTTGCGGCTTTCGTTTCGCGATGACGGCGCGGCGCGGGGCAGGCCCGCACCGTGCTCGGATCAGCCCGTGTTGCGCAGGCCGGCCGCGATCCCGTTGATGGTCAGGTGAATCCCGCGGCGCAGCCGCGCGTTCGAGTCGCCCGCGCGGTGACGCTTGATCAGCTCGACCTGCAGGTGGTTCAGCGGATCGAGATACGGGAAGCGGTTCTTGATCGAGCGCGCGAGCAGCGGGTTGGTCGCGAGGCGGCCTTCGTGCCCGGTGATTTCCGCGAGCGCCTGCGACGTGCGCTCCCATTCCGCGACGATCCGCTCGAACACGTGCTTGCGCAGCTTGCGGTCGGCGACCAGCTGCGCGTAGCGCGACGCGACCGCGAGATCGGTCTTCGCGAGCACCATGTCCATGTTCGACAGCAGGTTCGCGAAGAACGGCCAGGTCTTGTTCATCTTCCTGAGCAGCGCGACGCGCTTCGTGCGCTCGGCCGCGTCCTGCGCGCCGTCGAGATACGCGCTCACCGCGCTGCCGAAGCCGTACCAGCCCGTCAGCAGCAGCCGGCACTGGCCCCACGAGAAGCCCCACGGGATCGCGCGGAGATCCTCGATCCTGCGGTTCTTCGGATCCTGCAGCTTGCGCGAGGCCGGGCGGCTGCCGATGTTCAGCTCGGCGATCTCGGTGATCGGCGTCGACGAGAAGAAGTAGTCGGTGAAGCCGGGCGTTTCATAGACGAGCGCGCGATACGACGCCATCGCGGCGTCGGACAGCGTCTGCATCGCGGCTTCGAACGCGGGCAGTTGCGCGGGCGCGTTCGATTGCGGCAGCAGCGACGCCTCGAGCGTCGCGGCGACCACCGTCTCGAGGTTGCGCCGGCCGATCTCGGGATTCGCGAACTTGCTCGCGATCACCTCGCCCTGTTCGGTCAGGCGGATCTGGCCGTTCACGGTGCCCGGCGGCTGCGACAGGATCGCCTGGTAGGTCGGGCCGCCCCCGCGGCCGACCGTGCCGCCGCGGCCGTGGAACAGGCGCAGCGTGATCTTGCGTTCGCGGAACAGGTCGACGAGCGCGAGTTCCGCGCGATACAGCTCCCAGTTCGACGTGAGGAAGCCGCCGTCCTTGTTGCTGTCCGAGTAGCCGAGCATCACTTCCTGTTCGGCGCCCTGGTGCGCGATCAGCGCGTCGATGCCCGGCAGTGCGAAGTATTCGCGCATGATGCGCGCGGCGTCGCGCAGGTCGGGAATCGTCTCGAACAGCGGAATCACCATCAGGCCGTTCTTCGCATGGTGGCCGAGCGTGCCTTCGAGCAGGCCCGTTTCCTTCTGCAGCAGCAGCACCTCGACGAGGTCGCTGACGGTTTCCGTGTGCGAGATGATGTAGTTGCGCACCGCACGCGCGCCGAATTGCGCGCGTACCTCGCGGGCTTTCTCGAACACGCCGAGCTCGCTCTGCGCGAGCGCCGAGTATTCGAGGTACTGCGAGCGCAGCGGGCGGGGATCGGCAAGCGCGGCCAGCAGCACGCGCAGCTTGTCTTCCTCGGCGAGCGCCGCGTAGTCGGCTTCGACGCCGGCGCGCGCGAACAGCTCGGCGACCACGGCTTCGTGGATGTCGGAGCTCTGGCGCAGGTCGATGCTCGCGAGATGGAAGCCGAACACTTCGGCCGCGCGCACGAGCGGCGTAAGGCGCGGTGCGGCGAGCGACGCGCCGTGATGTTCGTCGAGCGAGGCGGTCAGCACCTTCAGGTCGGCGACGAAGGCTTCGGAATCGGCGTACGGCACCGCGCGCACCGGCGGCGCGCCGCGGCCGGCGCTGCGTACCGGCACCGTGCCTTCGCCGAGCCGCACGCGCGCGCTTGCGGCGAGCCGCGTGTAGATGCCGATCAGCGCACGGCGATACGGTTCGTCGACGCGATGCGGCGACTGGTCGGGCGACGCGGCCGCGAGCGCCTTCACCGCGTCGTTCGCGCCGACCAGCAGGTTCGATACCGACAGCTCGGCGCCGAGCTTGTGCACCTGTTCCAGATAGTGTTCGAGGATCACCGCGGATTGGCGGTTGATCGCTTCTTCGAGGGTCGGGGCGGTCACGTTCGGGTTGCCGTCGCGATCGCCGCCGATCCAGCTGCCCATCTGGAAGAACGCCGGTACACGCGCGGACAGGCCGTGCTCGGCGAGCGCGGCCTCGATGTCGCCGTACAGCGCGGGCAGTTCGTCGAGGAACGTCGCGCGGTAGTACGACAGCGCGTTCTCGATCTCGTCGCCGACCGTCAGGCGCGCGTCGCGCAGCATGCGGGTCTGCCACAGCGCGGTCACGCGCGCGCGCAGCATCGATTCGTTGTACTGGCGCTCGCGCGCGGTCAGCTCCTGGTCGCGCTCGGCGAGCAGGCGCGCGATGTCGTGCTGCGCGTCGAGGATGCTCTTGCGCTGCACTTCGGTCGGGTGCGCGGTCAGCACCGGCACGATCAGCGCATCGTCGAAGAAGCGCTGCAGCAGGCGCTTCGACGCGTTGCCGGTCGTCTTCAGCTGCTCGAGCGCGTATGCGACGGTGCCGGGCTGCGGCGCGGAGCCGGCCAGCGCGTGGATGCGGCGGCGGCGGTTGTGGTGGCGGTCTTCCGCGATGTTCGCGAGGTGCGAGAAATAGCTGAACGCGCGCACGACGCTCACCGTCTGCTCAGGCGTCAGCTTGCGCAGCTTCTTCTCCAGCGTTTGCGCGGCCTCGCTGTCGTCCTCGCGGCGAAACTTCACCGCCGTCTGGCGAATGGTCTCGACGACGTCGAACACGGTGTCGCCTTCCTGTTCACGCACCACGTCGCCGAGCAGGCGGCCGAGGTAGCGGATGTCCTCGAACAGCGGACCGTCCTTGTCCTCGCGCGTGCGGGCGCCGGGCTTCGCCGCGCCGGCCTTGCGGGCGGCCGGGGCGGCGGATTTGATCGCGCGTTTTGTCTGACGTATCGGGTCTTTCGGTTTCGTTGCCGTTTTCGCACGGCCGTTCGCGGCGGTGGCGATGGTGCCCGTCGGGGCATCGGAGGAGGGCAGGGCAGCATTGCGGCGCGCCGTACGCGCCGATCCGGAAGACTTCACGATGGGTTTCCTTGGGAAAGCTCGAGTCAAAAGGGACTGCGGGGACTGCGGAAACTACGGGAACTGCGGTCAAGCAACCAGCTACGTGCGGCACATCCGCGCATCGGTGTCGCCGCCTGCGCCGAAGCGCGGCGGGCGCAGGCTCCGGGCCCGGGCGGGCCGGGGCGTGCGTGCTACCATTGTTCGATCTTCAATCCCGTCCTTCGATGTTCCAGCAATGAATTCCGAGACTCTTGCGGCACAAGCTCCCGCGACGCTGACGATCGCTTCGCGCGAGAGCCGCCTGGCGATGTGGCAAGCCGAACATGTGCGTGATGCGCTGCGCAAATTATATCCAGCTTGTGACGTGAAAATCCTCGGGATGACGACCCGTGGCGATCAGATTCTCGATCGCACGCTGTCGAAGGTCGGCGGCAAGGGCCTGTTCGTGAAGGAGCTGGAGAATGCGCTCGCCGACGGCCGTGCCGACCTCGCCGTGCATTCGCTGAAGGACGTGCCGATGGCGCTGCCCGACGGTTTCGCGCTGACCGCGATCATGGAGCGCGAGGATCCGCGCGACGCGTTCGTGTCGAACGACTACGCGTCGCTCGACGCGCTGCCGGCCGGCGCCGTCGTCGGCACGTCGAGCCTGCGCCGCGAGGCGATGCTGCGCGCGCGCTATCCGCACCTCGACGTGCTGCCGCTGCGCGGCAACCTCGACACGCGCCTGTCGAAGCTCGATCGCGGCGATTACGCGGCGATCATCCTCGCGGCCGCGGGCCTGAAGCGTCTCGGCCTCGAAGCGCGGATCCGCGCGCTGATCGACGTCGAGGACAGCCCGCCGGCCGCCGGCCAGGGCGCGCTCGGCATCGAAATCGCCGCGCACCGCACGGACGTCGCCGGATGGCTCGCGCCGCTGCACGACCCGCAGACCGCGCTCGCGGTCGAGGCCGAGCGGATGGTGTCGCGCGCGCTCGGCGGCAGCTGCGAGGTGCCGCTTGCCGCGCACGCGGTGTGGCGCGCGGGCGAGCTGTACCTGACGGGCCGCGTGTCGACGACCGACGGCCGGCGCGTGCTGACCGCCGAGGAGTGCGGCGCGGTGATGACCGTCGCCGATGCGCTCGCGCTCGGCCGCGCGGTGTCCGACGAGCTCGAGGCGCAGGGTGCGCTCGACATCGTCAACGCACTGCTCGCAGGCTCGCAGGCCGGCAAGGGCGACGCCTGATGGCAGGCGGCGCGCGTGCGTTCACCGCCGTCCTGACGCGCCCCGACGGCCAGTCGGCCGCGCTGGCGGCCCAACTGGCCGAGGCCGGCTGCGACGTGCTCGAATTCCCGCTGATCGACATCGCGCCGGTCGACGATCCGGCGCCGCTCGATGCCGCGTTCGCGGCGCTCGCGGACTACGCGCTCGTGATCTTCGTGTCGCCGAACGCGATCGACCGCGCACTCGCGCAGTACGGCGCGATCTGGCCGAATGCACTGCCGGTCGGCGTCGTCGGGCCCGGCAGCGTCGCGGCGCTCGAGCGCCACGGCATCGCGGCGCCCGCGCATCGCGTGATCGCGCCGCAGGCGCCCGCCGACGGCGGCGTCCCGCATTACGATTCGGAAAACCTGTTCGCGAGCATCGAGGCCGCGTTCGGCGGCGCACAGGCGCTGGCGGGCAAGCGCGTGCTGATCGTGCGCGGCGACGGCGGGCGCGAATGGCTCGCCGAGCGGCTGCGCGAAGCCGGCGCGGACGTCACGCTGGTGGCCGCGTACCGGCGCGTCGTGCCCGAGCCGCGCGTCGGCGCGTGGGAGCGCGTGCATGCGCTGCTCGCCGGCGCGCCGCACGCGTGGCTCGTCACGAGCTCGGAGGGCGTGCGCAACCTGCACGAACTCGCGCGCACGCACCTGAACGACGCCGAGATCGAGGCGCTGAAGCACGCGCCGCTCGTGACGCCGCACCCGCGCATCGAGCAGACCGCGCGCGCACTGGGTTTTGATAGGATTACGCTGACCGGCGCGGGCGATGAGCGCATCGTCCGCGCGTTTCGAACGATGGCCGACGAGGCCGTCCAACCGGCGACAGCCGCACCGGTGACTAAACGCATGACAGATACCAACGATTCCAAAAGCGTCGCTTCCCAGCCGGCCGCTGCTTCCGCACCGCCGTCCCGTCCCGCCTATATGGCGTCCGAACCGCCTGCGCGCCGCGGCGGCAGCGCGGTGCTGTGGTTCGTCGTCGTCGTGCTCGGCTGCGCGGCGGGCGCCGGCGGCTATGCGCTGAACCGCAAGGTCGACCGGCTCGACGATTCGTTCGTCGCACGCCAGAAGGCGCTCGATGCGCAGACGGCCGAGATCCGCATGAAGACCGAGCAGGCGCTCGCGGGCACGCACCAGGTCGACACGCAGCTCGCGCAGCTCGACGGCAAGCTCGCCGACGCGCAGAGCGCGCAGCAGGCGCTGCAGCAGCAATACCAGGACCTGTCGCGCAACCGCGACGCGTGGATGCTCGAGGAAGTCGATCAGATGCTGTCGAGCGCGAGCCAGCAACTGCAGCTCACCGGCAACACGCAGCTCGCGCTGATCGCGCTGCAGAATGCCGACGCGCGACTCGCGACGTCGCAGAGCGCGCAGGCCGTCACGGTGCGCAAGGCGCTCGCGCAGGACATCGAGAAGCTGAAGGCCGCGCCGTCGGCCGACCTCACGGGCCTCGCGATCAAGCTCGACGACGCGATCGCGAAGATCGACGCGCTGCCGCTGTCGGGCGAGGCGATGGTTCCGCACGCGGCACCGAAGGCCGCGCCGGCCGAGGCCGCGTCGCCGGTGGCAGCCGACACGCCGCGCTGGAAGGTGTGGTGGCATGACTTCTCGGCCGGCCTCGGCGAGCAGCTGAAGGGCCTCGTGCAGGTGCGCCGGATCGACAATGCCGACGCGATGCTCGCGTCGCCCGACCAGGGCTACTTCGTGCGCGAGAACGTGAAGCTGCGCCTGCTCACGGCGCGCCTGTCGCTGCTCGCGCGCAACGACGGCGCGATGAAGGCCGACCTGCACGCCGCGCAGGCGTCGCTCGGCAAGTATTTCGACCAGGCATCGAAGGACACGCAGACCGTCGTGGATCTGCTCAAGCAGGTCGACGGTGCATCGCTGACGGTTGCGGTGCCGAACCTGAACACGAGCCTGAACGCCGTTCAGCAGTTCAAGAGCCGGGGGTAACGATGACGCTTCGAGGAATCGTCTGGCTCGCGATCCTGTTCGCGATCGCCGCGGCACTTGCCACCGTCGGCCATTTCGACGCGGGGCAGGTGCTGCTCGTCTATCCGCCGTACCGGGTCGACGTGTCGCTGAACCTGTTCGTGATCTCCATCGTCGTGCTGTTCATCGTCGTGTACGCGCTGCTGCGCATCGTGCGCAACATCTGGCGCATGCCGCAGCGGGTCGCCGCGTATCGTGCGCGTTCGCGCAACGAGAAGGCACAGGCGTCGCTGCGCGACGCGATCGCGAACCTGTATGCGGGCCGCTTCTCGCGCGCCGAGAAGGCCGCGCGCGACGCGCTCGCGGTCGATGCGAACCAGGGCGCCGCGAGTCTCGTCGGGGCCACCGCCGCGCACCGGATGCACGAGTACACGCGCCGCGACGACTGGCTGTCGAAGGTCGACGCGCCGGAATGGCAGGACGCACGGCTGCTCGCCGCGGCCGACATGCGCGCGGATGCGCGCGATGCCGACGGCGCGCTCGCCGCGCTGGCCGACCTGCAGGCGGGCGGCAAGCGCATCCATGCGCAGCAGGTCGCGCTGCGCGCGCAGCAGCAGTTGAAGAACTGGGCCGAGGTGCTGAAGCTCGCAAAGGCGCTCGAGAAACGCGAGGCGCTGCATCCGGCCGCGGCCGTGCGGCTGCGCCAGCAGGCGGCGGAGAACCTGCTGCGCGAACGCCGGCACGACCCGGACGCACTGCTCGAGGTGTGGCAGTCGCTGTCGCCGCTCGAACGCCAATCGCCGCGCCTGGCCGATCTCGCGGCCGAGCTGCTGGTGACGCTCGAGCGCCGCACCGAAGCGCGCCGCATCGTCGAGGACGCGCTCGCGCACAACTGGGATGCGCGCCTGCTGCGCCGCTATCCGGACACGGCCGGCGGCGATGCGCTGCCGCTGATCCAGAAGGCCGAAGGCTGGAGGAAGGATCACCCGGACGATGCCGACCTGCTGTTCGCGCTCGGCCGTCTCTGCCAGCAGCAGCAGCTCTGGGGCAAGGCGCAGTCGTTCCTCGAAGCCGCGCTGAAGCAGGCCGACAACGAGGCGCTGAAGGTGCGTGCGCACCGTGCGCTCGCACGCCTGTTCGAGCACCTCGGCGAAACCGACAAGGCGGCGAAGCACTACCGCGAAAGCGCGCTCGCGATCACCGTGGTCTGACGCGGCGCGCTCGCCCGCCGCGCGTAAAAAAGCCCCGAACGCCGGATGGCCTTCGGGGCTTCTCTTATGCGCTCTCGCCTCGCCGGACTGGACGCTACGCGCGGAGCCGGCGCGGCAAGTCGTCTTCGCCCGCGACGAACCGCATCGCGGCGCGCCGCGTCACGTCACTTGTCGACGAGCCGCTTCGGCACCGACAGCGCGAGCAGCCCGCCAAGCACGAGGAACCCGGCGAGCATGTACATGCCCGCGTCGTTGGCGCCCGTCGCCTGCTTGAGCCAGCCCATCATGTACGGGCTCAGGAAGCCCGCGAGGTTGCCGATCGAGTTGATCATCGCGATGCCCGCCGCGGCCGCCGCGCCGCCGAGGAACGCGGTCGGCAGGCTCCAGAACAGCGGCAGCGTCGTCAGGATGCCCATCGTCGCGAGCGTGAGGCCGAGCATCGCGAGCGCCGTCTGGTGCGCCCAGATCACCGACAGCACGAGCCCGAGCGCGCCGAACGCGGCCGGAATCGCCAGGTGCCAGCGTCGTTCGCGGCGCTTGTCAGCGCTGCGCGCGATCAGGATCATCGCGACCACCGCCGCCGCATACGGAACCGCCGACAGCAGCCCGATCATGAACGTGTCGGTCACGCCGGTCGCCTTGATGATCGTCGGCAGCCAGAAGCCGACGCCGTACAGCCCCATCACGAACGAGAAGTAGATGAGCGCCATCAGCCACACGCGCGGGCTCGCCATCACCGCGCCGAGCGGCAGGTCTTCCTTGGTCGCTTCCTCCGCGTCGACGTTGCGCGTGAGCAGCGCCTTTTCGTCGTCGGTGAGCCATTTGGCCTTCGCGATCCGGTCGTCGAGCGCGAAGAACACCAGCACGCCGGCCAGCACCGACGGGATCCCTTCGAGCAGGAACAGCCATTGCCAGCCGTGCCAGCCGCTCACGCCGTTGAACGCCTTCAGGATGAAGCCGGAGATCGGTCCGCCGATCACCCCGGACAAGGCGACTGCCGTCATGAAGAACGTCGTCATCCGGCCGCGCCGGTGCGCGGGATACCAGTAGGTGAGGTACAGGATCACGCCGGGGAAGAAGCCGGCCTCGGCGACGCCGAGCAGGAAGCGCATCACGTAGAACATCGCGGGCGTCGTGACGAACATCGTCAGGATCGAGATCACGCCCCACGTCGCCATGATGCGCGCGATCCAGACGCGTGCGCCGACCTTGTGCAGGATGATGTTGCTCGGCACTTCGAACAGGAAGTAGCCGAAGAAGAAGATCCCGGCGCCGAGCCCGTAGACGGTATCGCTGAGATTCAGGTCGCTCGCCATCTGCAGCTTCGCGAAGCCGACGTTCACGCGGTCGAGATACGCGACCACGTAGCACAGCAGCAGGAGCGGCGTGAGCCGCCAGGACACCTTGCGGTAGGTTGCTTCCTCGAATGCGCCGGACGAGCCCGGCAGCGACTGCGTCGATGTTGCCATGTTGTCTCCTGTCCTTTCTTGTGGTGGCCGGAGCCGGCGCGGCGGCGCCCGATCCGGTGTCGTGCGAAGCAATGACGATGCGTGGATGCGGCGCCGGCCGGCGCTGCCGGCGCGGCGCCATCACGGCCGTGCGGCTAGATGCAGCGCCCGCCGTCGACTTCGAGACAGACGCCGGTGATGAACTCGGCTTCGTCGGATGCGAGGTACAGGGCCGCGTTCGCGATGTCCTGCGGCGTCGAGAAGCGGCCGAGCGGAATCGTCGCGAGGAACCGGCGACGATTCTCCGGCGTGTCCTCGCAGCCCATGAACTCGGTCATCAGGCCCGTCTCGCCGAGCACCGGGTTGATGCAGTTCACGCGGATCCGGTCGGCGCCGAGCTCGGCCGCGAGCGACTTGCTCGCGGTGATCATCGCGCCCTTCGTGCTGTTGTACCAGACGAGGCCCGGGCGCGGCCGCACGCCGGCCGTCGACGCGACGTTCACGAACACGCCGCCGCCCTGCGTGCGGAAATACGGAACGAAGGTCTGCACGCTCCAGAACAGGCTCTTCATGTTGACGGCGTACACGCGGTCGAACTCGGCTTCCGTCACGTCGAGCACCGGCTTGTTGCGATGGGTGGTGCCGGCGTTGTTCACGACGATCTGCACCGAATGGAAATCGTCGAGCGCGGCTTGCAGCAGCGCGCGCCAGTCGGCGTCCTTCGACACGTCGCCCGCGACCGCGATCGCCTTGCCGCCCGCCAGCGCGATCTCGCTCGCGACGCGCTCGGCCGCCGCACCGTTCAGGTCGTTGACGACGACGTTCGCGCCTTCGCGCGCATAGGTCTTCGCGATGCCTTCGCCGAAGCCCGAACCGCCGCCCGTGACGAGGGCCGTCTTGCCGCTCAACCGCATGGTGTGTCTCCTGTGCTGGATGCGTGCTGGGTGCTGCGGGACACGGCCGGTCCGTTGCCGGCCGCGTTCGTCTGGTTCAGCCGTGCCGGATCGCGATCGTCTTCAGCGTCGTGAAACCGTACAGCGCCTCGAAGCCTTTCTCGCGGCCATGGCCCGAGTGGCCGACGCCGCCGAACGGCAACTCGACGCCGCCGCCCGCGCCGTAGTTGTTGATGAACACCTGGCCGGCACGCAGGCGGCGCGCGAGACGCAGCTGGCGTGCACCGTCGCGGGTCCAGATGCCCGCGACGAGGCCGTACGGCGTGCCGTTCGCGAGCGCGACCGCTTCGTCTTCGTCGACGAAGCGCATCGCGGCGAGCACCGGGCCGAACACTTCCTCCTGCGCGAGCCGGTGCGACGCCGGCACGTCGCGCAGCAGCGCGGGCGCCTGGTAGAAGCCGCTTTCGGGCGCGTCGGCGACGACCTGGCCGTGCCCGGCCATCGGAATGCCGTCGTGCTGCGCGTCGGACAGGAAGTCCCACACGCGCTGCTGCTGTTTCGCGTTGATCAGCGGGCCACAGTCGAGATCCGCGCGGCTCGGGCCGACCCGCAGCCCGTTGAACGCGGTGGCGAGCCGTTCGACGAGCGGCTCGTAGACCGCTCGCTCGATCAGCACGCGGCTGCCGGCCGAGCAGGTCTGCCCGCCGTTCTGCACGATCGCCGACACGAGCACGGGCAGCGCCGCGTCGAGATCGGCGTCGGCGAACACGATCTGCGGCGACTTGCCGCCGAGCTCGAGCGTGACGGGCACGTGGTTTTCGGCGGCCATCTGCGTGACCAGCTTGCCGGTCGCGGGCGAGCCGGTGAACGAGATGTGATCGATGCCGGGATGGCGCGCGAGTGCCGCGCCCGCTTCATGGCCGTAGCCGGTGACCACGTTCAGCGCACCGGCCGGCAGCCCGGCTTCGGCGGCGAGTTCGGCCACGCGCAGCACCGACAGGCACGCATCCTCGGCCGGTTTCACGACGCATGCGTTGCCGGCCGCGAGCGCCGCGCCGACGCTGCGCCCGAAGATCTGCATCGGGTAGTTCCACGGCACGATGTGGCCGGTGACGCCGTGCGCCTCGCGCACCGTCAGTACCGTGTAGCCGGCCTGATAGGGGAGGGTTTCGCCGTGCAGCTTGTCGGCGGCGCCCGCGTAGAACTCGAAGTAGCGGGCGAGCGCGGCGGCGTCGGCACGCGCCTGCTTCAGCGGCTTGCCGGTGTCGCGTGCCTCGATCGCGGCCAGTTCCTCGAGATGGTCGGCGACGCGCGCGGACAGCCGCATCAGCACGCGGCCGCGCTCGGCGGCGCTGGCCGCGCCCCACGGGCCCGCGAACGCGTCGCGGGCGGCGGCGACCGCACGTTCGATGTCGGGCGCCGTGCCGCGCGCGATCGTCGCGAACGGCTGGCCGTCGGACGGGTCGACGACCGGAATCGTCTCCAGTTGCGCGGGCAACGTCCATTCGCCTGCGATGAAGTGCTTCGCTTCTTCCATGCGTGCTCCTGTCGACCCGAGTTGGCGCTTTAGCGCCTACTCGGGTCCCATGCTTCGCGGTCGACCCGGGTTGGCGTTTTAGCGCCTACTCGGGTCCCATGCTTCGCGGTCGACCCGAGTTGGCGCTTCAACGCTCACTCGGCTTCCATGCAACATCACCCGGGGTTCGATGGCCGGACATCCGGAACGATTATCGCGCCGATCGTCATCCGGACGCCACCGGTCGATTGGCTATAATGGCGCATTCCCTGCGGGGACGCCCGCGGCGGTGCAACGGCCGCGGCGCCCCTGTCCCGAATTCCATCGACCAACAGAGAGCGCTATGAGCTTCAATCATGTTCCGGCCGGCAAGGACCTGCCGCACGATTTCAACGTGATCATCGAGATCCCCGCGCAAAGCGATCCGGTGAAGTACGAGGCGGACAAGGAGCTGGGTCTCCTCGTCGTCGACCGCTTCATCGGTACCGGCATGCGCTATCCGGTGAACTACGGCTACATCCCGCAGACGCTGTCGGGCGACGGCGATCCGGTCGACGTGCTGGTGATCACGCCGTTCCCGCTGCTGGCCGGCTCGATCGTGCGTTCGCGCGTGCTCGGCATGCTGCAGATGACCGACGAGTCGGGCGTCGACGCGAAGCTGGTTGCGGTGCCGCACGACAAGGTCTGCCCGATGACGGCGAACCTGAAGTCGATCGACGACGTGCCCGAGTACCTGAAGGACCAGATCAAGCACTTCTTCGAGCAATACAAGGCGCTCGAGAAGGGCAAGTGGGTGAAGGTCGAAGGCTGGGCCGGCATCGACGCCGCGCACAAGGAAATCGCCGACGGCGCCGCGAACTACAAGAAGTAAGCCGGCTGGCCGGCCTCGCGGCCGGTTCGTTCGGAACGCAAACCGCGCGTGTCTCCTCAGGAGGCCGCGCGGTTTTGTTTTGTGCGCGGTTTGGCGCCGGTGGTGGTGTTCTTTCGCGTGCGGGCGGGCGCGGGCTGGGAGCCGGCGTTCGGCGAGGTTTTCGTACGCTTCGCTCGCGTTGAGTCGGTTGAGCGAATTGCGCCCGTTGCGCCGCGCTCGGTGGTGGCCGGAGCAGCGGCTTCGACGGCTTCGGTTCTGGCCTTTCCGGCCGCCGACGTACCGCGGCGCCCCGGCGATGTCGAAGCGCTGCCGGCGCGTGCCTTCGCGACGGACTTGCCGCCGGCCGCCGGCGCTTTCCGTTTCGGCGTCGAGTTGACGGCAGGCTCGTCCTGCTTTGCCGCCGTGCTGCGCGACGCGGCCTTTTTTGCTTCGGCGGCGTCGCCGTTCGTCGCACGCTTGCTGGCTGGAGCTGCCTTCGTCTTCGCACGGGCCTGAGCGCTTTGCCCGGACTTCGAGGTCTTGCCGGACCGGGGTGCTTTCCCGTCACTACCGGCCTTCGCGGCTTTCTTCACGGGTTGTTCCGTTTCGGCCGCCTGCATCGTGATTTCGGCGGGCTGCGGCGCCTTCTTCACTTTCTTCCGCCGCCGCGTGCCGGCCTTCAAACCGTCCGCATCGACTTCCCCGTCGATCGTCACCACAGCCGGCAGCACCGATTCCAGCGTCCGCAATCCTGCCGCCAGTTCGCGCTTCTGCGCGGCGGTCAGCCGCTTCACCCAGTACTCGGCGCGCGACGCGATCGAGCGGTCGGGCAGCGGGAACGACGCGAGCACCGCGCGCGGCTTGCGCGAGCGCGTATAGCGCGCGCCCTTGCCGGATGCGTGCTCGTCGAAGCGCGCAGCGACGTCGGTCGTGATGCCGGTGTAGACGCTGTCGTCGGCACACTCGATCAGATACAGAAACCAGGACATGGGCAGGCGGCGGGATGCGAAGCCGTCAGTGTCTCAGAATTGGCGCGTGCCGCCGCAAGCGACATGATTCGCGCCCGCCGTCACGGCCCCCGCCGGAACGGATCGTGCTCGCGCAGCTCGTCGACGTACGCGTGGATATGCTCGGTCTCGCGTTCGAGAAAGCGCGCGACCGCATCGGAGAACGCCGGGTGCGCGAGCCAGTGCGCGGAATGCGTGACGGTCGGCAGGAAGCCGCGCGCGAGCTTGTGCTCGCCCTGCGCACCGCCCTCGAACGTGTCGAGCCCGGCCTCGATACAGAATTCGAGCAACTGGTAGTAGGCCGTTTCGAAATGCAGGCAGGGCACGTGCTCGAGCGCGCCCCAGTAGCGGCCGTACAGCGTGCCGCCGCGGCCGTTCGGGCCGCGCCGGTAGACGGCGAGCGAGCTCGCGATCGGTTTGCCGTCGGCTTCGGCGATCACGAGCAGCAGGTTCTCCGGCATCGTCGCGCCGATCGCGCGGAAGAAGTCGAGATTCAGGTATGGGCTCGAATAGTGCTCGCGATAGGTCTGCCGGTAGCAGCGCGAGAAGAAGCGCCAGTCGGCGTCGGTGATCTGAGCGCCGGCGAGCCGCCGGAACGTGACGCCGGCATCGCGCACCTTGCGACGTTCCGCGCGGATGTTCTTGCGCTTCTTCTGCTCGAGCGTGCCGAGGAAGTCGTCGAAGTCGCGGTAGCCGTCGTTGAGCCAGTGGAACTGCACGCCTTCGCGCAGCATCATCCCCATCGACTCGAGCAGCCGCGCCTCGTCGCCGGTCGGGAACAGCACGTGCAGCGACGACACGTCGCTTTGCTCGGCGAACGCGAGCAGCGTGGCCGCGAGCCGGCGGCGCGCGTCGTCGTCGGCCGCGAGCAGGCGCGTGCCCTGCACGGGCGTGAACGGCACCGCGCACAGCAGCTTCGGGTAGTAGGACAGCCCGTTGCGCTGGTACGCGTCGGCCCACGCCCAGTCGAACACGTATTCGCCGTACGAATGCTGTTTCGCATAGACGGGCGCGGCCGCCGCGAGCCGGCCGGTGCGCGCGTCGGTCAGCGTGACGAAGTGCGGCGACCAGCCGGTGTCGTCGACCGCGCAGCGCGCGACGTGCAGCGCGTCGAGGAATTCGTGGCGCAGGAACGGCGTCGGCTGCGCGTCGCGCTCGAGCAGCGCGTTCCATTCGTCGGCCGGCACCTCCGCGGGGGACGACAGGATGCCCGTGCGATAATCGATGCGTTCGTGTTTCAAGCGTGAATCCGTACAGTTGGATGCCGCCGGATGCGTGCCGCCGTGGCCTGCTTCCGAGGCGTTTTCGTCAGCCGTTCAGGGCGCGCCGCCGGGCTGCGCCGATCCCGTCATGAAGACCCGACTCGCTCTCGCCCAGATCAACGTCACCGTCGGCGATTTCGCCGGCAACGTCGCGCGGATCGTCGCGGCCGCCCGCGCCGCGCACAACGATGGTGCGCGCCTGATGATCGCGCCCGAACTCGCGCTGTCCGGCTATCCGCCGGAAGACCTGCTGCTGCGGCCCGCGTTCTACACGGCGGCGGCGGCCGCGCTCGACGCGCTCGCCGATGCGCTGCGTGCGTTCGACGGGCTCGCGGTGCTGGTCGGCCATCCGTTGCGGAGCGCGGGCGGCGGTCCGTCGGGCGGCGCTCCGCACGCGCCAGCCGTCGATGGTAATGCAAACCGCCCGATCGAGCGCGGCGTGCCGCCGGCCGACACCTACAACGCGGTGTCGCTGATCGTCGGCGGCGAGATCGTCGGCACCTACCGCAAGCAGGATCTGCCGAACGCCGACGTGTTCGACGAGAAGCGCTACTTCGCGACCGACACCGAGCCGCTCGTGTTCGAGCTCGACGGCGTCAGATACGGCGTGATCATCTGCGAGGACGCATGGCATGCGTCGGCCGCGCAGATCGCGAAGGCCGCCGGCGCGCAGGTGCTGCTGATCCCGAACGGTTCGCCGTACCACATGAACAAGGAAGCGCTGCGCATCGACATCCTGCGCGCGCGGATCCGCGAAACCGGGCTGCCGATGGTGTACGTGAACCTCGTCGGCGGCCAGGACGAGCTCGTGTTCGACGGCGGCTCGTTCGTGCTCGACGGCGAGGGCGCGCTCGTCGCGAAGATGCCGCAGTTCGACGAAGGGCACGCGATCGTCGAGTTCGACGGCGCGCGCCCGCTGCCGGGTGCGATCGCGCCCGAGCTGCCGGTCGACGCGCAGGTCTATCGCGCGCTCGTGACCGGCGTGCGCGACTACATCGGCAAGAACGGTTTCCCCGGCGTGCTGATCGGGCTGTCGGGCGGCGTCGATTCGGCGCTGGTGCTCGCGGTCGCCTGCGACGCGCTCGGGCCCGAGCGCGTGCGCGCGGTGATGATGCCGTCGCGCTACACGGCCGACATCTCGACCACCGACGCGGCGGAGATGGCGCGGCGCGTCGGCGTGCGCTACGACGAGATCGCGATCGCGCCGATGTTCGACGCGTTCCGCGCGGCGCTCGCGGGCGAATTCGCGGGCCGCGCGGAGGACGCGACGGAAGAGAACATCCAGGCGCGCATCCGCGGCACGCTGCTGATGGCGCTGTCGAACAAGTTCGGCTCGATCGTGTTGACGACCGGCAACAAGAGCGAGATGGCGGTCGGCTACTGCACGCTGTACGGCGACATGGCCGGCGGCTTCGCGGTGATCAAGGACATCGCGAAGACGCTGGTCTACCGGCTGTGCCGCTATCGCAACGGCACTGCGGACTACGGGCTGCGCGACGTGATCCCCGAGCGGATCCTGACGCGCGCGCCGTCGGCCGAGTTGCGCGAGAACCAGACGGACCAGGACAGCCTGCCGCCGTATGACGTGCTCGACGCGATCATGCGGATGTACATGGAGGAGGACCGGCCGCTCGCGGAGATCGTCGCGGCCGGCTATGCGGAGGCCGACGTCGCGCGCGTGACGCGGCTCATCAAGATCAACGAATACAAGCGCCGCCAGGCGCCGATCGGCATTCGCGTCACGCATCGCGCGTTCGGGCGCGACTGGCGCTATCCGATCACGTCACGCTTTACCGAACGTCTCGACTGAGCCGTGCCGCGCCGTGCGCGGCCGGCCGGCTTACGGCTTACACTTACGGCTTAAAATCGGGATTGCGATTTTTCATCCAAACGAGCATTGAGGGACAACCATCATGAAACGCATCACCGCCATCATCAAGCCGTTCAAGCTGGACGAAGTCCGCGAAGCGCTCGCCGAAGTGGGCCTCACCGGCCTGACCGTGACGGAAGTGAAGGGCTTCGGCCGCCAGAAGGGGCACACCGAGCTGTATCGCGGCGCCGAATACGTGGTCGACTTCCTGCCGAAGATGAAGATCGAGGTGGTCGTCGCGGAAGCGCAGGTCGACCAGGTGATCGACGCGGTGATCGGCGCGGCGCGCACGGGCAAGATCGGCGACGGCAAGATCTTCGTGTCGGACGTCGAGCGCGTGATCCGCATCCGCACCGGCGAAGAGAACGAAGCGGCGGTCTGAGCGCCGCATCCGGCCCGTTCGACAGATCGGGCAGATCGGGCCGCGGATCGCACGATCCCGGACCGCCAATAAAAAACGGTGCGGATACCCGGGAGGGTACCGCACCGATACGCGCCTCTCGCAGCAGCGTGGAAAGTGTTGTCGAATCGTTCTCTGGACGGCGCCTGATCAGAACAGGTGCTGGATGCCGGCGTAGACGCCGGTCTGGCTGCCGCCCGGATGCGGGTTGCCCGTCGACACGGCGGTGCCTGCACCGTTAGCGTTCAGGCCGAAGTTGGCCGTCGAACTGTTGCGCACCGTCGCGACCTGCACGTCGAACAGCGTGCGCTTCGAGATGTTGTACGAACCGCCGACCGTGTAGATGTTCGCGTTGCCGCCGCCGTGGTTGGCGTTCACGTGGTACACGGCCGCGATCAGCGCTGCCGCCGGCGTGGCCTGCCACGTCACGCCGCCCCAGACCTGCTGGGTGCCGGTGATGCCGTTGTTGACGGCCGGGCCGCCGCTGCCGTCAGCATGCGACGACTGGTAAGCCGCCTGCAGCTTGAACTGGCCGAGGAACACGTTCAGGCCCGCGAAGTATTCACGCGAGTAGTTGAACACGTCCGAGAAGCGGCCGTTGCTGTCGCGCGTTTCGTCGTAGATGCCGCGCAACTGGAACAGCGAGTTCGTGTACGTGACCTGTGCACCGGCTGCACGACCAGGCTGGCCGGCCGTCGTGTTGCCGTTGAAGCTGGTCGAGTTCGAGAACGCGAACTGGCCGTAGAAGTCGAGGCCGTAGAACTGCGGCGACTGGTACGACACGTTGTTGCTGGTCTTGTTCCAGTTGCGGCCGCGCACGAGCGATGCCGACGACCAGCTCGACTGGCCCAGCGGATCGAAGTCCCACACGCCGTTCGCGATCGCGAGTTCGCGACCCAGCAGCAGCGTACCGTAGCGGTCGTTGGAGATGCCGACGGTCGCGAAACGATCCCAGATCGAGCCGCTGAAGCCGCCCGTCATCGTGTTGAACGCGCCTTCGAGGTGGAACAGGACCTTGTTGCCGCCGCCGATGTCCTCGCTGCCCTTCAAGCCCCACAGGCTCGTGCCCCAGTCGCCGCTTTCCGCGCGCACTTGGTGGCCGTTCTGCAGGCCGTTCAGGTACTCGAGGCCGGCATCCAGGCGACCATACAGCGTGACGCTGCTCTGCGCGTGCGCCGTAACCACCCCAGCAGCCATCAGCGCGGCCGCGACCAAAGCTTTCTTCATCATCTCCTCCATACCCTGTCAAAAAGTCAACCCAGACTGCACGAGATGCCCGGAGCAGCGAGCGCCGGGCAAAAGCGAAAAGCGGGATAACCAGGGAGACCTCGTGCAGGGCCGGTAAGCGCGGCACGCGGGCAAGCGGACGGAAAACCGTTGAGCGGTCCCGCGCGGCCGGGTCGGCTTGCGGGGTCTCCTTGTTGTGTCGTGAAGCTAAACTACATTTCACGAACTTCGTTTTGCTACTTTGGTTACTAATTTAGCAAAAATACAATTTTGTGGCGATGGAAATCGTTGTTTGACTAACACGTGTCGCCAATTTGCCATGCAACACAGTGCGCAGCGGGTGCCCAAGGGGCCGTCGATTCCCGGAAAACCCTTGTGAGACAAGGGAGACACGGATTCGGCGCCGGTGGGTCAAGGATTGTCACTATTGACGTTGCCGGGGCACGAGCGTAAGCGCTGGATGCGCGGAATTGGTAAGTATTTCGTAATGAATTGGCGGTGGTCCGCCGCCGCCCGGGCGCCGGAAACGCTGGTGCGGCGGGCGCCCCGCGCCGCACCGGAGCGTCGAACTCAACCGCCCGCCGGCCGGACGTCGAGCAGTTGCGCGCGCAGCCATCGGTGCGCGTCGGTGCGCGCATGCTTCGCGTGCGAGTAGACCTTCACCGTGTAGCGCGGGATCTCGAACGGCGCGGGGAAGATGCGGATCGGCGCCGCGTGGCGCAGCGCCTGTGCGGCACGGTTCGGCACCGTCATCAGGAGTGCCGATTCCGCGATCACGAACGGTGCGGCCAGCACGCTCGGCAACTGCACGGCGACCTGCCGCGCGAGGCCGAGCCGGTCGAGCACGTAGTCGACGACGCCGCGCGACTCGTTCCACGGCGTGACGACGACGTGGCGTGCCGCGAGGTACTGGTCGAGCGTCAGCCGGCGGCGGATGTCCGGATGCGTGGTGCTCGCGATCACCACGTAGTCGTCCGAAAACCAGTCGAAATCCTCGATGCCCGGTGCGTCGGCGGCCGACTCCTCGTGATAGCCGAGCGCGAAGTCGATGCGGCCGGCCGCGAGTTCGTCGATCGAGATCTTCCGGTCGGAGTGGACGACGCGGATCCGCAGCCGCGGCGCGACCTGCTCGATACGCGCGAGCAACGCCGGCAGCACGGCGAACGCCGTGTAGTCGCTCGCGGCGAACACGAACGTGCGGTCGCTTTGCGCGGGATCGAAGCGGCGTGCGCGGGCGAGCCCCTTCGACATCGTGTCGAGCGCATCACCGGCCCAGGTGGCGATGTCGTCGGCGCGCACGGTCGGCTGCATCTCGTTGCCGAGGCGCACGAACAACGCATCGCCGATCGCTTCGCGCAACCGGGCGAGCGCGTGACTGAGCGCGGACGGGGTCATCGCCAGCTCGTGCGCGGCCGCGGCGACCGAGCGGTGGCGGTACAGCGCGTCGAACGCGAGCAGCAGGTTCAGGTCGAGACGGCGCAGCTCTGGATGCATCATGTTCATGTCAGGATGAAGAAACTGCACTTCCTGCAGTTGTTTCGTGAACGTAGCATGTCGATCCGGGCGGCGTCACGCGCGATTGCGCGAGCGAGCGCCGCCGCATCTCGTTTTCAGTCCGGGCCGAAGGAGGGCTCCCCACCGTGCAAATCGACATCCGTTCGGCCACCGTCGCCGACGTGCCGCAGATCCTGGGTTTCATCACCGAGCTGGCCATCTACGAGAAGGCGGAGCATGAAGTGGTCGCGACGCCTGCATCGCTCGAGCACAGCCTGTTCGGCGAAGGTTCGCCCGCGCGTGCGCTGATCTGCGAGGTCGACGGCGAGCCGGCCGGCTTCGCCGTGTATTTCTTCTCGTATTCGACATGGCTCGGCCGTCAGGGCCTGTATCTCGAGGATCTGTACGTGTCGCCGCGCTTTCGCGGCGCGGGCGCCGGGCTGCGGCTGCTGAAGGCGCTCGCGCGCGTCGCGGTGGATACCGGCTGCGGGCGTTTCGAATGGAGCGTCCTCGACTGGAACGAGCCGGCGATCCGCTTCTACGAAAGCGTCGGCGCCGCGCCGCAGAGCGAATGGGTGCGCTACCGGCTCGCGGGCGACGCGTTGCGCGCATTCGCCGACGGCGCGCCGGTGGACGTCGCGTAAACGCAAGACGGGCGCCGCATGGCGCCCGTTCGTGCAGTGCGACGCGGAGGAGCGCGCGTTACTTGAGGCTGCCCGACAGGAACCCGCGCAGGCGTTCGCTCTTCGGGTTCGCGAACACCTCGGACGGCACGCCTTCTTCCTCGACGCGCCCCTGGTGCAGGAACATCACGTGGTTCGACACGTTGCGCGCGAAGCCCATCTCGTGCGTGACGACGATCATCGTGCGGCCTTCCTCGGCCAGCTTCTGCATCACCTTCAGCACTTCGCCGACCAGTTCCGGGTCGAGCGCCGACGTCGGCTCGTCGAACAGCATCACGTCCGGATGCATCGCCAGCGCCCGCGCGATCGCGACACGTTGCTGCTGGCCGCCCGACAGGTGCGACGGATACTGCTTCTCGACGCGCGGCGCGAGACCGACCTTCTCGAGATACTCGCGCGCGCGGTCTTCAGCTTCCTTCTTCGGGATGCCGAGCACGTTGACGGGCGCTTCCATCACGTTCTCGATCACGTTCATGTGCGACCAGAGATTGAAGTGCTGGAACACCATCGACAGCTTGGTGCGCACGCGCTGCAGCTGCTTCGAATCCGCGGCGCGCAGCGCGCCCGTCTTGTCGAGCGCGGTGCGCACTTCCTCGCCGTCGACGAAGATGCGGCCGGAGTTGGGCTGTTCGAGGAAGTTGATGCAGCGGAGCATCGTGCTCTTGCCGGAACCGGACGAGCCGATCACGCTGATCACGTCGCCCGAGTTCGCCTTCAGCGATACGCCCTTGAGCACCTCGTTGTCGCCGTACCGCTTGTGCAGATCGTCGACGAAAAGCTTCTGAGTCTGGGAATTCATGAATAGTCCTGCGGAAACTTACTTGCCTTGCGGGCGCAGATACGCGAGCCAGCGACGCTCGGCCTGGCGGAACAGCCACACGAGCGCGAACGAGATCACGAGATAGAGCAGGGCGGCGATGCCGAACGCGTGGAACGACATGTAGGTCGCCGAGTTCACGTCGCGCGCGATCTTCAGGATGTCCGGCACGGTCGCGGTGAACGCGACGGTGGTCGCGTGCAGCATCAGGATCACTTCGTTGCTGTAGAGCGGCAGCGCGCGGCGCAGCGCGGACGGCAGGATCACGCGGCGATACATCGTGAAGGTGGACATCCCGTACGCGCGCGCGGCCTCGATCTCGCCGTACGACGTCGCCTTGATCGCGCCCGCGAAGATCTCGGTGGTGTACGCGCAGGTGTTCAGCGTGAACGCGAGCAGCGTGCAGTGCATGCCGTCGCGGAAGAACGCGTCGAGCAGCGGCGTGCCGCGCACGACCTGCAGGCTGTAGAGGCCGGTGTAGCAGAGCAGCAGCTGCACGTAGAGCGGCGTGCCGCGGAACACGTACGTATAGAGCCACACGGCGCTCGACAGCCACTTCCTCTTCGACACGCGGGCCACCGCGAGCGGCACCGACAGGCAGAAGCCGAGGCCGATCGACACGACCAGCAGCCACAGCGTGATCGCGACGCCGGTGATCCGGAAGCCGTCGGTGTAGAGGTAGTTGCGCCAGTATTCTTGGATGAGTTCGATCATAGGTCAGCCTTGCGGACACCGGTCGAGTAGCGCTTTTCGAGCCACATCAGCACGAAGTTCGAGATCGTCGTGATTGCGAGGTAGACCGCACCGGCGATCAGCGTGAAGAAGAAGAACCGCAGCGTGCCCTTGCCGGCGTCCTGCGACGCCTTCACGACGTCCGCGAGGCCGATGATCGACACGAGCGCGGTCGACTTCACGAGCACCTGCCAGTTGTTGCCGATGCCGGGCAGCGCGAAGCGCATCATCTGCGGGAACATGATCCGCGTGAACACCTGCCAGTTGGTCATCCCGTACGCGCTGCCGGCCTCGAGCTGGCCGCGCGGCACCGACAGGAACGCGCCGCGGAACGTCTCGGTGAAGTACGCGCCGTAGATGAAGCCGAGCACGAGCACGCCGGCGAGGAACGGGTCGATGTCGATCTGGTCCCAGCCGAGCGCGTCGGTCGCCATGTTCAGCCAGATCTGCAGGCTGTAGAACAGCAGCAGCATCAGCACGAGGTCGGGCACGCCGCGGATCAGCGTCGTGTAGACGGTGCCGGCGCCGTTCGTGAAGCGGTTGCGCGACAGCTTCGCGCCCGCGCCGAGCAGGCCCAGCAGGAACGACAGCGCGAGCGAAAGCACCGCCAGCTTGACGGTTTGCCAGGTGCCGGCGAGGATCAGCGGGCCGTAGCCTTGTAGAAACATATGTGGTCCCTGGTGTGGTCCCGGACGGCGCACGCGGTGCGCCGCGAAAGACGCGCCCGCCAAGCTGCGCGGAACGCCCCGTACGTATCATGACCGTCCGCCCCGGCAACGGTGCCGGGCCAGCCCGTCGCGCGAGCGGCGGGCGAGGGGGCGGGCGGCGCGTGGTTGACTGCCTGTCGTGCCGGACGCGGGGCCGCCCCCGCATCCGCTTCCCGGTATTGTCGGCGCTCAGCGCGCCGAGTAGACGCTGAACGAGAAATACTTGTGCGACAGCCGGTCGTACGTGCCGTCCTTGTGCATGTCGGCCAGCGCCTTGTTGATCTTGAGCTTCAGGTCCGTGTCGTCCTTGCGCAGGCCGATCGCGGTGCCGTCGCCGATCGTCTTCGGATCCTTCACCTCCGGGCCGGCGAACGCGAAGCCCTTGCCGCGCGGCGTGCGCAGGAAGCCGTAGTCGGCCTGCAGTTCATCCTGCAGCGTCGCGTCGAGGCGGCCCGAGCCGAGATCGGCATAGACCTGGTCCTGGTTCTGGTAAGGAACGATCGTCACGCCCTGCGGTTCCCAGTACGCCTTCGCGTAGGATTCCTGCGTCGAGCCCTGTTCGACGCCGACGTGCTTGCCCTTGAGCGACGCGACCGTCGGCAGCAGCGGCGAGCCGGCCTTCGCGATCATCCGCGCGGGCGCGTCGTACACCTTGTCGGAGAAGTCGATCTGCTCGCGACGCTTGTCCGTGACGGTCAGCGACGACACGATGACGTCGTACTTCTTCGCCTTCAGTGCGGGGATGATTCCGTCGAGATCCTGCGCGACCCACACGCATTTCACGTTGATCCGCTTGCAGATTTCCTTGGTGAGATCGACGTCGAAACCGACGATCTCGCCGCTCGGCGCGGTCGACTCGAACGGCGGGTAGCTGGCATCGACACCGATCCGCACGGTCTTCCACTCTTTCGCGAAGGCGCTGCCCGCCACGAGGGCGAGGGCGGCGCACAGGGCGGCCTTCTTCATTTCCATCCTTTTGTCGCTCACTTCCGGGGAGGCGCTCGCGGCCGGTCGGGCCGGGCGCCGCGGCGTATTCTAGACGGCCAAAATTCGTGTTTCGGCGCGCAGGCAACGGCGCTCGCCGGACGGGCGAACGCCAAAAGGGCGGTATTTTACCCGAACGCGATACCCGGAAAACGGCAATCCGGCGCGACCGATCGATTCTTCGATTCGGGCGTTGCGGCAATCGCGGTATTCGCAACGAGCATTACGCCGATTGGGTTCGCGGGTGCAACGATGCGGTGCGCGGGCGGCGGATTGTGGCGCGCCCGGCACGCCCCTACAGTGCAGGTAAACCCGAAGAAAGAATATCTGCCTGCCGGAGTGCCCGCCCCATGTTCCAGATCCGCCGCGCCGCCGACCGCTGCCACACGCGCCAAGGCTGGCTCGAATCGAGCCACAGCTTTGCGCTTGCCGGCGCCGCCGGGGCCGCGCATCCGCCGTTCGGCGCGCTGCGCGCGCTGAGCGAGGACCGGATTGCGCCGACGCGCGGCTTCGGGATGCAGCCGCGCCGCGACCTCGAAATCGTCACCTGCGTGCTCGACGGCGCGCTCGCGCATCGCGACAGCCTCGGCAACGGCGCCATCGTGCGGGCCGGCGGCGTCCAGCGGATGAGCGCCGGCACGGGGCTGATGCACAGCGAAACCAATGCGTCGCGCGACCGGGTGCTGCATCTGCTGCAGATCTGGCTGCAGCCGGCGGAGCGGGGCGGACGGCCCGGCTACGCGGAGCGGCATTTCGCCGACGACGAGAAGCGCGGCCGCCTGCGGCTCGTCGCGTCGCCGGACGGCGACGACGGTGCGCTGTCGATCCGTGCGGATGCGCGGATCTTCGCGGGCCTGATCGATGGCGACGAGGCGGCGGCATTGGCCGTGCCGGCCGGGCGCAGCACCTATGTGCACGTGGTGCGCGGCGACGTGGAGGTCAACGGCCACGCGCTGGCCGCGGGCGACGGCGCGCGGATCGCCGGGGTAGAAGCGGTCGCGTTCGCACGCGGCCGGGCGGCCGAGGTGCTGCTGTTCGACGTCGCCTGAAATGAAACGGGGGACGCGGGCCGGGTGCCCGCGTCCCCCGCGATGCCGCCCGGGGAGGCGGCCCGCCGGCTTACTGCGCCGGTGCCGACGCGCCCTTGGCCGCGCGGTGCTGCTCCCAGCGTTCCTTCATCTTCTCGTGACGCTGCTCCATCCGCGCGAACTGCTGCTTCAGCGCGGTGCTGACCGTCGTCTTCTGCTGGTCGTTCAGCCCGTTGTAGAACGCTAGCCACGCGGCCGAGCTCTGCTCGCGCAGCTGCGCGTTCTGCTGCTCGGCCTGCTGGCGGGCGGCGTGCATCGCGTTCAGGTCGAGGATCGGCTGGTTCTGCTGCGCCTTGAACTGCTCGCGCATCTGCTCGTGGCTCTTGCGCATCGCTTCATGGTTCTGCTTCATCGTGTTGACGGCCGTCTGCCACTGCTGTTCCTGCGACGCGTTGAGCTTGAGCTGGTCGTGCAGCTTCATGATCACGCCGAACGGGCCGCCGTCATGGCCGCCGTGCATCTGGTGCATGCCGGGGCCGCCCGGCGGCGGCATGTCGTTGGGCTGCGCGGCATGCGCGGTGCCGAATGCGAGAGCGAGCACGGTGGCGGCCGCAATGGCCACGCGGGAAGTGTTCTTATACATTTCAGAAACTCCTTGTATCCAAAGGGTCCGGCGATGCGGCGCGCGGGGTGACCCGGGTGCCGCATCCGGTAAGACGCAGGTTAGCGGCGCGTGCTCGGGCCGGTGTTACGCGGGATGGCTGCCGGGTTACGGCGCATTACAGTTCCCTTGCGTCGTAACCCGCAGTAACCCTTTCGCCCCTTTGTTTCGTTCTTCGACTCCGCGCTCGCGCGCTAAACTTCGAGCCATGACTACCCAGATCCTCATCGTCGACGACGACCAAGAACTCCGAGACCTGCTGCGCGACTATCTCGTGCGCCAGGGGATGGAAGTGTCCGTGCTGCACGACGCGGCGACGCTCGAGAAGCGCCTCGAGCGCGAGCGGCCCGACCTGATCGTGCTGGACCTGATGATGCCGGGCGTGGACGGCCTGACCGCGCTGCGCCAGCTGCGCGCGGCCGGCGACGACATCCCCGTGATCATGCTGACCGCGCGCGCGGACGACGTCGATCGCATCGTCGGGCTCGAGCTCGGCGCGGACGACTACCTCGGCAAGCCGTTCAACCCGCGCGAGCTGCTCGCGCGCGTGCAGGCCGTGCTGCGCCGCCGCCGCGCGACGCCGTCGGCGGCGGCGCCCGAGCAGCGCGAGCCGTTCGCGTTCGGCCGTTTCGTGCTCGACTTCCAGGCGCGCACGCTGTCGGTCGACGGCAAGCCGGCGACGCTGTCGAGCAGCGAATTCGCGCTGCTGAAGATCTTCGTGAATCACGCGCTGCGCACGCTCACGCGCGAACGGCTGCTCGAGCTGCTGCACGGGCCCGAGTACGACGGCACCGACCGCGGCATCGACGTCCAGGTATGGCGGCTGCGCCGCATCCTGGAAACGGATCCGTCGACGCCGCGCTTCATCCAGACGGTCCGCGGGCGCGGCTACGTGTTCGTGCCCGACGGCGAGGCCCATGCGCAAGCCCATTGATTCGCTGTTCGGGCGGCTGGCGCTGCTGGTCGTCGGCGTGTTGCTCCTGTCGCACTTCGCGTGGTTCTTCGCGATGCGCCTCGAGCGCAACCAGATGCAGACGCGTTATGCCGTCGAGGAGGCCGCGTTCCTCGTCGACGCCGTGCGCCAGCACGTCGAGCGCACGCCCGACCAGCCGCTGCCGTCGCGGGTGCGGCTGGTGTCGCCGGACAGTCCCGATGTGCCGAAAGACGCCGATTCGAACCTGGCGGCGCCGCTCAAGCGTTTCCGCGACGACGTGAGCGAGCGGATGCCGCCCGGCACGCTGGTCGAGATCGGCGCGCCGGGCCATCCGCCGGTGCTGTGGGTCAAGGAGCCGAGCGACCGCAACTGGATCGTGGTGCCGGTGCAGCCGCTGCGCCCGCCGCGCTCGCTCGACCGGATGCTGCTGTGGCTCGGCACGATTTTCTCGGCCGGCGTGATCGCCGCGCTGTTCGCGGCCTGGCAGCTGCAGCAGCCGCTGCGCTCGCTGGCGCGCGCGGTCGCGCGCTTCGGCCGCGGCCAGCCGGTGCCGCCGTTGCGCGAGCGTGGCCCGCGCGAGCTGCGCCAGCTCACGCACGGCTTCAACCAGATGGTGGAACAGGTGTCGCAGGCCGAGAGTGACCGCGCGGTGATGCTGGCCGGCGTCGCGCACGACCTGCGCACGCCGCTCGCCCGGATGCGCCTGCGCGCGGAAATGATGGACGACGCGCGGCTGCGCGACGGCGTGGTGCGCGATGTCGACTCGATGTCGCACATCGTCGACCAGTTCCTCGTGTTCGCGCACGGCGGGGCGGACCGCAGCGAGCCCGTGCCGGTCGACCAGGCCTGCGAGCGGATCGCCCGCAGCTATCGCGCGGTCGCACCGAACGCGCCGGCTGTCCAGACGCATCTGGCCGCCGACGAAGGCTTCCGCCTGCCGACCGCGACGCTCGACCGGATCCTGTCGAACCTGCTGGACAATGCGCATGCGTACGGCGCGCCGCCCGTGCTCATCGAGACGGCGCGTACGCCGGCGGGTTACGTGCTGTCGGTCAGCGACAGCGGCGGCGGGATTGCGCCGCGCGATCTGGCGGCCGCGACGCGGCCGTTCGTGCGGCTCGACCCCGCGCGCGGCGGGAACGGCCACAGCGGGCTCGGGCTGGCGATCGTCGAGCGGCTGGTGCTGCGGCTGGGCGGGGCGTGCGAGATCGGCAATCGTCCCGAGGGCGGCCTGCGCGTGGCGATGACGTTCCCGTTCGACGTGGTGCCGAAGGACGAACTTCACGCCCAGGCCGCGTAAGCGGCGCATGCGGCGCCTGCCGGGCAGGCGCCGCGCGGCATCATTCGCCGAACAGCGTGCCGAGCGTCTCGGCGGCGTTGCTGTCGATGGTGTTGTAGGTCACGCTCGTGGCCTCGAAGATATAGACGGTCGTATAGCGGCCGAGGCGCTCCAGGATCTCCTCCTGCAGCGATTCCGGCACGACGTTCATGTTCAGGTACCACGCCGTCGACGACAGCCGGGTCTGGAACGACCCGTACTCCTGCATCAGCTCGTAGAACGCATCGGCGTCCTGATCGCGGCAGACGATCACCAAGTTTCCTGCCATTCGCTTCCTCCCGCTGGTCGGTCGATCCCTGGCGGCTATGGGGCTAGCGACGCCAGGGGCTAGCCCCGATCATACCTGCTTCGCCGCAATCGTCCGCTGACGTCCTGCATGGTTTGTGTCCGTGTGCGGCGGGCGGGTTCCCGGCCGGCCCGGATCACGGCATAATTCGGGGCCTGCATGCCGGCCGCACGACCGCGGCCGGGCTGCTCCGCACCGCACGCCTGCCGTTCGCCCGCGTGCCGGGCACGATCCGTGCGCCGCCCGCGCGCCGCGCCGAGCCGAGCCGGCCCCGGACGGTTGAACCTGAAATACAGGTTGGTGTAGTGTCGTGCCGTCGCGGCCCGACTCGCCGCGCCCGGAGGGCGCAGCTTGCACGCACGGCGCCTCGCGCCGGCGTGAAATCGTGAATCAATCGAATTACCGCGTCGAATTACCGCGCCCGTGCGCTTTGCCATGAATCAACATCGTCTGCCGGCTTCGTTCGGCCTTACCGGGGAGGGCGCCTGATGGACGTCGGATTCTTCAATCCGAACCGGACCGCCAACGCGTCCGCGTGGCGCGTCCTGCCGAACCGGTGGGACTTCATCGCGTTTCCGCTGATCATCTGCCTGATCGCGATGGCGGTCGTCGGCTTTCATGAAACGATGGCGCCGATCGGGACCCTTCAGACCCAGAAGATCTCGCTCGACCCGTCGAACCTGCCCGAATACGCGTTGCGCACCACGCTGCGGATGCTCGCCGCGATGGTCGCGTCGCTCGCGTTCAC